>NZ_JBHYXC010000070.1:0-17968 GCF_042751495.1 Streptomyces sp. NPDC059373 | reverse complement strand
GGGGGGCGTGGTTTTTTTTTTATCCTCCCCGGGCCGCGCCCGGCCGGGGCCCCCCCCCCGGGGGGCCGGTCCCCCCCCCTCCCCCACGCGCCTGTTCTTCCTGCGCAGGCGGACCGGTGTGCGGCCCGGCAGCGATCACCAGGTCAGGAGCACCAGTTCGTTCTGCTGGTCCACTGCTGCGTCCTGCCGTTCCTCGACGTCCCGGCGGACATGCCGACGGCGCGATGCCGTCCGATGATCGACCCGGCCCTGACTGACCGGCCGCGGCTCGGGGGCGAGGGACCACAGTTCGTCCATCACGTCACGCAGGACGTCGCGATTGAGCGTATAGAAGAAGTTGCGGCCCTTTTTACGCACCTCAAGGAGGCCGACCTGCCCAAGGATCTTCGTGTGGTACGAGATGGTCGGCTTCGAGATGGGCAGCGTGTCCTCAAGCACCGCGCAGGGCAGCTCGTCGACCTCTGCCATTTGGCGGACGATGTCCCAGCGGATGGGGTCGCTCAGCGCCTTCATGACGTCCGAGGCCAGCACGCCCGGGTTCGCGATCTGCCTCATCGTGGTCCTTTCGGAGCCGACAGTAGTCTCACAACTATCAATATACTCCGAGAATAGAGGAACGCCCCTGGACAGGGGTTTCCTATGGGTTAACGTCCTTCGAAGCGAGCCTCGCGGCGCTGGCGACGGGCCTGGATGCCCTCGTGCAGGTCCTCGGTCGCCATCGTCACCGGCTGTGCGAGAGCCTCCCATCGCAGTGTCGCGTCCAAGCCGTGCACGGACTGCTCCAGCGCGACCTTGGTCAGCCGGGTCGCGATCGGGGCCGCCTGGGCGATGCGGTCGGCCACGTCGAGGCTGTGCGCCAGGACGTCGTCGGCGACGTCGCTGACAAGCCCCCAGTGCAGCGCCTCCTCGGCGTCCACCCTCCGGCTGGTGTAAAGCATCTCCCGGGCCCTGGCCATGCCGACGACTTCGGGCAGTAGGTAGTTGACGCCCATGCCGCCGTGCGTGCCCAGGAAGTTGAAGGGGGCACTGAAGACGGCGTCCTGGCCCGCATAGCGCAAGTCGCAGGCGAGAGCCAGACACAGGCCGGCGCCGATGGCGGGTCCGTTCACTGCCGCGATCACCGGCACCGGAAGCCGCCGCGCCATCAGCCAGGCGTCGTAGAACGGCACCATCTTGTCCCGCAGCCGGTCCGGGGTGTTGTGGTGGGCGCTACCCTGATCGAGGAACGACAGGTCCGCACCGGAGCAGAACGAACTGCCCTTCCCGGTCAGCACGACCGCGCGGACCTGCTTGTCCTCGTGGATCTCCGCCATGACCTCGCGCCAGGTCTCGGTCATCTCCTCCGTCATGGCGTTGCGCACGTCGGGAAGATTCAGCGTCACCAGACGAACTCCGAAGGACGCCTCCTCGACCACGACCTCCTTGCCCGTGCGCTCCATGCGGAATCTCCGATCGGTCGGCGTGCGGCGGCGGAACTGGTCAGCCCCTCCGTGACGGTCCAAGTATCGAACGCGGTGACACCTGGAGATCTCACAAGTATCGAACTATTCGGCACTACCGCAAGTGGCACCGCCCGCAGGTGCGTAGGAAGTCGCTCCTGGATGCTTGTGGCTGGCACGTGCACTGTCGAAGCTTTCGGGCCTGACAGTGATCAGTGGCGCCCGGTGCGTCAGGACGCCCACGCCCCGTTCACGCCCGCGGCCCTTGGAGCATGGGAAACATGTCCCGCATTGGATGATCTGTTGCCATGGACGGTGCCCGGCATCCTGCCAGGTCAGCGGACAGAACGTTCTCGACGGCTGGTTGAAACGCAGGACGGGACCGCGGTCCCGCAGGGCCGTCAGCGAGCTGGACCGCATCCGGCCCGAGCGGTGGCTACCTGCCTGGAGTGAGGAACTCCAGTACGTGCTGGCCGTCCTGTGGCATCTGGTCGAACTGCAGTCGGCTCAGAATGAGCTGCTCGACCGAGTGCTCATGTCACCGTTGGTCAGCGTCGCCGAGTTGCACCGTCGGAACGTGCTGCCCGTCCCGGAAACCGCCCGTCGTTCTGCTCCCGCACCGATACAGACCGACCTCATCCCCGGGACCGAGGGAATCGAGGCGCGCGAGCCGCACGCCGTAAGGCCACTCACCGCAGAGAGGAGCTCTCCGGCCGGCGCTCCCACGCGGTCACGGAGGAGCAGGAATTCCGGCGACACGCAGCCGTCCCGCAGAAAGCGGCAAGAACCGTAGAGCTCTTGATGACGGTGACGCGTCTGCCGCGCCGAGGGCGGGTGCCCAGCGGTCACGCCGCAGGAGGCCGCAGGATGAGCATCCGTTGCGCGTTAACAGAAACGTTTCCTGTAAGCATTGCCTGTTTCGCCCGGGGTGTGAATCATATCGCTCTACCGAACGGCACAATCGTTCGCTTGGACGATAAGCGACCCAGCGGGCAGGCCGGGGTACTGGGCAAGGGCAAAGGGCGGAGCGATCATGGTGTTGTCAGGTGGTGTCAACTCCGGTGACGGTCAGGAAAGAACGACAGGTGCCGTGTCCCGACGCGGGTTGCTGACCGCGGGAGCGGGAGCCGCGGCGGGCGCGTGGCTGCTGACGGCGTGCGGCTCGGGAGCGAACGCCGGCAAGGCGGCCGCCACAGCCGCCGCCACCGGCAAGGCCGCAGCCGGCGGGACACTGCGGATCGCCCGGCCGCCGGCGTCCGGTGCGGAGACGCTGGACCCGGCGAGCTCTCTGTCCGCGTACGAGTATCTGGGCGCCCTCTACAGCCGGCTGGTCCGGCGCGGCAGCGACGGCAAGCCGGCCGCCGACCTCGCGACCTCCTGGGAGATGTCGGACGAGGCGAAGACCTGGACCTTCACTCTGCGCGACGGCGTCACGTTCCACAACGGGCAGCCCTTCACCTCCGCCGACGCCGCCTACACCCTGACCCACATCCTCGACCCCGCCACCAAGTCCCCGCAGGCCGGCGTACTCAGCACCTTCGTCAGCACGTCCGGCATCAGCACCCCCGACAAGAACACCCTGGTCGTCAAGCTCAAGGCGGCGCACGCCGAGTTCCCGACCCTGCTGATGCACTACAACTGCTACGTCATCGCCAAGGGCTCCGCGAAGACCACCGCGACCAAGGGCATCGGCACCGGCCCGTTCAAGCTGGCGTCGTTCACCCCCGCGGGACCCGGCAAGGTCGTCGCCAACACGGACTACTACGGCGGCAAGCCCGTCCTGGACGCCATCGCGTTCTCCTCCATCGCCGAGACCCAGAGCCGGATCAACGCGCTGCTCTCGCAGCAGGTCGACCTGATCTCGCAGACCAACCTGGACTCCGCCGGCGTCAAGACCGTGCAGGCCTCCTCCACCGCCACCGTCGTGGAGGTCAAGAACGCCCAGTGGTACACGCTGCCCATGCTGTGCACGGCGACGCCCTTCACCGACTCCAAGGTGCGGCAGGCCTTCAAACTCGCCTACGACCCCGCCCAGGTCATCAAGCTCGCCGTCCAGGGTCACGGCACGATCGCCCACGACAACCCCGTGCCGCCGGACGACCCCTACCGCCTGGACTACACCGTGGCGCCGGACCCGGAGAAGGCCAAGGCGCTGCTGAAGAAGGCGGGCCACGACAAGCTGGCCCTGCCGCTGTACACCTCGGACTACGACAGCGTGCTCACCCCGCTGGCCCTGGCGATGAAGGACTCCGTCGCCCACGCGGGCATCACGCTGAACATCCAGAACTCGCCGTCCGACTCGTACTACACCAAGATCTGGATGCAGAAGCCGCTGATGACCTCGTACTGGTACGTCGGCCGCCCGATCGACCAGCTGCTCAGCGAGATCTTCCACTCCGGCTCCGCGTACAACGAGTCCAAGTGGTCCAACCCGACGTTCGACGGCCTGATCGCCTCGGCGCGCAAGGAGACCGACGACGCCAAGCGCAAGCAGCTCTACCAGGACGCTCAGAAGCTGATGGTGGATCAGGACGGCACGATCATGCCGTTCTTCGCCAGCCGCATGGTCGGGATATCGAAGAAGGTCGTCAACTACCACGAGAGCGGCTTCGAGTTCGACTACCTCAAGATCGGGCTCAGCGCCTGACATGGGCCGCTACATCGCACGCCGTCTGCTCCTCGCACTCGTCACGATCTGGCTGGCCTCGCTCGGGGTGTTCCTGGCCGTCCAGGCCCTCCCCGGCGACGTGACCACCCAGATCCTCGGCCAGAACGCCACCCGTGCCAACGTCGCGGCGCTGCGCGCCGAACTCGGGCTCGACGAGCCGCCGTGGCGCCGCTACCTGGACTGGATGTCCGGCATGCTGCACGGCGACTTCGGCACCTCGCTGGTCAACCACGTCTCGGTCGGCGCGGAGGTCGGCCTGCGGCTGCGCAACACCATGATGCTGGCCGGGGTCACCGTGGTGCTCGGCGTCACGCTCGCCCTCGTGCTGGGCGTGGTCGCCGGGCTCTACCGGGACCGCTGGCCCGACCTCGCGATCTCCTCGCTCAGCCTGATCGGGATGAGCATGCCGGAGTTCGTGATCGCGACCGTACTGGTGCTGCTGTTCTCCATCGACATCCCGCTGTTCCCCGCGGTGGTGACCGCCGGGCCGGACGCCGGGATCGGCGATCTGCTGCCTGCGATCTGGCTGCCGTCGATCGCGCTGACGGTGGTCATGGCCGCGTACATCATCCGCATGCTGCGCACCAGCGTGATCGACGTCATGGCGAGCGAGTTCGTCACGACCGCGCGGCTGAAGGGCATCTCACCGGCCCGGGTGGTGCTGCGGCACGCCCTGCCCAGCGCCCTGCTGCCCACCCTCAACGTCATCGCCATGAACGTCGCCTGGCTGGTGGGCGGTGTGGTGGTGGTCGAGAGCGTCTTCAACTACCCGGGCGTCGGCCTGCTCACCATCGACGCGGTGCACAACCGCGACCTCCCCGTCATCCAGACGATCGCCGTACTCGGCGCCGCCACCTACGTGCTGTGCAACCTCGCCGCCGACCTCGCCGCCATGGCGCTCAACCCCAGGCTGCGGACGAACCGGAGGACCGCGTGACAGCGACAGCAAAAGCGACAGCGACACCGACAGCGAAACCGACCACCGCTGAGCGCCCGCCGGGACGGCTGCGGCAGACCTGGGGCGCGCTGCGCGGCTCGCCCTCGGCGATGACCGGTGCCGTCCTGGTCGTGCTGCACCTGGCGGTCGCGCTCGCGGCCCCGCTGCTCGCCCCGGACTCCCCGGTGCGGAACAACGCCCTGGAAGCCCTCCAGGCGCCGAGCATCAGCCATCTCGCGGGCACCGACCAGTACGGGCGCGACATCCTGTCCCGCACCCTGTACGGCGGCCGGCTCGCGCTGTCGGTGTCGCTCAGCGCGACCGTGCTCGCCGTGGGCCTGGGCGCCTCCGTGGGCTGCCTGGCCGCCTACCGCCGGGGGTGGCTGGACGACGTCGTGATGCGCGTGGTCGACGCCATCCTGGCCGTACCCCCGGTCCTCGCGCTGCTCGTCATCGTGACCGTGCTGGGCACCGATCCCGTCGTCATCGTGCTCGCCGTGACCGTCGTGTACGGCCCGGGCGTGGTGCGGGTGGTCAGGGCCGCCGCGCTGGACGTCGTGCCCCGCGACTACGTGACGGCGGCGCGGGCCCGTGGCGAGGGCACCTTCTCGGTGCTGCTGCGCGACATCGGGCCCAACGTGCTGGACGTAGTCCTCGTGGAGTTCGCGATGCGCGCGTCCTGGGTGGTGCTGCTGATCAGCTCGCTGTCCTTCCTCGGGTTCGGCGCGAACCCGCCGACGCCCGACTGGGGCCTGATGGTTTCCGAGAACCGCTCCATGCTGGCCGTCGCCCCGTGGACGAGCATCGCCCCGATCATCGCCCTGAGCACCCTGGTGATCGGGCTCAACATGGCCGCCGACGGCCTGGCCAAGGCGCTCGGTGTCGACCGGGCGCACGGAGGTGCGGCATGACCGGCACGCAGTCCGCCCCCGGGCCCCTGCTCGACGTACGGGACCTTTCCGTCGCGTACCGCTCGCGCGGTGGCCTCAGGGAGATCGTCTCCACCGTCTCCCTGTCTCTGGACGCCGGACAGACCCTGGGCCTGGTGGGAGAGTCCGGCTGCGGGAAGTCCACCCTGGCGGCGGCGCTGCTCGGCCATCTGCGGGCCGGCGCCCGGGTCACCTCCGGCGAGGTGCGGGTGGACGGCGAGTCGCTGTTCGAGGCGGCGCCCGCACGGCTGCGCGCGCTGCGCGGCGGCACCGTCGCGCTGGTGCCGCAGAACGCCGGGCACGCCCTGACCCCCACCATGAGGGTGGGCCACCAGGTACGCGAGGTGCTGCGCGTCCACCGCGGCCTCACCGGCGAGGCCGCGGACGCCGAGGCAGCGGTCCTGTTCGCCCAAGTGCGCCTGCCCCAGCCCCGGGTGCTGCTGGGCCGCTACCCGCACGAGCTGTCCGGCGGGCAGCAGCAGCGGGTCGCCATCGCCATGGCGCTCGCGGGCAACCCCCGGCTGCTGGTCCTGGACGAGCCCACCACCGGCCTCGACGTGGTCACCCAGGCCGGGGTGCTCGACCTGCTCACCGGTATCCGCCGCGAACTCGGCGTCGCGATGGTGCTGGTCAGCCATGACCTGGGAGTGGTCTCGGCGGCCTGCGACCGGGTCGCGGTGATGTACGCGGGGCGGCTCGTCGAGCGCGGGGACACCCAGCGGACGTACGACCGTCCCACGCACCCGTACACCCGTGGACTGGTCGCCTCCGTGCCCAGCCTCGCCGAACCCGGACTCCCCGCGGCCATGCCGGGCACCCCGCCCCAGCCCGGGAGCGACCTGCCGGGCTGCTCGTTCGCCGCGCGCTGCACGCTCGTCGAGGACCGCTGCACCACCGGCGGCGCCCCGGAACTGCGGCTGCTGACGCAGCCCGAGGCACCGTCCGGACACGCGCATCATTCGGCCTGCCTGCGCGCCGAAGAGGTCCGGGCACTGCCCCCCGAGGAACGCGAGACGCACCAGCGCGGCGTACGCGCCGGTGACGAGGCGCCCGTTCTGGTGTCCCTGCGCGACGTGGCCGTCGACTACCGGCCCCGCCGGGCCCGCGCGCAGGGCGCGCCCACCGTCGCCGGCATCGACCTGGACATCCGGCGCGGCGAGACCCTGGCCCTGGTCGGCGAGAGCGGCAGCGGCAAGTCCACCCTCGCCTGGACCATCGCCGGGCTGCGCGAGCCCTCGGCCGGCACCCTGGTGCTCCAGGACGGCGAGTCCGGCACCGAGGATCTGGCCAGGCCCGCCGCCCGGCGTCCGCCCGGCCTGCGCAAACGGCTCCAACTGGTCTTCCAGAACGCCGACACCTCGCTCAACCCGCGCCGCGTCGTGTCGGACGCGCTGCGCCGCCCGCTGCGCCTGTTCGCCCAGGACGGCGCCGCCCCGCTCGGCGACCGCGTGGACGCCCTGCTGGACGATGTCGGCCTGGACCGTGAGCTCGGCGCCCGGCTGCCCGGGCAGCTGTCCGGCGGGCAGCGGCAACGGGTCGGCATCGCCCGCGCCCTGGCCGCCGGCCCCGACCTGGTGCTGGCCGACGAGGTGGTCTCGGCGCTCGACGTGTCCGTCCAGGCCTCCGTGCTGCGTCTGCTGGACCGGCTTCGCACCGAACGCGGCATCACGTACCTGTTCATCTCGCACGACCTGGCGGTGGTGCGCAGCATCGCCGACCGGGTCGCCGTGCTGTACCTGGGACGGCTGTGCGAGGTCGGCGACGTGGAGGCGGTGTTCTCCGGCCCCAACCACCCCTACACCCGGATGCTGCTGGACGCGGTCCTGGAGCCCGGCGCCCGCCCGGAGCCGTGGGAACGCCGCCCGGTGGAGGAGCCGGAGTCGGCGCCGCCGGAGGCGGGCTGCCCGTTCCAGCGGCGCTGCCCGCACGCCGTCCCCGGCACCTGCGAGTCCGCCACGCCTCCCTGGCGGGACGCCGAGGGCGGCCACCGCATCCGCTGCCACCTGGACCTGGACAACCTGCACGACCCGGCGTCCGCCACCGCCGCGTCCAAGGAGCTGAACCCCTCATGAGGATCCGTCACGACTTCCCGCGCCGGGTCACGGTACGAGACCACGTACTCATCCCCATGCGCGACGGCACGGCGCTCTCGGCCCGGATCTGGCTGCCCGAGGACGCCGAACAGGCCCCGGTGTCGGCCCTGGTCGAGTACCTCCCCTACCGCAAGAGCGACTGGACCTCGGTCCGGGACGCGCAGCGCCACCCCTGGTACGCGGGGCACGGCTACGCCTCGATCCGCATCGACATGCGCGGCTGCGGCGACTCCGAGGGCTTGATGCACGACGAGTACACGCCGCAGGAGCAGCAGGACGCCGTCGACGCCCTCGCCTGGATCGCCGACCAGCCCTGGTCCACGGGCAAGGCGGGCATGTTCGGCATCTCCTGGGGCGGGTTCAACAGCCTCCAGGTCGCCGCACTCCGCCCGCCGTCGCTCAAAGCCGTCGTCACCGTCTGCTCATCCGACGACCGGTACGCCGACGACGTCCACTACTGGGGCGGCAGCGTGCTCGGCATCGACATGACGGCGTGGGCGGCGACCATGCTGGCCTACCAGTCCCGGCCGCCGGACCCCGACCGCGTCGGCGACGCCTGGCGGAAGATGTGGCTGGAACGGCTGGAGAACCTGCGGCCGTTCGCGGAGATCTGGCTGGACCATCAGGAGCGGGACGACTACTGGCGACAGGGCTCGGTGTGCGAGGACTACTCCGCGATCGAGGCCGCCGTCTACGCGGTGGGCGGCTGGGCCGACCCGTACCGCAACACGGTCTTCCGGCTGCTGGAGGGCCTTCAGTGCCCGGCGAAGGGTCTGGTCGGCCCGTGGTCGCACCAGTACCCGGACCGGGGGCTGCCGCCGGGTCCGGCGATCGGCTTCCTCCAGGAGACGCTGCGCTGGTGGGACCACTGGCTCAAGGGCGTTGACACCGGCGTGACGGACGAGCCGCCGCTGCGGACCTGGATGCAGGAACCGGTGCCGCCTCGCACTTCGTACGACACCCGGCCCGGCCGCTGGGTCGCCGAGCCGTCGTGGCCGTCCCCGAACGTCACGCCGACGCCCTGGACGCTGGGCGACGGGCGGCTGCACCCGTCCGGGCAGCCGGTGGACGCGGGCGGCACCGTACTGGTGGCCAGCCCGCAGCACACCGGGACGGACGCCGGACGGTTCTTCCCCTTCGGCAACCCCTCCGACCTGCCGCCCGACCAGCGGGCCGAGGACGGCCGGTCGGTGTGCTTCGACTCGGCGCCGCTGACCGGGCGGGTGGAGATCCTCGGCATGCCCGAGGCCGACCTGCTCCTGGACTGCGACCGCCCGGCCGGACAGGTCGTCATCAGGCTGTGCGACATCGCCCCCGACGGCTCGTCGACCCTGGTGACCCGCGGCAATCTCAACCTGGTCCACCGGGACGGCGACGACACGCCGCGCGCCTGGACCCCCGGCTGCCCGGAGCGGGTCCGGGTGCGGATGACCGCGATCGCCCACGCCTTCGCGCCGGGCCACCGGATCCGGCTCGCCGTGTCCTCCGCGTACTGGCCGTGGGTGTGGCCCGCACCCGAACCGGTGACCCTGGACCTGCGCACCGGGGATGCCGCCGGGGACGCCGCCTCCCGGCTGCTGCTCCCGGTCCGGGCGGCGGCGGGCCCCGGCCCCGAGCCCGCCCTGCCCGACTTCGGCGAACCGGAGCAGGCGGCCCCGCTGCCGTACGTACCCGGGCCGCCCGGCGGACGCGAACGGCAGGTCACGTACGACCCGCAGACCGGCGACTGGGAACTCGTGGTGGACCCCAACTACGGCGGCACCCGCACCTATCCCGACGGGCTGGTGTACGAGGAGCGCGTACGGGAGGCCTACCGGATCCGCGCGGACGACCCACTGTCGGCACGGGCGGAATCCACCTGGGACATCGGCCTGAGCCGGGGGGATTGGCGTGTGGAGATCTCCACTCGTAGTGTCGTGACGGCGTCGGCCACGCACTTCACGGCCGACAACCAGGTCATCGCGCGGGAGAGCGGCGCCGAGGTGTTCTCCCGGTCCTGGCGGGCCGACATCCCCCGGACGTCGGCGTAATCCCGTCGGCGACCGGTCGGCGAGCAAGCACGAGAACACGGGAGGGAACACAGCAGTGGCGGCGTCGCGCACCAACGAGAGCGTCGAGGCGGACGGCAGTGACGGTTCGGGCGGCCGTGCCCCCAAGGCACGCCAGCCATGGGAACGGTCCCGCCATCCCACCGAGGTGCGCCGCAAGCTGGTGGTGGAGGCAGCACGGAAGGTGCTGGCGGAAAAGGGGCTGGCGGCGACGGGCATACGGGACATCGCCGCCGCGAGCGGTGTGTCCAGCGGCACCATCAGCTACCACTTCCGGGGCATCGACGAGATCTTCGTGGACGTGCTGAAGATGGAGGCCGATCTCTTCTACCAGCCGGTCGCCGAGCTGAGCCTCGGCGCGCCCACCGCCCGGCAGGGCCTGGCGGTGCTCATCGACAAATACCTGTCCTCCGACCCGGAGACGCTGACGCACTGGCAGCTCTGGCTGGACAACTGGGCCGCCGCCATACACGACACCCGGCTCACCGCCTGGCACACCGAGCAGTACGCGCTCTGGCGGAGCGTCGTCGAGCGCGTCATCCGGCGCGGCATCGACGGCGGGGAGTTCGCCCCGCGCGACGCCGCCGACGCCGCCGTGGAGTTCACCGCGATGCTGGACGGGCTGGTCATGCAGACCTTCTTCACCGGCGCGCACCTGACCCCCGACGAGGCCCGGCGCCGGCTCTCGCAGTTCGTCGACGAGCGCTTCGGCCGCGCCCACCCGGCGTAGGAGCCAGGTCAGGCGTCGACCACGAGGTCGCCCAGCGGCTTGGAGCAGCAGAGCAGGATCTTGTTCTGGGCGATCTCGCGCGGCCGGATGCCTCCGTTGTGTTGCATGTCGACCGACCCCGCGATCAGCGTGGTCTTGCAGGTGCCGCATATGCCCTGGGCGCAGGAGGCGGGCAGGCTGAGGCCGGCCCTGGCCGCAGCGGCGAGGACGGGGGTGCCGGCGTCGCACTCGATGGTGCGCCGGGTGCGGGTGAACTCGACCTTGTACGTGTCGCCCGTCGTCACGACAGGGAGCTCGGCGGGCTCGGCGAAGGTGAAGCTTTCCTCGTGGTGGCGGGCCATGTCGAAGCCGGTGTCGGTGAGCATGCTTCGTACCGCGTCCATGTAGCCGACGGGCCCGCAGCTGAAGACCTCGCGTTCGTGCAGGTCCGGCGCGATGTCCGCGAGCAGCCGGGCGTTCAGCCGGCCGTGCCCGCCCCCCGTGTACGCGACCCGGACGCCGGGGGCGGTGGCGGCGATGAGGTCGAGTTCGCGGCGGAAGATGACGTCGCCGGGGGTTCGGGCGCTGTGCACGAACAGGACGTCGGCGGGGTCCGCCAGGTCGTACAGGGTCCTGGTCATCGACATCATGGGCGTCACGCCGCTGCCCGCCGACAGGAAGAGGTACTTGGGCGACGGGTGGCGGGCGAGCGAGAACAGGCCCAGCGGTCCCCGGGCCCGCAGGGTGGTGCCCGGGGTGAGGTGGTCGTGGAGCCAGTTGGAGACCAGGCCGCCGGGGATCCGTTTGACCGTGACGGCGGCGAGGTGGGGGCGGGTCGGCGGGGAGGAGATGGTGTAGCAGCGCTCGACGGTGCGGCCGTCGATGTCGAGGGAGAGGGTGAGGAACTGGCCGGGGTCGTGCCGGAACAGCCGGGGGACGGTGGGTTCCAGGACGAAGGTGCGGACGTCGGTGGTCAGGTCGTGGACCTGCTTGCACACGAGCGTGCCGTCGCTCCAGTCCGGGGCGGAGGCAGAGGTTGCCGTGGTGGTGATCATCGCTCCAGGTGTGCTTTCAGCCGGGTGACGTACCAGTTGATGAACGCCTCGACCTGGTATTCGGTCGGGCTGTAGGGGCCGGGCACGTAGGCCGGGCTGGTGGCGCCGAGCTGGGCGCGGGCCACGAACACCGCGTCCTGGTCGTTGGTGGCCTGCCACACCCGCGTGAGGGTGTCGAGGTCGTAGTCGACGCCCTCGACGGCGTCGGGGTGAACCAGCCAGGTGGTGCGTACGAGGGTGCGGTCCGGGGCGAGCGGGATCACGGAGAAGGTGATCGCGTGGTCGGCCATGAAGTGGAACCAGGAGTTGGGCTGCATGTGGAGGCCGAGGCGGCCGAGGCGGGCGGTGGGGAAGTCCGCGAGCAGCCGCCCGCACGCGGCCGTGCCGTCCTCGGTGAAGGATTCCCCGGCGCCGTCCAGGGGCTCGCGCTGGATGCGGAAGCCGGTCTCGCGGGTGTCCAGTTCCTCGACGGCCTCGTGCGGCAGCCCCAGCGACTCGTACGTCGCGCGGGCTTCGGCGTCGGCCTTCAGGTAGCGCTCGTAGGCCGGTCGCAGGACGGGCGGGACGTCCTGCTCCGCGTAGCCGTAGACGGGGAAGAGGGAGGTCTGCAGCTCGGGATGGCCGCCGCAGTGGTAGCACTCGCGGTTGTTCTCCATCGTGAGCTTCCAGTTGCCGTTCTCGACGATGTCGATCTGGGCCGCCACCTTCGCCCGCGCCAGGTTGTGCGGCGCGATGTACGGCTCGATGCGGGCGGCCACCTCGTCGAAGTCGGCGGGCGGTTCCTGGGCCAGGCAGATGAAGACCAGACCGGCGACGGTGCGCGCGTGGACGGACCTCAGCCCGAAGCACGAGGGGTCGAACCCGGGAGCCTGCGACTCGGCGTGCAGCAGCGTGCCGTCCACGCCGTACGTCCACCGGTGGTAGCCGCAGACGATGTTGCCGACCGAGCCGCGCTCCTCGTTGAGGATGCGCGCGCCGCGGTGACGGCACACGTTGTGGAAGGCCTGTACGTTCTCGTCGTCGTCGCGGACGACGATGACCGAGTACGGTCCGACATTGACCGTGACGTAGTCGCCCGGTTCGGGGAGTTCGGCTTCGGCGGCGACGAAGAGCCAACTCCGGGCGAAGACCGCCTCGATGTCGAGCCCGAAGAACTCCTCCGCGGTGTAGAAGGGCGCTTCCAGGCTCTGGCCGGCGGGGCGGCGGGCCACAAGGCCGTCCACGTCGGCCGCGGGGGTGCGTGCGTTCATCGCTGTCTCTCTCATGGGGCTCAGACCGGCAGGCACAGCCGCAGGGCGTCGTAGACGGCGGCGTGGATGTTGCGGCTGGTGACCGCGTCACCAATACGGAAGAGCTGGTAGCGGCCCGCGTCATTGCGGATCACGGTCTGTGCCTCGTGGGCGAGCAGGGCCCGGTGGTCGACCTCGCCGAGGTTGCTCGATCCCGGCAGCAGGTCGGTGTACAGGCTGTCGTTGGGCAGCGTTCCGTGTTCGACGACGACGTGGTCGACGACCAGCCGCTGGGTCTCGGCCTCGGTGTACTCGCTGTAGAGCACGGCGGTGAGCCGGCCGTCCGCGTTGCGGTGTACGGAGCGCAGCCGCTGGGCGAGGGTGGTCGTCACGCCGTGTTCGGTGAAGGCCTTGAGGAAGGCGGGTGAGTTCATGCTGCCGACGTCGGGCGCGAGGGTGCGTTCCGGGGTCACGTAGTGCAGGCGGGTGCCGGTGGGGGCGAGCAGTTCCACGGCGTCCATCGCCGGGTAGCCGCCGTGGTCGTCGTAGACCAGAACCTCGCCCCGGGCGCGCAGGGAGCCGGTCAACACGTCCCAGGTGTCGGCGACCAGGTCCTCGCCGGCGTCGAGGAAGGACGTGTTGGGCAGGCCGCCGGTGGCGACGATGACAAGGTCGGGGTGTTCGGCCAGGATGTCGCCGGGCTCGGCGAACGTGCCAAGGCGCAGGTCGACGCCGTGGTGCTTGCACTCGGCGACCCGCCAGTCGACGATGCCGAGCAGGTCGCGGCGGCGGGGGTTGGACGCGGCGAAGCGGATCTGGCCCCCGGGGAGGTCGTTGGCCTCGAACAGCACGACGTCGTGGCCCCGTTCGCCCAGCACCCGGGCGGCTTCCCGGCCGGCCGGGCCGGCTCCGACGACCACGGCCTTCTTCCGGCGGCCGGTCGTGAGGGGCACGGTGTGGGGTACGTGCAGCTCCCGGCCGGTGGCCGGGTTGTGGACGCACTTGGTGTCCCCGGAGTCGTAGATGGCGTCCAGGCAGTAACTCGCCCCGACACAGGGCCGGATGCGTTCCTCCTGGCCGGCGGCGATCTTGGCGACCAGGTGAGGGTCGGCGATCTGCGCGCGGGTCATGCCGACCAGGTCGAGCAGGCCCTCACGGATCGCGTACCGGGCGGTGGCGGGATCGGCGATCCGGGCCGCGTGCATGACCGGGACGTTGAGCCGGCGCCGGATCTCACCGGTGAACTCCAGGAACGGCCCGAGCGGGGTGCCCATGGACGGGATCGTCTTCGCGAGCGAGGCGTCGCTCTCCAGCGAGCCGCGGATGGTGCTCACGAAGTCGATGCCACCGCCGTCGCCGACGCCACCGCCGGTGAAGCGCTCCGCCGCCACGAGGGCGTCGTCGTAGGTCAGTCCGCCGGGCCGGTTCTCGTCCAGCATCATCCGGATGCCGACGACGAAGTCCGGTCCGACCGCCTCCCGGACGGCATGGATCACCCGGAGCGGGAACGCCATGCGGTTCTCCAGGCTGCCGCCGAGTTCGTCGTCGCGGTGGTTGGTCGAGGGGGACAGGAAGCTGTCCATGAAGTGGCCGTACGCCTGGAGTTCGATGCCGTCGAGACCGCCCGCCTGGCAGCGCAGCGCGGCGGCGGCGTAGTCGCCCACGATCCGGTCGAGGTCCCAGGCCTCGGCGGCCTTGGGGAAGGCCCGGTGCGCGGGTTCGCGCAGCGGCGAAGCGGACAGCACCGGCAGCCAGTCGCCGGAGTAGTTGCTGGTGCGGCGCCCGAGGTGGGTGACCTGGCACATGACCGCGGCCCCGGCCTCGTGCACGTCGTCGGCGAGCCGGCGCAGCCACGGCACGATGTCGTCCCGGTACAGCAGCAGGTTGCCGAACGAGGGCGGGCTGTCCGGGGAGACGACCGCGGAGCCGCCGATCATGGTCAGGCCGACGCCGCCGCGCGCCTTTTCCAGGTGGTAGGCCCGGTACCGGTCCTTGGGCATGCCGTCCTCGGCGAAGGCCGGCTCGTGGGACGTGCTGACCACCCGGTTGCGGAGGGTGAGATGTCTCAGGTGGAAGGGCTGGAGCAGGGGATCCAGGACAGGTGAGGGCACAACCGCTCCTCGGGACGCTGTGACGCTGACGCTGCGGGCTGACGACGGCTGCTTCATTGGGCCGCACTCAGGGCACTCAAGATGTCTCGCATTGCGAAACATTCACACCATGCGAGACAAATGTTGCGGCCGACAAGGCCCGGACGTCAAGACCCAGCCGCAGACCCCGGCCAAGTCACCTCAGCCTCGCTTGACGTACCCCTTGCGCCACGAGATCTGGGCGCCCGCCTCGACGACCCGCTCGGCGAGTTCGGGGATGGTGTCCTCGTTGACCCGGAACGTCGGCCCGGACAGGGTCACCGCGGCGATCACCCGGCCGTCCAGCGAGCGGATCGGGGCGGCGATGGCGGCCAGTCCGATCTCATGCTCCTCGCTGGTCGTCGCGTACTCCCGCTTGCGGACGAATTCGAGCTGCTCCTTGAGCCGCGCCGGATCCACGACGGTGTGGGGGGTGTACTGCGTGAGTCCCTGCGCCAGGATCGCGTCGGCCCGGTCCGGGGACATGTACGCGAGGAAGATCTTGCCCGCCGCGGTGGCGTGCATGGGCGTGCGCTTGCCGACCCAGTCGATGCTGGTGATGGCGGCACCGCCGATCACCTGGTCGATGCTGATCACTTCGGGTCCGTCATGGATCGCCAGATTCACCGTCTCCCCCGCGACCGCGGCCAGTTCCTGGCAGACCGGACGGCTCAGCAGGGACAGGTCGCCCCTCAGCGTCGCCCCGGCGGCCAGCTCGACCACGGTGTGCCCGATGCGGTAACGCCCGCGTTCGGAGTCCTGCTCGACCAGACCGCGCGACTCCAGCGTGGCCAGCAGCCGGAAGACGGTCGCCTTGTGGATCCCCAGCTCCTCGGCGACCTCGGTGACCCCGGACGGACCCCGCCCGGCCAGCACCTGGAGGATCGACACGGCGCGATCCACGGACTGTACCGACGTGTCACGTGCCCGGCCGCTGCTGGTCATGGCGCCAGGATAACCGAGCGTCCCCGACGCCCCACCGGGCCGTCAACTGGGGTTCGGGTGCGTCACATCGAGCCACAGGCCGCGCTGGAGGTCGGTGATCTCCGTCACCACGGCACCGGGACCGAGCAGCTTCGTCAAGGCGGCGGGGCCGTCGTCGCGCCACGTGGCCGAGCGCGCCTCGGCCGACGCCCACTCGACGGACACGGCGTAGCGCGTGAGGTCGTCGAGACCCTGGACCAGCCACGCCCCGGTCGGGCCTCCCGGGTCGGGGTAGACCTCCGCCAGCCAGCGCTCCACCCGGGCCCCGGCCCCGTCCGGTGGGCCGGTGAACCAGATGGTCCGGTACACCGGCGGGCTCGCGCCCGGCTGCCCGCCGTCCGCCGGGATGTAGACCCGCAGGTCACCCATGTCCCGGAAGCGGTTCAGACCCGCCTCTGCCAGCCGGTCGGTCAGCACTCGGGCGTCGGGCGGCACGACGCGGGCCCCGAGCGCCGCGCAGGGCCACTCGGGACTCACGTAGAAGTGGGCGGGGTCGCTCTGGTCGAGCAGCACCATCACTCCCGTGCACTCCGCGCGCTGTTGTTCCCACCAGTCGCGGACCACCTGCTCGACAGCCGGGATGTCGCCGACGGCCAGCCGATGGGTGCGGTAGCCGCGCGCGAACCCGGCGTCCAGACTGTTCCAGTTCATCGCTCTCGTTCGCTCCTCAGACGCCGTATCGCACGGACGGGCGATAAAATCGTTCGACTGTGCGAGATCATGCACACCTCGCACGACCGCGGCAATGGCGGCACGCAACAATCGGATAAATCCCGGCACTCCGGCTCTGGCGCACGACTGATCGCACCGCCTGCCCTCCTGACAGTTCACGCTCGGACGCGGCACCCCCCGGAGCGGGCTGCGTGCCCTAGCCGGCTCCTGCCGCTGAGGCTGGGTCAGTACCGCACCGCCGCATATGTGGCCTGTGTAGGGCCGCAGTGGAGAACCCGGCGCCCGGCGCTCGGAAAGGCATGTGAAGTCCCTGGCAACGGATCGGTCCGTTATGACAGGTGGCGTTCCCGGGGAGCGGCGACCTGTTCTGCCACCCGTCCGATCTTCGCCAGGCGGACCAGCGCGGGCCTGGACAACACCTCTCCGATGTCGTGCAGGGCTACGATCAGTTCCTCGACGCCGTCCAGGGGCGTGTCCTTGTCCGCGTGCAGGAGTACGCCTCTGTATTCCTCGGACGAGATCGTCCTGCCAGCCATCTCGATGCGTTCCTCGTCGGCGTCCGCGAGGAACAGGGCCGGAACCGAGGTGTGGAGAACCAGGGCGATGGCCGTCAGCTCGGTCGCCGTGAACGCGCGGCGACCGCGTTCGGCCTGATGGACGGCCTGACGGCTCCAGGGTTTGCCCAGGTACCGGCCCACTGCCTCGCCCAGCTCGGCGAGTGACATCCGCCGCGCTTCCCGAAGGCGTGCGATCTGCCGTCCGATGGCTTCCTCGACCCGCATGTCTGCTCCTAGGTGTCATTATCCACGATGACATCGAAACGTCAGCGTTGACAATTGCCAGCTGGACGCTCTAGCGTAATGCTAGGCATTTCACTGTCAATGCACACGATGACAGATGGCAAGGGTCGGCGTGACGACGTGCGGTTGTCGGCGGTGCCGTCGAGAGGCCGGCCCAGAGGCGACGGAGACCGAAGTGCACCACTTTCACCTGGAGTCCGTGAGTGCGGGGGGCGACTGCGCCGTCCTCCGTGCTGCGGGCGAGATCGACGTGTACACCGCCCCCAGGCTGCGCGA
>NZ_JBHYXC010000069.1:0-21367 GCF_042751495.1 Streptomyces sp. NPDC059373 | reverse complement strand
ACAACCGCTCACCCGCAGGCGCCCTGACCTGCCCCACCCTCGCCATACGAAAGACAACGAGGCAAAGCCACCTAAGTCACCGGCATTGGGCCTAGAGCGGGTCGCCGGCCGCTCCTGCCCGGGCGGCGCGGGCGCCCAGCTCGCGCAAATACGCCGACAACTCCGGCGGCTCATGCACCTGGAGCTCGCAGCCGAGCATGAGCAGCCGCGCGGCGAGCCACTCAAGGGTGTCGGCGCGCCCGGTCAGCAGGCAGCTGTGCTCGTCGAGCGGCTGGACGGCGCCCGCGCCGGGGCCGAGCCGGCGCAGCACCTGGTCGGCCGGAAGGCGGAGCGTGGCCCGCACCTCGTAGGTGGGGGCGAGGGAGTACAGCCTGCTGGTGACGAAGGCGGCCGCGTCCGCCTCGGGCGGCTCGCGGGGCGGTACGCGGACGCCGGTGCGGTGGAGGGCGGTGATCCGGTCGACCCGGAAGACGCGCCAGTCGTCGCGCTCGTTGTCGTACGCCACCAGATACCAACGGCGCCCGGCGGCCACCAGGCGGTACGGCTCGGCCTGCCGCTCGGTGCCGCTGCCGTCGCCGGACCGGTAGGAGAACCGCACCCGCTCGCGGACGGCGGCCGCCCCGGCGAGCGTGGTGAGGGCGCGCGGATCGACGCCGGGGCCGTCCCCGGCGGGCATCGGCACCGTGGCGGCGCCCAGCGCGACGACCTGGTGCCGCAGCCGGGACGGCAGCACCTGCTCCAGCTTGGCCAGCGCCCGTACGGATGCCTCCTCGATGCCGTCCACCGGGTTCGCGGCCGCGGTGCGCAGGCCGACCGTGATGGCCACCGCCTCCTCGTCGTCCAGCAGCAGCGGCGGCATGGCCTTGCCGGCGGCCAGCCGGTAGCCGCCCGCCGAGCCCATGGCGGCCTCCACCGGGTAGCCGAGCTCGCGCAGCCGGTCGATGTCGCGGCGGATCGTGCGGGGGCTGACCCGCAGCCGCCCGGCCAGTTCGCTGCCGGGCCATTCGCGCGGGGTCTGCAGCAGGGACAGCAGCGCGAGCAGCCGCGCGGGGGTGTCACTCATGGCGACTCATGACATCCAGCATGCACCGCCAACTGGGACAGGAACTGACCTATATGCCTCCTAGGGTCGAGAGGCCGGGAGAAACACCCCGCGGGACCCCCAGGAGGAGACCAGCCGTGAGCGACGACATCCGCCCCTTCCGCATCGACATCCCCCAGGCCGACCTGGACGACCTGCACGACCGCCTGGCCCGCACCCGCCTGCCCCGGCAACTGCCCGGCGAGCCGTGGAGCAGGGGCGTGCCCGTCGCCTACCTGGAGGAGCTGACGGGCTACTGGCGTGACGGCTACGACTGGCGTCGCCACGAGGCCCGGCTGAACGAGTTCCCGCAGTTCATGACCGAGATCGACGGCCAGGACATCCACTTCCTGCACGTCCGCTCCGCCGAGCCCGGCGCCCTGCCGCTGGTCCTCACCCACGGCTGGCCCAACTCCTTCGTGGAGTTCACCGACCTCATCGGCCCCCTCACCGACCCCCGCGCACACGGCGGCGACCCCGCCCAGGCCTTCCACGTCGTCGTACCGTCCGTCCCCGGCTTCGGCTTCTCCGCGGCCCCGCACGGCACCGGCTGGAACCCGGCCCGCGTGGCCCGGCTCTGGGTCCGGCTGATGCACCGCCTCGGTTACCAGCGCTACGGCACCCAGGGCGGCGACCTCGGCGCGTACGTCGCCCCCGAGGTCGCCAAGGCCGACCCGGAGCACGTCGTCGGCGTCCACATCAACGCCGGCATCGGCTTCCCCACCGAGAAGGACGTGCCCGAGCTGACCCCCGACGAGCTCGTCCAGTACGAGCAGATGCAGCGCTGGGCGGGGGGCGGCGTCGTCGACCACCATGCGCTGCTGCGCGTCGCACCGCAGACCTTCGTCTACGGGTGGCAGGACTCGCCGGCGGCCCAACTGGCATGGCTCATCCAGAAGTTCAAGGACTTCTCCGTGACCGACGAGCTGCCCGACCAGGTCGTCGACCGGGACCTGATCCTGACCAACGCGACCCTGTACTGGCTGACCGGCACCTCCGGCTCGTCATCGTGGCCCATGTACGACAGCGATGAATTCGCCTGGCCCGAAGGGCAGTCGGCGGTGCCGACGGGGGTCTTCTGCGGTCCGCCCGCCATCCGCAGGCTGGCCGAGCGCGACAACACCGTCATCCACTGGCCGGAGTCCAACCCCGGGCGGCACCACTTCGTCGCCATGGCCGCTCCCGGCGCACTGGCGGCCGACCTGCGGGACTTCTTCGGCAAGGTCCGCTGACCGTCACCCGGTGCCGACCCGCACCCGGTGCTGATCCGCACCCGATGCCGACCCGCACCCGGTCAGGCCGCCGCCCGCGCCGCCGCCGACTGCGTGAACAGCTCCCGTACGGCCTCGACGGCGCCGGCCACCATCGCCGGGTCGGCGCCGGGGCGGGCGTGGGCGCTCATCCGGATCGCCGGGACGGCGGGCAGGTCGGCACGCTCGGCGAGGCCGTCCGGGCCCTGGCCGCCGACGGTGGCGAGGAGGGCGGTGCCGAGCCCGGCGCGGGCCGCGTCCAGGACGCCGGCGAGGTAGCCGGCGTCGCAGACGACGGTGGCGGGGATGCCGTGCGAGGCGAGGACGCCCAGGGCTCGGCGGCGGATGGCGCAGGGGTCCTCGATGGCGACGAGGGGGAGCGGTGCCGGACCGGAGGGGGCGGTCCAGCCGGGGGCGGCGTACCAGGCGAGGGGGAGACCGCCGACCGGGATGCCCTCGGTGGCGGCGGCCTCGGTGACGTAGACCGCGAGATCGACCGCGCCCCGGTCGACGGCCTCGACCAGCCGGGCGGAGCGGTCGATGCGGAAACGTACCCGGCAGTCGGGCAGGACCTCGCGGACGGCGGCGGTGAGGCGGGGGAGGATCTGGTCGGCGGCGTGCTCGGTGGAGCCGATGACGATGACGTCGGGATCGCCGTCCACGCCCAGCAGGGTGCGCAGCGCCTCGTCGTGGACGGCGATGATGCGTCGGGCCTGCTCGAGCAGCAGCCGTCCCTCGGCGGTGAACCGGGTCCGGCGTCCGTCGCGTTCCACGACCGGGCGGCCCAGCGTCTTCTCCAGCCGCCGCACATGCTGGCTGACCGCGGACTGGCTGAGTGCCAGCGACTCGGCGGCCCGGTGGAAGCCGCCGCGGTCCGCGACGGCGATGAGACTGCGGAGCGCCACGATGTCGAGCACATGTGCCATGGGCGAACGCTAGCACCCATCGATCAGGATTCGTGATCGGATCCGATGGTGAATCGTTGTTGGACGGGTGCAGCATGCATCGGACATGCTGGGGCCATGTTGTTGCGAGCAGTTCCCGGGACGGCCGTCGCGCCGCGTCCCCTCGACGCCCGGCGGCGCCACGCCGCGGGCGCGCTGCTGACGCAACGCCGCGTGGTCGACTTCGGCCTCGTCAACACCATGTGTTGTCTGTGACCCACTGACCTGCCGCCCCCTGCCGCGCTCGCGCTGAGCCCCGGGGCCCAGGCCCTTTGTGCTGCCCTGCCGCCATCGGCTCGTTCGTGACGCCGATCCGTGCGGGCTCGGCCTGCCTCCCCTGTCGTACGCCGGCCGGCGCCGCCCTTCACATCCTCCCGAATCGAGGACCCCCATGACCTACGACCAGCATGTCCACGCCTGGGACGAACCCGAGGGCCCGGCCCCGCGCGGCACCCTGATCGTGCTGCCCGGACGCGGCGAACACGGCGGCGTGTACGAGCGGTTCGGCCGCCGCCTCGCCTTCGACGCCTACCGGGTACGGGTCCTGGGCGACGCCACCCGCGACCCGGCCGTCCCCGGGCAGGCCGCCAAACTGCTGCTCGACGAGGCCGACCCCGGCCCCAAGGTGCTGGTCGGCTCCGACACCGGCGCCCGTTACGCGGCCGCACTCGCCGCGCGGGAGGGCGCCCGGGTGGACGCGCTGGTCCTGGCCGGGCTGCCCACCGCCGACACCGCGTCCAGCGGCTCCGGCTGGGAGGACGAGCTCGAACTGCGCACCGCCTGCCCCACCCACCGGGGCCGGCTCACCGCCGACCCGGACTTCCTGCGCGGCGCACTCGCCGGGCAGCTCTCCGACGCGCTGCCGGCCGCCGAACTGGACCGGGTGGCCGTGCCGGTGCTGGGCCTGCACGGCACCGACGACGCCGTCAGCCCCCTGGCCGGGGCCCGGCGGGCGTACAGCGGCTTCCCCGGAGTGCAGCTGATCAGCATCGCGGGCGCCCGGCACGACGTGCTCAACGACGTCACGCACCGCACCGTCGCCGCCACCGTCGTGCTCTTCCTCGAACGGCTCCGCATGTCACCCGAACTGCCCGCCATCGCCACGCCGGAGGCGACCGCATGAGTACCGCCGTCATCCTCACGCCGACCGAGCTGGACCTCGCGCTGCACTCCGACGCACCGCCGATCGTGCTGGACGTACGGTGGCAGCTCGGCGACCCCAACGGCCGCGAGTACTACCGCGTGGGCCACATCCCCGGCGCCGTCTTCGCCGACCTCGACACCGAACTGGCCGCGCCCCCGACCCCGGACGGCGGCCGCCACCCGATCCCCGACGTGGCGCGGCTCCAGGAGGCCGCCCGCCGCTGGGGCATCAGCGCGGGCCGCCCGGTCGTGGTCTACGACGACAACGGCAACACCGCCGCCGCCCGGGCCTGGTGGCTGCTGCGCTGGGCGGGCGTCGAGGACGTCACCCTGCTCGACGGTGCGCTCACCGCCTGGCAGAGCGCGGGCCTGCGCCTCGAAGCCGGCGACCCGGTGCCCCCGCCACGGCCCGGCGACATCACCCTCACCCCGGGCTGGCTCCCCGTCCTCGACGCCGACGAGGCGGCCGGCCTCGCCCGCAAGGGCCTCCTCCTCGACGCCCGCGCCGCCGAGCGCTACCGGGGCGAGACCGAGCCCGTCGACCCCCGCGCCGGACACATCCCCGGCGCCGTCAGCGCCCCCACCGGCGACAACCTCACCGCCGTCGGCACCTTCCTCCCGGCCGCCGAACTCCGAGCCCGCTTCGCGGAGTTCGGCGCCGATCCGGCAACCCCCGTTGGCGTCTACTGCGGCTCCGGCGTCACCGCCGCCCACCAGATCGCCGCCCTCGCCATCGCCGGCATCGACGCCGCCCTCTTCCCCGGCTCCTGGTCCGCCTGGTCCGCCGACCCCGCCCGCCCCGCCGCGACCGGCTTCCAGCCGGGCTGACCAGGCCGAACCCGAGAGGACCCCCATGTCAGTCAAGGAGTACGCCGCCCCCGGTGCGGCTCCGCCGAAACCGGCGACGCAGGCCGCGGCGCCGGCCGCCGGCCGCCTCACCATCCGCCCCGCCCGCCGGGCCCGTCGCATCCCCCGGCTGCCGCGCGCCGTACGCCGGGCCATCGGGCCGGTCGGGCTGCTGGTCGCCTGGTACCTCGGCAGCGTGACCGGCGTGCTGCCGGAGAATGTGCTGGCCTCGCCCGTCGACGTCGTACGCCAGGCGATCGAGCTCACCTCCACCGGTGAACTGCCCCGCGCCATCGCCGCCTCCGGGCGCCGCGCCGCCACCGGCTTCGTCATCGGCGCGGCCATCGCGCTCGCGCTGTCGCTCACCGCCGGGCTCTTCCGGCTCGGCGAGGACGTCGTCGACGCGTCGATGGGCATGTTCCGGGCGATCCCCTGGGTGGGCCTGATCCCGCTGTTCATCGTCTGGTTCGGCATCGACGAGACCCCGAAGATCGCGCTGGTGGCCCTCGGCGTCACGTATCCGCTGTACTTCAACATCTACGGCGGCATCCGTTCCGCCGACTCCCAGCTCGTCGAGGCCGCCCGCATGCTCGGCCTCGGCCGGATCGGGCTCATCCGCTACGTCATCCTGCCCTCCGCCCTGCCGGGCGCGCTGGTCGGACTGCGGTACGCCCTGTCGACGGCCTGGCTGGCCCTGGTGTTCGGCGAGCAGATCAACGCCGACGCCGGTATCGGCTACCTGATGAGCAACGCCGAGCAGTACTTCCGCACCGACGTGATCGTGCTCTGCCTCGCCGTCTACGCGATCCTCGGGCTGCTCTGCGACTTCGTCGTACGGCTGCTCTCCAAGCGCCTGCTGTCCTGGCGGGCCTCCTTCGACGGCGACGGGGCGTGACGACATGAGCGGCGACAAGAACGACACCACCAGCGTCGACATCCGCGGGCTGAGCAGGGCCTTCGACGGCCGTACCGTCATCGACGACCTCGATCTGAGCATCGCCAAGGGCGAGTTCGTCGCGCTCCTCGGCCACAGCGGCTGCGGCAAGAGCACCCTGCTGCGCATCCTCGCCGGCCTCGACGACGAGATCAGCGGCGAGGTCACCGTCCCCGCCCGCCGGTCGGCAGCCTTCCAGTCGCCCCGGCTCATGCCGTGGCTGAGGGTCTGGCGCAACGTCGTCCTCGGCCTGCCCGGTAAGGCCAACCGCGATCGGGCGCTGGCCACCCGCTACCTCGCCGAGGTCGGCATCGAGGAGCGAGCGGGGGTGTGGCCGAAGACGCTCTCCGGCGGCGAGGCCCAGCGCGTGTCGCTGGCCCGGGCCCTCGTACGCGAACCGGAACTGCTGCTGCTCGACGAGCCGTTCGGCGCGCTGGACGCCCTGACCCGGGTCAAGGCCCAGCGGCTGGTCGGCGAGCTGTGGCAGCGGCACGGCTGCTCGATCCTCCTGGTCACGCACGACGTGGAGGAGGCGCTGCTGCTCGCCGACCGCGTCCTGGTCATGGACGCCGGCGGCATCGCCCACGAGGTGACCGTCGACCTGCCCCGCCCCCGCGCCCTCGGCTCACCCGAATTCGTCCGCCTGCGCAGCCGGTTGCTCGGCTGGCTGGGCGTCCACGACGCATCGGCCCCGGAAACACCCCTCGAAAGGATCTCGTCATGACCCGCGGACTCCGCGCCCTCCTCGCATCGCTCACCCTCGCCGCCACCGCCTTCGCGGCGACCGGCTGCGGAGGCGACGCGGCAGACGCGGCCTCGTCCTCCACCCAGGTCACCCTCACCGTCGGCGACCAGGCCAAGAGCCTCCAGACGCTGCTCAGCGCCTCCGGGGTCCTCAAGGGGACCTCGTACAAGGTCAAGTGGGCCGAGTTCGAGGGCGCCGCCCCGCTCTTCCAGGCCGTGCAGGCGGGCGCCGCCGACACCTCGTACGCGGCCGATCTGCCCACCCTCCAGGCGCAGAGCGGCGGCGTACCGGTCAAGGGGGTCGCGGCGCTGCACAACGACGGCTCGTCGGTCGGCATCGTCGTCCAGAAGAACTCGAGCGTGAAGAAGGTCAGCGACCTGAAGGGCAAGAAGGTCGTCGTCTCCTCCGCCAGGGGCAGCATCGCCGAGTACCTGCTGGCCAACGCCCTGCAGCAGGCCGGCCTGAAGTACTCCGACGTCCAGGTGCAGTATCTGCTGCCCACCGACGCGCAGGCCGCCTTCACCGCGGGCAAGATCGACGCCTGGGCCACCTTCGGCGTCTACAAGGCCGCCGTCGCCGACCAGGGTGCCCGGCAGATCGTCGACGGCACCGGCGGCCGGGTCAGCGGCTACGGATTCATCGGCGCGTCGGACAAGGCGCTCGCCGACACGGGCAAGAAGGCCGCGATCAAGGACCTTCTGCAGCGCGTGGACAAGGCGCTGACCTGGAGCGGCACCCACCAGGACGCGTACGCGAAGGCCATCGAGAAGAACACCGGAGCCAAGGCGGCGGTGGCGCAGCTGATCGTCAAGCAGAGCTACGGCGAACTGGTCCCGATCACCCCCGCGGTGACCAAGGCGGTCCAGGGCGTGGCCGACACCATGCACGGCATCAAGGTCCTCGACCCCGACGTCGTGGTCGCCGACTCCGTCGACACCAGCCTCTTCGCCAAGTAACAGGACAAGCCACAAGCCACAAGCCATGTAAGGAGCCTGCGGCCATGCCCGTGGAATTCATCAGCGCCATCCACCCCAACCGCGCCAACGACGGCGAACCGATCCGCGGCCTCGGCATCGACCCCGACCACACGCGCAAGTTCGCCCGCGCGCTGGACGACGGCGGCTTCGACTACACGCTCGTCGCCTACCACTCCTCCTCGCCCGACGCCCTCCAGCTCGCCCAGTTCGTCGCCACCAACACCGAGCGGCTCAAGCCGATGCTCGCCCACCGCCCCGGTGTGACCTTCCCGACCCACGCCGCCCGCGCCTTCGCCACGCTCGACCGGATCAGCAAGGGGCGGCTGTCGGTCCACATCATCTCCGGCGGCAACGACGAGGAGCAGCGCCGCGAGGGCGACTACCTCTCCAAGTCGGAGCGTTATGCCCGCTCGGACGAGTACATCCAGATCCTGCGCAAGGTGTGGTCCGCCGCCGGTCCCGTCTCGCACGAGGGCGAGCACTACCGCTTCGAGGGCTTCCAGTCCCAGGTGGCGCCCTACCAGGACACCATCCCGATCTCGGTCGGCGGCTCGTCGCAGGACGCGTACCGCGTGGGCGGACAGCAGGGCGACATCTTCGGCCTGTGGGGCGAGCCGCTGAAGGAGACCGCCGAGCAGATCGCCTCCGTCAACGCGTACGCGGACGCCGCCGGGCGCCCCCGGCCGCGCATCTGGGTCTCCTTCCGGCCGATCATCGCCCCCACGGACGAGCTGGCCTGGGAGAAGGCCCACCGCATCCTCGGCCAGGTCAAGGCCAACCACGCCGAAAGCGCCAAGCACAGCCACTACCCGGCCTTCGGCACCGGCCGCCCCGCAAACGTCGGTTCCCAGCGGCTGCTGGACGTCGCAGCCCGCGGCGACCTGCACGACCGCGCCCTGTGGACCCCGCTGGCCACCGCCACCAACGCCTCCGGCTCCACCACCGCACTGGTCGGCTCGCCCGAGACCGTGGCCAAGGCGCTGCTGGACTACGTGGACATCGGCTGCGAGCTGCTGTCCATCCGTGGCTGGGACCCGCTCAACGACGCCATCGACTACGCCCGCTTCGTCCTGCCCCTGGTCCGCCAGGAACTCGCCCACCGCGCCGCGACCGCCGCATAAGAACAGAGGAAATCCACTCATGCTCCGCACGCTCCGCAGATCCGCCGTCCCCGCGCTCGTGGCCGCTGTTCTCGCCTCCCTCCTCACCGCCTGCGGAGGCTCCGCCGACGCCAACAGCGGCTCCGGTGGCCTGTCCTCCGTCACCCTCAACATCGGTGCCACCGGCTGGAGCCGCGAGGCGGCCGTCCTCAAGCTCGCGAAGCTGGACGACACCCCGTACAAGGTGAAGTGGAACGTCTTCCAGGGCGGTGACCTCCAGCTTCAGGCGGTCCGCGCCGGGGCCCTGGACGTGGCCTCCTCCAGCGAGATCCCGCCGGTCTTCGCGGCCGCCGACGGCAAGGCCAACTTCCAGGTGGTCGCCGTACAGCAGGGCAACACCCTGCTCCAGGAGGTCGTCGCCCCCAAGGGGTCCGCCGTCACCAGCATCGCGCAGCTCAAGGGCAAGAAGGTCGGCTACGTCAAGAACACCACCGCCCACTACTTCCTCTACCAGTTGCTGAAGCAGGCCGGCCTGAAGTGGACCGACATCAAGGCCGTCCCGCTGCTCCCCAACGACGGCCTCGCCGCCCTCAACGGCGGCTCCATCGCCGCCTTCGCCTCCTACGGCAGCACCATCATCGCCGCCCACCAGCAGGGCGCCACCACCATCGGCTCCGGCAAGGACATCCTCTCCGGCAACTTCCTCTGGTCCGCGTCGGACAAGACCATCGCCGACAAGACCAGGCGAGCCGCCCTCGCCGACCTGCTCTCCCGCCTCAACAAGGCGTACGCGTACATCCGCGACGGCCACGAGGACGAGTACGCCAAGGTCACCGCCACCGCCACCAAGCAGCCGGTGAGCCAGGCACTGTCCCAGATCAAGGACGGCGAGGCCCAGCGCCCGACGAAGGTCGAGGTCACCAGCGCGGCGGCCACCGCCTCCGAGCAGCAGGTCGCCGACACCTTCAAGGAACTCGGCGCGCTCACCCAGCCGTTGAAGGTCTCCTCCTTCTGGACCGACGCCCTCAACGCCGACCTGAAGAAGGCACTCGCCTCATGACCGCTGCCCCCGACCTCACCGCCCTCCCGGAAGTCACCGCCCAACTGGCCGCCACCGCCGAGGAGTACGACCGCACCGCCGCCTTCCCCGCCGCCGGCATCAAGGCCGCGTACGAAGCCGGGCTGCTCACCGCCACCATCGGCACGCAGTACGGCGGCCCGGGGCTCGGCGTCGCCGGCACCGCCCGCATCCTGCACGCGCTGGGGGAGGGCGACCCCTCGGTGGCGCTCATCGCCGCCATGACGCTCGCCGTGCACACCCTCCAGGCCCGGCGCGCGCACTGGCCGGCCGCCCTGTACGAGCGGATCCTCGCCGAGTCCGCCACCGGCCCGGTGCTGCTCAACAGCGCCCGGGTCGAGCCCGACCTGGGCTCCCCGGCCCGGGGCGGGCTGCCCGCCACCACGGCCCGGCGCACCGCCACCGGGTGGTCGATCAGCGGCCGCAAGCGCTTCGTCACCGGCGCCGAAGGACTGGACTACTTCCTGGTCTGGGCCACCACCGACGAACCCGAGCCTCGGGTCGGCACCTTCGCCGTCCCGGGCTCCACCCCCGGCATCGAGATCACGCAGCGCTGGGACCACCTCGGCCTGCGCGCCAGCGGCAGCCACGACATCACCTTCCACGAGGTCGCGGTGCCCGAGGACCACCTGGTCGAGATCGCCGCCCAGGGCCCCGGCGCCCAGCAGGACAACCGTGCCCTCGCCGCCCTCCACCTGCCGCTCAACGCCCTCTACCTGGGCGTCGCCCGCGCCGCCCAGCGCTACTTCCACCGCTTCGCGCAGGAACGCGTCCCCAGCAACCTCGGCCACCCCGTCGCCACGACCGAACGCTTCCGCCGCGCCGCCGGCGAGATCGAGCTGCTCCTCGACAGCGCCGAGCAACTCGTCTTCGGCGGCGCCGAACGCGTCGACGCCGGCGACGACTCGTACACCCCCGAACAGGCCCTCGGCACCAAGGTCCTGGCCGCCCGGCACGCCACCACGGCCGTCGAAACCGCCGTCCGGCTGCTCGGCAACCCCGGCCTGAGCCGCGCCAACCCCCTGGAACGGCACTACCGCGACATCCAGTGCGCCCCCGTCCACGCCCCGCAGGACGACATCGTGCTGCTCGCACTGGGGAAGGCGGCCCTGGACCGATGACCACCTCCCTGACCACCGAACGCGCCGCCGCCGGAGCCCGCCTGCTGGGCCTGCTCGCCCGCGACCTCGCCCCCGACCGGCTCACCACCGACCCCATGGGCACCGCCGCGTACGCCACCGACCGCTCCGGCACCCGGCGAGCGGAGCGAAATGGGGGTACCCCCACGCGAAGCTGTGGGGGAGGGGAGCCGCTGGCCGTCGTCCACGCCGAGGACGTGGACGACGTACGCACCACCCTTCGCCACGCCGACGCCCTGCGCGTCCCGGTCGTCCCCCGGGGCGCCGGGACCGGGCTGTCCGGCGGGGCCACGGCCGACGAGGGCAGCCTCGTCCTGGACCTGGCCCGGATGAACCGCATCCTGGAGATCGCAGCCGACGACCAGCTAGCCGTCGTCGAGCCCGGCGTCATCACCGCCGACCTCGACCGCGCCGCCGCCGAGCACGGCCTGCGCTACGCCCCCGACCCGGCCAGCGCCGCCATCTCCACCATCGGCGGCAACATCGCCACCAACGCGGGCGGCCTGCGCTGCGCCAAGTACGGCGTCACCCGGGACAGCGTCCTCGGCCTGGAGGCCGTACTCGCCGACGGCACGCTGCTACGCACCGGCCGCCGCACCGTCAAGGGCGTCACCGGCTACGACCTGACCGCCCTGCTCACCGGCTCGGAGGGCACGCTCGGCGTGATCACCTCGGCCACGCTGCGGCTGCGGCCGGTACCGGTCGCGACGGCGACCGTAGCCGCGTACTTCGGCACCTTCGAGGCGGCAGCGGACGCGGCCACCGCGATCGGCGCGGCCCGGATCGTGCCCGCGATGGCCGAGCTGCTCGACGGCCCGGTGCTCGCCGCGATCGACGACGCCCAGGGCTCGGACCTGCGCGGTCGGGGCGAGGCCCTGCTCCTGGTCCAGTGCGACGGAGCCGGCGCCGTGGCCGAGGCCGAGGAGGTCGTACGCGTCCTGCGTGCGGCCGGGGCGGCATCCGTGCAGGTCACGGATGACCCGGTGGAGTCGGAAGCACTGCTGGCGGCCCGCCGGCTCGCCCTGCCGTCCATCGAGCGGCTCGGCCGGCCGCTGATCGAGGACATCGCTGTGCCGCGCTCCCGGCTCGCCGCTGCCGTACGCGAGATCGAGGCCATCGCCGCACGTCACGACGTACGCGTCTGCACACTGGCGCACGCCGCCGACGGCAATCTGCACCCGATCCTGGTGGTCGACCCGGCCCTTTCCGGCGTGCCGGAGGCCGTCTGGCAGGCGGCCGGCGAGATCTTCGCCGCCGCGCTGCGGCTGGGCGGCACGCTCACCGGGGAGCACGGGGTCGGCGTCCTGAAGCGGCGCTGGGTCGCCGACGAACTGGGGCCGGAGAACCACGCTCTGCAGCGACGACTGAAAGCGGCCTTCGACCCCCACGGGATCCTCAACCCGGGCAAGGCCATATAAAGCGTAGCCGCCCGCTTCCCAGGCGCGGTTGTCAGTGCCCGGTGCAAGACTGAGGACAACCAGGGAACTGCACCTGTCAAAGGAGCGGACATGCTCAGCACAAACTACGTTCCCGGCGCCCCCAACTGGATCGATCTGGGTTCGCCCGACATCGACGCCTCCGTCGCCTTCTACGGTGGCCTGTTCGACTGGACCTTCCAGTCGCTCGGCCCCGAGGCGGGCGGTTACGGCTTCTTCCAGCTCGACGGCAAGACCGTGGCGGCCCTCGGCCCGCTGATGCAGGAAGGCGCGAGCCCGGCCTGGACGGTCTACTTCCAGACCCCCGACGCCGACCTCACCGCCAAGACCGTCGAGCAGGCCGGCGGCACCGTCCGCTTCGAGCCGATGGACGTCTTCACCGCCGGCCGGATGGCCGCATTCACCGACCCGACCGGCGCCGAATTCGCGGCCTGGCAGCCGAACGAGACCACGGGCCTGGACGCCGTCACCGACCCCGGCACGCTGTGCTGGGTCGAGCTGCACACCCAGGACGCGCCCGCCGCCCGCAGCTTCTACCATGCGGTCTTCGCCTGGGACACCCAGGACATGCCGCTCCCCGGCGGCCTGACCTACACCGTCGTCTCCACCACCGGCGGCGGCCAGGAAGCCTCGATCGGCGGCATCATGCAGCTGGCCGAGGAGCACATCGCCTCCGGCGGGTCCTCCCACTGGCTGCCGTACTTCGAAGTCACCGACGTCGACGCCGTCGTCGCCAAGGCGGGCCAGTCCGGCGGCACCGTCCACATGCCCGCCGTCGACATGGAAGGCGTCGGCCGCATGGCCGCCCTCGCCGACCCGTCCGGCGCGCTCTTCTCCGTCATCAAGAGCCAGCCGCCCACGCAGTCCTGACCAACGCGGCACTGGTCCCGGGATGCTGCCCGTCCCGGGGCCGAACGCCGGGCACGGGCCTGGGCGTTTGTCACGAAGACGCAGGCCCGCGGCGCAGTCAGTGACCGGAAGAAGCTGTCTTGCTGCGCAGCGTCTCCTTCTTGGCCCGGTTTCCGCAGGTGTCCATCGAGCACCAGCGCCGGGTGCCAGGGCGGGAGTTGTCGAGGAAGATCGCGCCGCAGTCCGGCCCGGCGCAGTTGCGCAGGCGAGTGACCGCGGGTGAGGTCACCAGATCGAGCGCGTCCCTGGCGACGAGGGCGAGGGTGGCCCGCACCGGATCGTCCGCGCGCCACTGAATGCTCCCCGAGGCCTCGAGACGCGGCACCGGAACCTCCCCTGCCGCCGCGCGATTGATCTCCTCCCTGGCCCCCCGGCCGCACGAGCCGGCCTCTCCGCCCTCGCGGACAGCGCTGATCAGGTCGTGGATCGCCTCACGCAGGACGTGTGTCTCCTCGACGTCAACCTCTGCCGGAAGCGGGACCGCGGAGTCGGCCCCGCAGGGCCCGCACTGGCGCACCCAGTCGGCAAGAGCATGCGCATCGCCCAGCTCCTCGGTGGGCGATGCGGTCCCCCGGTACCGGAGGGTGCGGATGAAGTCGAGGCACAGACGGCCGGCTCCCTGTCGGAAGCGCACGGTTTCCATGGTTGCGGGCACGAGAACAGCCTACCGCCGAACCGGTTTGACTGGTACCTTCGGCGAACCGGTTAAACCAGTTCTCCATGTGAGGTGTCATCCGTGTCCCGGTCCTCCGATCAGACAGCGCCGCCCTATCTGAGCCGCTGGGTGATCTTCGTTCTGTCCCTCGCCTGCGGTGTGGGTGTGGCCAACATCTACTTCCCGCAGGCGATCAGTTCGCTCATCGCCGACAGCCTCCATGTCTCAACGGACTCGGCCGCGTTAGTGGTCACCGCCGCCCAACTCGGTTACGCGGCCGGGATCTTTCTGCTGGTTCCGCTCGGTGACCGCGTGCCGCACCGCCGGCTGATCGTCACCCTGCTCATCATCACCAGCCTGGGCCTGATCGCCGCCTGCAGCGCACCCTCGCTGCCCGTCCTCATCGGCGCCAGTGCGGCCATCGGCGTCACGACAGTGGTCCCGCAGATCATCATCCCGATGGCGGCCGGCCTGGTGCCCGCCGATCGGCGCGGCGCCGTCACGGGCACCCTGCTCAGCGGTCTGATCGGCGGCATCCTGCTGGCCCGTACCTTCAGCGGCACCCTCGGTGAATGGCTGGGCTGGCGTGCCCCGTACATGGTGGCCGCGGTGGTCGTGCTCGGCCTTGCCGTGCTGCTCGCCGTGGTGGTGCCCGTGACCACACCGGCGTCGCGGCAGCGGTACCCCTCCCTGCTCGCCGAGCCCTTGCGGCTGCTGCGGGCCGAACCGGAGCTGCGCCGCTCCTGCTTCTACCAGGCGACCGTCTTCGCCGGGTTCAGCGCCGCGTGGACCTGCATCACCCTCCTGATCACCGGGCCCAAGTACCACATGGGTGCTCAGGTGGTCGGGCTGATCGCCCTGGTCAGTGCGGGCACCATGTTCTGCACCCCCATCGCGGGGCGCATGGTCGACCGCAAGGGTCCCGACGTCGTCAACCTCGTCTGCCTGCTGGGTGCCATCGCCTCGGCCGTGCTGCTGGCGCCCGGTGCGCTCGGCGGTGCGGTCGGCCTGGTCGCCCTCCTGGTGGGCATGCTGCTGCTCGACGTCGCCATGCAGTCCGGACAGGTCGCCAACCAGGCACGTATCTTCGCCCTGCGCCCCGAGGCGCGCAGTCGGCTCAACACCGCCTACATGACCTGCGCCTTCCTTGGCGGCAGTGCCGGTTCCTGGCTCGGCGTGCGTGCCTACGACCACCTGGGATGGAACGGCGTGACCGGCCTGGTGGCCGTGGTCGCCGGACTGGCCCTGGTACGCCACCTGCTGCACCGGGCATCTCCTGCCGTCGCCCCGGCCGCACGTCAGGCCGGTTCCGAGGAACCGGAAGTGGCTCCGGCCGTGCGCTGATCGAAGTGCCGGGAGGGCTGCCAGGTCGCCTGCGTGCGGCCGGGCAGCCCTCTTCCATGTCCGGCCGGCGGGCGGGTCCGCGCTGGTCAGGGGGTCACCCGTCACCACGGCGATGTTCCTGCGGTGCGCTCCAGCACTGCGGCGAGCGAGGACCGTGCTGCGGGAGGGCGTGCTCGGTGAACTTCTCCACGCGGACGCGTCGTTCGGGCACCCGGGTCTCACCGAGGGCATGTTCACCGGGCATGCGGCCTGGATGCTCGACCCGGAGCGCGGGGGCAGCGGCGCATTCGCGGACCTTGGCGTGCACCTGGTCGACCTGCTGTGCTGGATGCGTCCTGACGCGGGAGTCGCGGTGCGGGGAGCGCAACTGCGTGCCCGTCCTGGCCTTGCCGTCGACGTCGGAGGCGTGGCGCTGGTCGACTGGGGTGGTGTGCCGGTAACGCTGCGGACCAGTTGGATCGCCCGCCCCGGGGGAGTGCGTCTGCACCTGGAGGGTTCCTGTGGATCGGTGACCGTCCACAACGGAGAACTTCGTCTGCGTACCGGCGACACCCAGCGCGCCGAGGCCTACGATCCACCCTCCGCCCGCGACGTGTTGCCGGCCTTCCTGTCAGCGCTGAGAGGAGAGGACGGGGCCTGGGACGCTCCAACCGCGACGGACGTCATCAACTGCGCGGAGATCCTGGAGGCGGCGGTGCGGTCGGCGGCGGTGCGGGGTGAAGGGCCCGACGCGGCCCGGTGACGCTCCGGTAACCGTTTCTGTCCGGTTATTCCGGGGGCGTCGGGGTGTCGTGGCTGGCGAACATGGCCTGGATGTCCAGCTCCAGCTGGATCGTCGGGCCGACGACCGCGATGCCCCGCGCCAGCATTTGGCGCCAGTTGAGCGTGTAGTCTTCGCGGTGCAGTTCGGCCTTGGCGAGGGCGGCGCAGCGCAGCTCCTCGCCGTAGCCGCCGGTGGTGAGGCCGAGGTAGGTGGTCTCGAGACCGACCGAGCGGCTGATGCCGTGCATCGTCAGGTGGCCCTGCAGGGTCCACTTGGAGCCGCCGCGGTGCACGAAGCGGTCGCTGGCGAAGTGGACGTAGGGATAGCGGTCGACGTCGAGGAAGTCCTCGGAACGCAGGTGGTTGTCGCGGGTCTTGTTGCCGGTGGCGATGCTCGCGGCCTCGATGTGGACCTCGACCTGCGAGTCCTCCATGCGGTCGGCGATGCGGATGCTGCCCTCGAAGCGCTCGAAGCGGCCGTGCACGTTCGCCATGCCCACGTGCTTGGCGATGAAGCGGATCGCGGTGTGCGGCGGGTCGAAAAGCCAGCTGCCGGGCGGCGGAAGCTCGGCCTGCGGCGACGGCGCCAGCTGCACCTGCCCGATGGGGGACTGGAGCCCCTCGGCTATCTCCACCGTGCCGCGGTACGGATGCAGGCTGTCGGCGGTGATGGTGACGGTGTAGTTGCCGGGCGGCAGCGTGGTCAGGAAGGTGCCGTACGGGTCGCTGGTGGCCTTCACCCGGGTCCGGCCGGTGGCCATGTCGCTGACCGTGATCTCCGCGCCGCCCATCGGGTGGCCGACCGGATCCACGACCTGGCAGCTCAGCAGACCCGCGCCCGAGGCGATCGGTGGGAGCAGTGCCGCCACGCCGCTGTCGGATGTCGTACCCCTGCGCCGCAGCAGCGCGAATCCCATGACCGCCTACCCTCTCTGCCGTTCGCTGTCCTCCGCGGTAGGCGCGGAGAGATCGCACCAACCCTAGATGGTTGCGCTCTGCAATCGCGAATCGGGGCCCGTCCAAATCCTGCTGACGCACCGGCAGCCACGGCAGAAGGCACGGCGTCGGCCCCGTGCATCGCGCCAACACCTCGAATCACCCTCTGAGTTGGGGCGATCGCATCAGCAGTGAGCACGAGTCAAGGGCCTCGTCGCGGCGCTGCCCTCCGGCAGCTACCTGGTCCTCAGCCACCTCGCCGAGGACCTTGACCCCGGGAAGATCGCCGCGGTCGCCCGGACCTGCCACGAGCGGGGCTTCACCTTCGTCCTCCGCTCGCGGGCGTCCGGACCACGTCCGGGACAACGGCGAGGGCGAGGCCGTGAACCAGGACATCCTCGACTCCCTGGAGCCCATCGACAGGGTCGGCCACCTCGACATCAACGACGGCACGGACGACGACATCAACGTGCACGTCACGGTCGCGTACAAGCCCTGACCGGCAAGGACGCTAACCTTTCGCCGGACCGCGGGCCGGGGCTACGCTCCGGCCCGTGACACTCATCGAAACCGATCGCCTGCGCCTGAGACCGCTGACCACCGCGGACGTGGACGCATTCGTCGCCCTGCACCAGGACGAGCGGGTGAACCGCTTCGTCGGTACCTACACGCAACGCCAGGCCCTGGAGCGGCTCTCCGCCATCGAGACCCAGTGGGCCACCCGTGGCCACGGGCTGTGCGCCGTGGAGCTGAAGGCAACGGGGGAGTTCCTCGGCCGCTGCGGCCTCCACTACTGGCGGCAGTTCGACGAGGTCGAGGCCGGCTGGACCCTGCGCGCCGAGGCCTGGGGCCACGGCTACGCGACGGAGGCCGCCCGCGCCGCCGTCGACTGGGGCTTCAGCCATGTCGGGCTCGACCTCATCACCGCCATGATCCACCGCGGCAACACCGCGTCCGAGCGGGTCGCCGAACGGCTCGGCTTCACCTACGGCCGCGAGGACGTCCTGTTCGGCAAGCCGGTGAACGTCTTCGTCCTCAAGCCGGGCGGCGCCTCGTGACCGGCCGGCAGGGCGCGCGGGACGCAGCCCGTCCCTTCCGCTTACGTTGACCCGCTCAGCCGTTGAGCCGCTCGGCCGTGACGATGACCGGCAGTCCGAAGCTCACGTCCGCCTTCATACGGGCCACCCCGGCCCCGCGGTGAAGTAGGCCCTCCTGCGCCGCGGGGCCATGAACCACCACCCCGGCCCGGTGACGGGACCGACCGTCGGCCATGCTTACCTGACGAGCCGCTGCCCTCGCGCCTCGCGCCCTGAGCTAAGGACTCCCATGGCCAAGACCCCCGAGGTCGGCACCCCCGCACCCGACTTCACCCTGCCCGGTCTCCTCCTCGCCGCGGACGACAATGGCGGTGACGCCGAGCGCGGCAGCTACACGCTCTCCGAGCAGCGCGGCAAACCCCTGGTGCTGGTCTTCTACCCGGGCGACAACACCGCCGTCTGCACCAAGCAGTTGTGCGCCTACACCTCAGACCTGGACCGCTTCAAGGACCTCGGCGCCACCGTCTGGGGCATCAGCCCCCAGGGCCTGGACAGCCACGAGGGCTTCGCCCGCCGCTACGACCTGCGCTTCCCGCTGCTCGCCGACACCGCCCGCGAGGTGGTGAAGTCGTACGGCATCGCCGTGCCCGGACTCGGTCTGCGCCGCTCGGTGTTCATCATCGACGCGGCCGGGACCGTGCGCTGGAAGCACGTCGCCCTGGCCGGGCTGACCTTCCAGAGCACGGACACCCTCACCGGCGAACTGGAGAAGGCGCTGGCCGCCAGCAGCTGATCGCCCGGGGAGGCTCTAGCCGCCCAGCCAGTGCTGCCGGCCGAGGTGCATCAGGTAGAGCTGACGGCGCGCGGTCCCCGCGATCCGCGCCTCGGCCTCCGGGTCCTCGGCCGGCGCCTCCATGAAGGCGGTGGCGGTCATCAGCATGCGGTCGACGTAGAGCTCGGACAGCATCCGCAGATCCTCCGCGCTCCAGCCCTGCGACAGCGGCTGCGCCCCGAGCGCGGCGCCCACCTCGTCGGCGAACTGCCCCAGTTCGGCCGCGATCGCCTCCCGTACCGGCTGTACGCCGCCGTGCCGTTCCCGCGCGATGAAGCGGATGTGGGCGCGGTGTTCGCGTACATGCCGGGCGATGACCTCGACCGAGCGGCTGATGACCTCGGCGGCGTCGTCCTGCTCATGGAGGATCGCCTGGATCATCGCGTGCAGACTTCCCAACGACTCGCCGACCAGGGCGACTCCGAGGTCCGGGATGTCCCGGAAGTGCCGGTAGAAGCCGGCCGGGGCGACCCCCACGGCACGGGTGACCTCGCGCAGGCCAAGGCTGCTCAGGCTCTGGTTCTCCAGCAGGCGCAGGCCCGCGTCGAGGAGTGCCTGACGGGTTTGCAGCTTTTGGGCCTGTCTGACCCCGAGGGTGTGACTCATGTCATCCAGTAAACAACTGTTCGCCGAGTCTGGCGAGCCGTGGGACGAGTAGTCTTTAAGTCAGTGAACAACTGTTACTCCAACTGTTCACTCAAAGTCTCTCGCAGGTCCTTCGCCACCACCCGAGAAAGAGCGCGCACATGGCCCTCCTTGTCGTCCTGGTCGCCTTCGGGGTCCTCCTCGGCGCCGCCTCCTACACCTCCCTGTCGGTTCTCATGGCCGGCGCCGGGCTCGTCGGCGCCTGGCTGCTCGCCTTCTACATCCGCGAGCGCGTCTCGCAGACCCGCAACCGCTGACAACCCAGGGGGAAGCAAGCATGGACACCTACGCAACGCCCGACGCCACCAAGGCCGGCACCCGTCCCAAGGCCGGAACCCGTCCCGAGGACGGCCCCCGTCCCAAGGACGGCACCGACGGCGCCGACGGCATGGCCGTCGCCTCCTTCGTGCTCGGCCTGCTCGGTCTCCTCGCCTTCAACGCCGTCCTGGGCCCCTTCGCCCTGATCCTCGGCGGCATCTCCCTGGTCCGCGGCACCCGCCGCCCGGGCCGGGCGATCCTGGGTCTCTTCCTGGGCGCGGCCGACCTGATCGTGCTGGTCGTGCTGGTCACGATGCACCACGGCGTCATCTGGCCGTTCGGCCTCTGACGGGCGGTCCTCCGACCGGCGGTCCTCGCTCGTACGGCAGCGGGCCCCACCCCTTCCGGGGGTGGGGCCCGCTGTGCGTTCGCGCGTAACGAGTGCGTTTCCCGGGTTAATTTCCGGCGTCCGGGGGTTGGCGCGGGCCACGGGCGTGGCTATCGTTCACGGACTTCACTTAATCGTTCCGCTGAACGAATAGCGAGAGGGGCGGTAGCCGTATGCCCGATACCTCCCGGCACCGAAGAGGCGCCGCGAGCGTCCCCCGGCGGTCGGTGCTCACCGCCGCGGCGGCCGGAGGCGGCGTGCTCGGCGCCTCCTGGCTGCTCAGCGGCTGCTCGGGCGCCGCCTCGGCCGCCGCGACCATCCCGGCCACAACCGCGTCCGGCAAGCCCGACCAGGGCGGCACGATGCGGCTTCGCCGACCGCCTCCCCGCCCAGCTCTCCGGCGGCCAACGGCAACGCATCGGCATCGCCCGCGCGCTGGCCGGTGAGCCCGACGTCCTCATCGCCGACGAGATCACCACGGCGCTGGACGTCTCCGTCCAGGCCGACGTTCTGCGCCTGCTGGACGACCTGCGGCGCGACCGGGAGCTGGCCTGCCTCTTCATCAGCCACGACCTCGCGGTCGTGCGCGGCATCGCCGACCGCGTCCTCGTCCTCCGGCACGGCGTGGTGGTGGAGGAGGGGCCGACCGAGGCCGTTTTCAGCGCCCCGGGCCACCCCTATACGCGGCAGCTGATGGCCGCCGCGCTCGAGCCCGACCCGGACGCGGTGTCCGCCGTTGCCGTTGCCGAGCCCTGGCAGGACGCCGCCGCCCCCGCCGACCCCTGGACCGATCTCGCCCCCGGCCACCGCATCCGCCCCTGGCGCCCGGCCGAGGGGCCGTGACCTCCCCCACCCCGCCCCTTCCCGAAACCAGGGGGCGAGCCCCCTGGACCCCCGAACGCCCTTCTGGGGGTGCCCCCTCTGGGGG
>NZ_JBHYXC010000068.1:0-24125 GCF_042751495.1 Streptomyces sp. NPDC059373 | reverse complement strand
TCAAACGCCGGACGGGCTGAATTCACGGCCGACCGGGTTGTGGGTAGGCCGTCCGCCAGAGGCGGAACGGGCTGGCACAACCCGGCCACGGACCCGCACCCAACAACGCACCCACCCGGGGTCCAGGGGCAGCGCCCCTGGTTTCGGGAAGGGGCGGGGTGGGGGAAACAGCCCCCGCTCAGGCGCGCAGATCCAGCAGCACCGGGGGCGCGTGCTCGCCGTCCGTCGCGGTGAGCGACAGGACGGCGTGGCCGGCCGGGACCGCGTGGGCCAGGTCCGAGGCAGACCAGCGTTCGCGCTCGACGCGGCGGACGGTGACGGATTCCGTGGTGACCGCTTCGCCGGTGAAGAGCTTGCGGACGCCGCGGGTGGCGCGGCGGAGGAGACCGCCGGACTGGTCCGGGGTACGGGTGACGTCACGGGCCTCGACCCAGGTGGTGCCCCAGGCTTCGGCGAAGCGCTTGCCGTCCCAGGTGGTGATGCCGGAGAAGACCATGCGGCAGCCGACGGCGCCGAGAAGGGCGGTGCGGAGGGCCTCGGGGACGTCGTCGAGGGTGCGGAGGGTGAGGACGGCGCCGGCGTTGGCGGAGCGGAGCCTCTGGAGGCCCCGGACGGCCTCCGCCGAGACGACGTGGGCGGCGTCGTCGAGGACCAGGCAGGCGAAGAGGGAGCGGTCGGTACGGCCGGTGACGGCGGCGGTGAAGTGGGCGAGGACGAGGCGGGCGAGGATCCGCGAGGCCTCGGCGTGGCCGCGTTCGGGGAGGTCGATGCGGACGCGGAGGGGATGTTCCAGGGTGCGCAGGGCGAAGGGCCGGGTCCGCCCGGTGACGTCGAAGAACCCGGCGAAGGCCGGCCGGTCGAGCAGGGCGACGCGGTCGGCGAGGAGGGGGCCGATGTCGCCGGGGCGCTCGGCCTGCCGTTCCCGGGCGTCGAGTTCGCGGGCCTGGCCGTGGGCGCCGGCGGCGTCGAGGGCGTCCCGCAGGGCGGCGTAAGCGGTCGGGCTGCCGTCCAGCAGCTCCCGCAGCTCCGTGACGGAGGGGTAGCGGCCGTGCGCTGCCCGGTAGGGGCCCAGTAGCTGGCTCAGCGCCGTGGCGGCGCGCCGGGTGTCGGTCTCGGGGCCGTCGAGCAGGGCCTCGGCGAGCATCGCGGCGGCCTCGTCGGGATCGGTCGCGCCGCCGTAGAGGTCGAGGTCGTACGCCGAGCCGGGGTCGCCGAGCGAGATGACGACGTCGTACGCGTCGGCCGGCCCCAGGTCCGCGCCGGCCCCCGCGACGGCGACCACGGCGGCCGTACCGGACAGCGCCTGCAGGCTCAGCGACTCGACGACCGGCCGGATCAGGTGCCGCGTCTTGCCGGAGCCCGGCGGGCCCACGGCGAGCAGCCCGGTGCCGAGCAGGCTCGGGTCGAGGGCCAGCCCCGCGCCCTGGTGCTGGTACGGATTGCGCTCGTCGGCGAGGGCGAGCCCGATCCGTACCTGTGAGCTCAGCAGATCGTGCCGGGCGGCCCGGACCGGCAGGTCCCGCGCCCCGGACGGGTGCGCGCACGCGGCAGCGCCCTGCCGCAGCACCGCGTCGGTGAAGGCCTCGACGCGCCCGAAAGCCCACGCCCGCCGCAGCCGTACGTAGTCGACGTCCCCCATCCGCCCGGCCCTGATCTCCGCCGCGAGCCGGTCGGCCGCCGCGTTCTGCCCGGCCGCCCGCAGCTCGGGCCACTCCACGGGGTCGAGCTGCTGCGCCGCCGGGCCCTCGTGCGGGGCGGGGTCGGTGACGGCACGGCGAAGGAGCGGGGCGAGGTGGCGTCGGTAGACCTCGGACCAGTTGCCGAGGCGGCCGAAGATCCATGCCAGCAGCGCGGTGAAGAGGACGTAATAGATGTCGAAGGCGGCGGGCGGCGGCAACGACCCGTGCGGCGTCACGACGCCCCATGAATCGGGCGTGAACCAGAACACCGGCTTCGTCCAGAACGTGAAATAGCCGTTCCAGCACAACGACCACACCAACAGCCCGATCAGCAGCGAGCCGATCGCACCCCCGATCAGCCGCCGGTCGGGCAGCCGGTCCGGGTCGCGCGGCGGCCGCGGGACGTGGCCGTAGGCGAAGATGCCGGGCGCCGGGCGGTGCCGGGGGGTGCGGAGCCAGGTCTCCATCGCGGTGGGCGGCGCGGCCTGGGGCACGGTCGGCGGGCCGGCGGGCCGGGGCAGCATGGGAGGAGGGGAAGGAGGAAGAGCAGGAGGAGGATTGGTCTTACGCGACTCGTACGCACCGTCGACGTCCATTCGCCCGCTGCCCCTCGCATTCGTACACTCACGCGCCGACACTCAATGTAGTGGACCTGTCCGTCGCGTCGAAGACGACGTCGCCAGTGCGCCCTATCGGAGTGTGCGGGTCCGGAAGGCGTCCGCTTAGCCTGCGAGACAAAAGCCCACGTTCGAAGGAGTACGACCGCCATGACCGAACTGGCCCAGGAGCGCCGACTCGTCACGTCCATCCCCGGTCCGAAGTCGCAGGAGCTGCTGGCCCGCAAGTCGGCGGCGGTCGCGAACGGCGTCGGGGTGACGCTGCCGGTCTTCGTCACGCGCGCCGGCGGTGGCGTGCTGGAGGACGTGGACGGCAACTCGCTGATCGACTTCGGTTCCGGCATCGCCGTGACCTCGGTCGGCAACAGCGCGGAGGCGGTCGTGCGGCGCGCGTCCGCGCAGCTGGCGGACTTCACCCACACCTGTTTCATGGTGACCCCGTACGAGGAGTACGTGGAGGTCGCCGAGCACCTCGCCGAGCTGACCCCGGGTGACCACGCCAAGAAGTCGGCGCTGTTCAACTCCGGCGCCGAGGCGGTGGAGAACGCGGTGAAGATCGCCCGCGCGTACACCAAGCGCACGGCTGTCGTGGTCTTCGACCACGGCTACCACGGCCGTACGAACCTCACGATGGCGCTCACCGCCAAGAACATGCCGTACAAGGAGGGCTTCGGGCCTTTCGCGCCCGAGGTCTACCGCGTCCCGCTGGCCTACCCCTACCGCTGGCTGACCGGGCCGGAGAACTGCGCGGAGGAGGCGGCCGCCCAGGCGATCGACCAGATCACCAAGCAGGTCGGCGCGCACAATGTCGCGGCGATCGTGATCGAGCCCATCGCGGGCGAGGGCGGCTTCATCGAGCCGGCCAAGGGCTTCCTGCCGCGCATCGCCGAGTTCGCGAAGGAGAACGGCATCGTCTTCGTGGCGGACGAGATCCAGACCGGCTTCTGCCGCACCGGGCAGTGGTTCGCCTGCGAGGACGAGGGCATCGTCCCGGACCTGATCACCACCGCCAAGGGCATCGCGGGCGGTCTGCCGCTGGCCGCCGTCACCGGCCGCGCCGAGATCATGGACGCCGCGCACTCGGGCGGCCTGGGCGGTACGTACGGCGGTAACCCGGTGGCGTGCGCGGGCGCGCTCGGTGCGATCGAGACGATGAAGGAGCTGGACCTGCCGGCCAGGGCGCGGCGGATCGGCGAGATCATGCTGGGCCGGCTGCGGGGGATCCAGGAGAAGTTCGACATCGTCGGCGATGTGCGCGGCCGTGGCGCGATGATCGCCATCGAGCTGGTCGAGCCGGGCACCAAGACCCCGAACGCGGCGGCCGCCGGCGCGCTGGCGAAGGCCTGCCACGCGGAGGGCCTGGTGGTCCTGACGGCGGGCACGTACGGCAACGTACTGCGCTTCCTTCCGCCGCTGGTGATTGGCGAGGACCTGCTCAACGAGGGTCTCGACATCATCGAGGAAGCCTTCACCCGCCTGTGACCGTGACTCTGAGTGATTCTCAGGGTCGGTGAAGAGGTCGGTGAAGAAGGTGTGCGGGCCTGATGGCGGACCCGCGCATAGTCCCCCAAGCACCACTTTGGTGACGTACGGTTTCGACAGATGGAAGAAACACCCCGTCTGCGGAAGTCCGCGGGCGACACTTTGCCGGTGACTCCCCATCACCGGTACCGCAGTGCACTCGCGCACAACAGCGCCGAAGCCGCAAGCCTCGGCATTCCTCGCCGATCGGTCGGCCGCCCGTCCCAAACCCCCCGGGACGAGCGGTGCGGCGATCGCTCTGGTCGCCCCGGAACTCTCCCCCCTGTTCCGGGGCGGCCGACTTTTTCCCTGATGCTGCTTCTGCTGTACGTGACGCTGTTCGGCCTGCTCACCTGGCAGGAATCGGTACGCGGCCCGCTGCTGGCCCTCGATCCATTCCTGAGGACGGCCGTCGCGGGGGAATCCGTACGGCCTGCCGGTTCGCCCTTCGGCCACGTCGTCGCCGACCTTGGCAACCCACAGGACGCGCTACCGGTGCTGGGGCTGGCGTTGGCCTTCGCCGGGTGGCGCGGCCGGCGGTGGCGGCCCCTGGTCGCGTACGCACTGACGATGGCGGCCATACCGCTGATCGTGACGCCGCTGAAGGCCGCGATCGGCCGCGACGGCCCCGGCTCGCTGACCCTCACCCCGGGCTACCCGGGGCTCTACCCCTCCGGGCACGCGGCGACGGCCACGCTGGCGTACGGGGCCGCGACGTTGCTGGTGCTGCCCTTCGTACGACGCACCGCAGCACGGCGGCTGCTGGGCGCGGCCGCCGTGCTGCTCAATGCCGGAGTGGGCGTCGCCCTGGTGTACTGCGGCTACCACTGGCCGCTGGATGTGCTGGGGAGCTGGCTGCTGTGCGGCGCCCTGCTCGCGGGCGCCGCACTCGCCGTCCGGGGCTTCAGGAGTTCGTCGGGAAGCCCAGGTTGATGCCGCCGTGGGACGGGTCCAGCCAGCGCTGGGTGACGGCCTTGCCGCGGGTGAAGAACTTCACGCCGTCCTCGCCGTAGGCGTGGGTGTCGCCGAAGAGTGACGCCTTCCAGCCGCCGAAGGAGTAGTAGGCGACGGGGACCGGGATCGGGACGTTGATGCCGACCATGCCGACCTCGACCTCGTGCTGGAAGCGCCGGGCGGCGCCGCCGTCGTTGGTGAACAGGGCGGTGCCGTTGCCGTAGGGGTTGGAGTTGATGAGCTCCAGACCCTCGTCGTACGAGGAGACGCGGACCACGGAGAGCACGGGGCCGAAGATCTCGTCGTTGTAGATGGACTGGCCGGGCTTGACGTTGTCGAAGAGGGTCGGGCCGAGCCAGAAGCCGTCGGCGGTGCCCTCGCCGGAGATGGGGTGCTTGCGGCCGTCGATGACCAGGTCGGCGCCGTCCGCGACGCCCGCGTCCAGGTACGAGGTGACCTTGTTGCGGTGGACGCCGGTGACCAGCGGGCCCATCTCGGAGTCGCCGTTGCAGCCGGGGCCGACCTTCAGGGTGGCCACGCGCTGCTTGATCTTCTCGATCAGCTCGTCGCCGACCGGGTCGACGGCGACCAGCACCGAGACCGCCATGCAGCGCTCGCCGGCCGCGCCGAAGCCGGCGTTGACGGCCGCGTCGGCGGCGAGGTCGAGGTCGGCGTCGGGAAGGACCAGCATGTGGTTCTTGGCGCCGCCGAGAGCCTGGACGCGCTTGCCGTACCGGGTGCCCGTCTCGTAGACGTAGCGGGCGATCGGGGTGGAGCCGACGAAGGAGACGGACTTGACGTCCGGGTGCTCCAGGAGACGGTCGACGGCGACCTTGTCACCGTGCACGACGTTGAAGACGCCGTCCGGCAGTCCCGCGTCCTTCCACAGGCCGGCGATGAAGTTGGCGGCCGAGGGGTCCTTCTCGGAGGGCTTGACGATGACCGTGTTGCCCGCGGCGATGGCGATGGGGAAGAACCACATCGGCACCATGGCGGGGAAGTTGAAGGGCGAGATGATGCCGACGACGCCGAGCGGCTGGCGGATCGAGTAGACGTCGATGCCGGTGGAGGCCTGCTCGGTGAAGCCGCCCTTGATGAGCTGCGGGATGCCGCAGGCGTACTCGACGACCTCGATGCCGCGGGCGACCTCGCCCAGGGCGTCGGAGTGCACCTTGCCGTGCTCGGCGACGATGATCGCGGCGAGCTCGTCCCGCTTGGCGTTGAGCAGCTCGCGGAAGGCGAAGAGCACCTGGGTGCGCTTGGCGATCGAGGCCTCGCGCCAGGTCTTGAAAGCGGCGGCGGCCGCGCCGACCGCCTGGTCGACCTCGGCGATCGAGGCGAAGTCCACCTGACCGGTCACGGCTCCGGTAGCCGGGTCGTACACGTCGCCACGGCGCTCGGCGGTGCCGGTCCATGTCTGTCCGGCGATCCAGTGCGTGATGTGCTTGTCGGTCACGGCAGACCTTCCTCTCTTAGCCTGCCGCCAGTCTCGCCAGCCCGCGACGACGCCCACAAGCACCAACGTGTCGGCGGTGCGCCCGGAGCCTTTACATGTCGTCTCGGTCGTCGCGTTCGTGACGGTCGTGGCGGTCGTCGCGCCGTTCGTCGCGCCGTTCGTGTTCCGCGAGCCGCCCGGCGGCCTCGTGCATGGCCAACTCCAGCAGCACCGGGTCCGTCAGATGCCCGGTGCCGTCCGGAGGCACCAGCCACCGGACCCCGCCGGTGGCCCGGCCCGGGTAGGGGACGACGATCCAGGTGCCGGCACCGGCTGTACGGACGCCGGTGGCGATCCAGCGCGCGGCGGTGCCGGGCGGCACGAAGAAGCCCATCCGGGAGTCGCCGAAGTCGGCGAGCACCGGGCCCGGCCGGTCCATCATCCGGTTGAGGACATCGAGGGTCGGATAGCCGAGCTCGCCGGTGAGGATGAGGACGTCCCAGAGCCTGCCGGCGGGCAGGAGCGTGACCCCGAGGGGGTTGCGCTCCCACTCCCACCGGCAGGTCTCCGGCTCGGGTGCCACGGAAGCCAGCCATTCGACCGCACTCTTCGCACCGGCGTCGGCCATGCCGGTACCTCCGATCGTCCGTGTCGATTCAATTGCTCTCACACGGAGGAGAGGGGGCAGAGCACGGATCCTTACGCGGGTTTTGACTTTTGCTCGGAGGTGACCCCGGTCACAAGGTCAGCTGTCAAGGTCAGCTGTCGAAGCCCAGCCCCAGCCGGTCCATGGTCTTCAGCCACAGATTCCGCCGCCCCGCACGGCGGTCCGCGCGGTCCAGCGACCACTTGGTGAGGCCGATCCCGGCCCACGCGAAAGGCTCCGGCGGGAAGGGCATCGGCTTCGTGCGCACCATCTCCAGCCCGGTGCGTTCCGTGCGCTCGCCCGCCAGCAGGTCGAGCATCACCTCCGCCCCGAAGCGGGTGGCGCCGACGCCGAGGCCCGTGAAGCCGGCGGCGTACGCGACCCGGCCGGCGTGCGCGGTGCCGTAGAAGGCGGAGAAGCGCGAGCAGGTGTCGATCGCGCCGCCCCAGGCGTGGGTGAAGCGCAGGCCGTCGAGCTGCGGGAAGCAGCGGAAGAAGTGCCAGGCCAGCTTGAGGTTGGTCTCGGGGCGCTGGTCGCGGTCGGCGGAGAGCCGGCCGCCGTAGGGGTAGATGGCGTCGTAGCCGCCCCACAGGACGCGGTTGTCGGCGGTGAGCCGGAAGTAGTGGAACTGGTTGGCGGAGTCGCCGAGGCCCTGGCGGTTCTTCCAGCCGATGGAGGCGAGTTGGTCCTCGCTCAGCGGCTCCGTCATCAGCGCGTAGTCGTACACCGGGACGATGTACGGGCGCACCCGCCTGACCAGCGAAGGGAACACGTTCGTGCCGAGGGCGACCCGGCGCGCGAAGACCCGGCCGTACGGGGTGCGGACAGCCATGCCGCCGCCGTTTCCGGACAGTGCGGTGGCCGGGGTGTGCTCGTGGATCCGGACGCCGAGGTCCGCCGCCGCACGCTTCAGGCCCCAGGCGAGCTTGGCGGGGTGGATCATGGCGACGCCGGTACGGTCGTAGAGCCCGCCCGCGAAGGTCGGCGAGTCGACCTCGGCGCGCATCTGGTCGCGGTCGAGGAACTCGAGGTCGACGCCGTGCCGGCCGGCTTCGTCTGCGGCGGCGCGCAGTTCGTCGACCTGGTAGGGCTCGGTGGCGACGTCGATCTCGCCCGTGCGCTCGAAGTCGCAGTCCAGGGAGTAGCGGGCGACCGCCGCCTCGATCTCGTCGAGGTTGCGGTTGCCCAGCTCCTCCAGCTTCGCGAACTCGCCCGGCCAGCGGGCGAGTCCGTTGGCGAGGCCGTGGGTGAGGCTGGCGGCGCAGAATCCGCCGTTGCGCCCGGACGCCGCCCAGCCGATCTCCTTGCCCTCGATGAGGACGACGTCGCGGCTCGGGTCGCGCTCCTTGGCGATCAGCGCGGTCCACAGGCCGCTGTAACCGCCGCCGACCACCAGCAGGTCGCAGTGCTCGTCCCCCACCAGCGCGGGGTTGGACTGCGGCCTGCCGGGGTCCTCCAGCCAGAACGGTGTCGGCTGCGCCTCGGCGAGCGAACGGGCTGGATCCATGCCTTCTCACACCTTTGCGGATACGTACGGGGGCTAGCTGCGGGCCTTGCGGGTCCGCCCCAGCAGCTGCCCGGCGACGACGCACAGAACCGCCACCAGGAACATCAGCGTGCCGATGACGTTCACCTGGACCGGCAGGCCCTTCTGTGCCGCGCCCCAGACGAACATCGGGAAGGTGACCGTCGAGGGCCCGGCGTTGAACTGCGTGATGATGAAGTCGTCGATCGAGATGGCGAAGCTCAGCAGTGCGCCGGCCGCGATGCCGGGGGCGGCGATCGGCAGGGTGACGCGCAGGAAGGTCTGCGTCGGAGTGGCGTAGAGGTCCTGGGCGGCCTGCTCCAGCCTCGGGTCCATGCTCATGACGCGCGCCTTGACCGCCGTGACGACGAAGCTGAGGCAGAACATGATGTGCGCGATGAGGATGGTCCAGAAGCCGAACTGGATGCGCATGTTGAGGAAGAGCGTGCCGAGCGAGGCGCCCATCACGATCTCGGGCATCGCCATCGGCAGCCAGATCAGCCCGGTCACCGGCGCGCGGCCCCGGAAGCGGTAGCGGGCGAGCGCGAAGGCGACCATCGTGCCGAGGATCGTCGCGCCGATGGTGGCCAGCACGGCGATCTGCAGGGACAGCGACACCGAGGTGCACATGTCGCCGACGTCGCAGGGGTGGGTCCAGGCGTCGAGCGAGAAGTGGTCCCAGGAGTAGTTGAAGCGTCCCTTGGGCTGGTTGAAGGAGAAGATCAGGACGACGACGTTGGGGATCGTCATGTAGAAGAGCGCGGCGATCGCCGCGAAGACGACGAGGTGGCGTCGGATCCAATTCAGAACGATCATCAGACCAGTTCCTCCGTCCCCGCCTTGCGGATGTAGACGGACACGATCACGAGGATCACGGCCATGAGCATGAAGGACAGCGCGGCGGCCGTCGGATAGTCGAGCACTGTCAGGAACTTCGACTGGATGACATTGCCGATCATCTGCTCGCTCGGGCTGCCCAGCAACTCGGCGTTGATGTAGTCGCCGGAGGCCGGGATGAAGGTCAGCAGCGTCCCGGCCACCACACCCGGCAGCGAGATCGGGAAGGTGACCTTGCGGAAGGTCGTGAAGGGCCTGGCGTACAGGTCGCCCGCCGCCTCGTGCAACCTCGGGTCGATGCGCTCCAGCGAGGTGTACAGCGGAAGGATCATGAAAGGCAGGAAGTTGTACGTCAGACCGCAGACCACCGCGAGCGGCGTGGCGAGCACCCGGTCGGTCGAGGTGAGACCGATGGCCGCCGTGGCGTTGAGGATGTGCAGCTTGTCCAGTACGGAGACCACGATGCCGTCGTCGGCGAGGATGGTCTTCCAGGCCAGGGTGCGGATCAGGAAGCTGGTGAAGAAGGGCGCGATGACCATCACCAGCAGCACGTTGCGCCAGCGGCCGGCCTTGAAGGCGATGGTGTACGCGAGCGGGTAACCGATGGCGAGACAGAGCACGGTGGCGATGCCCGCGTAGATCAGCGACCGCAGATAGAAGACGTCGTACTCCTTGAAGGCGTCCCAGTACGTGGCGAGGTGCCACGTGACCTGGTAGCCGGTCTCCAGGGAGCCGGTCTGCACGGAGGTCGACGCCTGGTAGACCATCGGCGCAACGAAGAAGACCAGCAGCCACAGGATGCCGGGCAGGAGCAGCCAGTACGGCACGAGCTTGCGGCGGCGTGCGACGCGGCCGGGCGGGACGGGCGGGGCCTCGCCCGGCGCGCCCGCGGGTGCGGTGGACAGGGCGGCCATTATTCGGTGACCTCCCCCGCCTCGATGTCCTGGGCGGCGTCGAGGCCGAAGGTGTGGGCGGGGTTCCAGTGCAGGATGACCTCGGTGCCGGGGGTGAGGCGGGTGTCGCGCTCGACGTTCTGGGCGAAAACGGCCAGCTCGGGGCACCAGGGGCTGTTGACCACGTACTGGGTGGAGACGCCGATGAAGCTGGCGTCGGTTATCCGGCCGGTGATCCGGTTGCGGCCGTCGGGGACGGTCGCCGCGTCATCGGCGTGGGAGATTGAGATCTTCTCCGGGCGGACACCGGCGAGCACCTTGTCGCCGGTCTGCGCGGTGGCCGCGCTGCGCGCGGCGGGCAGGGTGAGGCGGCCGTCGCCGACGCTGAGCAGCAGGTCGTCGCCGGAGGAGCCGGTGACCTGGGCCTCGATGAGGTTGGACTGGCCGAGGAAGTTGGCCACGAAGGTGGACGTGGGGTTCTCGTACAGGTCGGCGGGGGCACCGAGTTGCTCGATGCGTCCGGCGTTCATGACGGCGATGGTGTCGGCCATGGTCATGGCCTCTTCCTGGTCGTGCGTGACGTGCACGAAGGTGATGCCGACCTCGGTCTGGATGCGCTTGAGTTCGAGCTGCATCTGGCGCCGAAGCTTCAGGTCCAGAGCGCCCAGCGGTTCGTCGAGGAGCAGCACCTGGGGGTGGTTGATCAGAGCGCGGGCGACGGCGACGCGCTGCTGCTGGCCGCCGGAGAGCTGGTGCGGCTTGCGGCGGGCGAGGTGGCCCAGCTCGACGAGCTCGAGCATGTCCTCGACCTGCTTCTTGACGGACTTGATGCCGCGTCGGCGAAGGCCGAAGGCGACGTTCTCGTACACGTCGAGGTGCGGGAAGAGCGCGTAGTTCTGGAAGACGGTGTTGACCGGCCGCTTGTGCGGCGGGAGGCCGGTGACGTCCAGGTCGCCGATGCGTACGGTGCCGGCGGTGGGTTCCTCCAGCCCGGCGATCATGCGCAGGGTGGTGGTCTTGCCGCAGCCGGAGGCGCCGAGGAGGGCGAAGAAGGAGCCCTCGGGGATGGTCAGGTCGAGCGGCTGGACGGCGGTGAAGTCGCCCCAGGTCTTGCTGATGCCGGTGAGTGTGACGGCTCCGCCGGAAGATGCGGCGGAGGAGCCCGATTGCTCGGCGGGGGCCGTGGTCTGCTGGGTCATGGTCGTCAGATCCTTCTCACGCGCCGATGAGCTTGGCGAACTTTTCCTCGAAGGAGGTCTCTTCCTTCGAGGTGAGCGACCGGAAGGCGTGCGCACCGGCCGCCATCGCCGCGTCGGGGATGATCAGCGGGTTGTTGGCCACGCTCTTGTCGATCTTGAGCAGCTCTTCCTTCACGCCCTGGCACGGGGTGATGTAGTTGACGTACGCGGCCAGCTCCGCGGCGATCTCGGGCCGGTAGTACCAGTCCATGAGCAGCGAGGCGTTCTTGCGGTGCTTGGACTTCGCCGGGATCAGCATGTTGTCGGTCGAGGTCAGATAGCCGGCCGGCGGGATCGCGAACTCGATCTCGGGGTTGTCGATCCGCAACTGCACCAGGTCGCCGGCCCAGGCGAGGCAGGCGGCGATGTTCCCGGAGGCGAGGCCGTCGGAGTACTCGTTGCCGGTGAACTGGCGTATCTGCTTGCTGTCGACTGCCTTCTGGACCTTGGCCAGGGCCGCGTCGAAGTCGTCGGCCGTGAAGGACTCGGGCTTCTTGCCCATGTCGAGCAGCGTCATGCCGACCGTGTCGCGCATCTCGCTGAGCATCGCGACCTTGCCCTTGAGGCTGGGGTCGGTGAGCAGCTTGTCGACGCTGTCGATCTTCTTGCCCTTGGTGACCTTGGTGTTGTACGCGATGACGGTGGCGATGCCCGCCCAGGGGTAGGAGTGGGCGCGTCCGGGGTCCCAGTCGGGGTTGCGGAAACGTTGCTCCAGGTTGGTGAAGGCGTGCGGCACATAGTTCTCGTCCAGCTCCTGGGCCCAGCCGAGCTGGATCATCCGGGCGGCCATCCAGTCGGTGAGCACGACGAGATCGCGCCCGGTGGACTGGCCGGCGGCGAGCTGCGGCTTGATCTTGGCGAAGAACTCGACGTTGTCGGTGATGTCCTCGGTGTACTTGACCTTGATGCCGTAGTGCTTCTCGAAGGCTTCGAGCGTCGGCATGTGCTTCTTGTCGTCGGTCACGTCGATGTAGAGCTGCCAGTTGGAGAAGATCAGCGACTTGTCCTTGTCGGACGTGTCGTCGGTCGTGGCGCCGCTCTTGGTGCCGGTGGCGGCCGGGATACCGCAGGCGGTCAGCGCCCCTGCGCCGGCCACGGCCAGGCCGCCGCCGAGGAGGCTGCGGCGGCTGAGCGAGGCCCGCCCGCCCGAGAGGCTGCGCTCCCATGCTTTGCGGACTGGCTCGGACAGGCCCTCGTACAGGTCCATGGGGATGCGATCCTCCTGGGGTTAGCGGTCGCCGAAGACGGTGCGGTGCCAGTCCTTGCGGGCGAGCGCTGTGTTGTCGTACATGACGTGCTTCACCTGCGTGTACTCCTCGAAGGAGTACGCCGACATGTCCTTGCCGTAGCCGGAGGCCTTGGCGCCGCCGTGCGGCATCTCACTGATGATCGGGATGTGGTCGTTGACCCAGACGCAGCCGGCCTGGATCTCACGGGTCGCGCGGCCCGCGCGGAAGACGTCGCGGGTCCAGGCGGAGGCGGCCAGGCCGTAGGGGGTGTCGTTGGCCAGGGCCAGGCCTTCGTCGTCGGTGTCGAAGGGCAGGACGACCAGTACCGGGCCGAAGATCTCCGCCTGGACGATCTCGCTGTCCTGGGCGGCCCCGGTGATCAGGGTCGGGCGGTAGTACGCACCCGGGGAGTCGGGTGCCTCGCCGCCGGTCACGACGGTGGCGTAGGAGCGGGCCCGGTCGACGAAGCCGGCGACGCGGTCGCGCTGGGCGTGGGAGATGAGCGGGCCGAGGTCGGTCTTGGCGTCGAAGGGGTCGCCGACGCGGACGGTGGCCATCAGCTCGGCGACGCCGGCCACGAAGGCGTCGTAGAGCGGACGCTGGACGTAGGCGCGGGTCGCCGCCGTACAGTCCTGGCCGGTGTTGATGAGCGAGCCGGCGACCGCGCCGTTGACCGCCGCCGCCAGGTCGGCGTCGTCGAAGACCACGAAGGGCGCCTTGCCGCCGAGCTCCAGATGGAGCCGCTTGACAGTGGCGGTGGCGATCTCGGCGACCCGCTTGCCGACTCCGGTGGAGCCGGTGAAGGAGGTCATGGCCACGTCCGGGTGGCCGACGAGGTGCTCCCCCGCGACCTTGCCGGCGCCGTTGATGATGTTGATGACGCCAGCCGGGATGCCGGCCTCGGTCGCGGCCTGGGCGAACATCAGCGAGGTCAGCGGAGTCAGCTCGGCGGGCTTCAGGACGATGGTGTTGCCCGCGGCGATGGCCGGGAGGATCTTCCAGGCCGCCATCTGGAGGGGGTAGTTCCAGGGCGCGATCGAGCCGACGACGCCGACCGGCTCGCGGCGTACGTACGACGTGTGGTCGCCGGAGTACTCGCCGGCGGCCTTGCCCTCCAGGTGGCGGGCGGCGCCGGCGAAGAACGCGGTGTTGTCCACGGTGCCGGGGACGTCGAACTCGGTGGTCAGCTTGAGCGGCTTGCCGCACTGCAGCGACTCGGCGCGGGCCAGCTCGTCGGCGTGCTCGGCCAGTACCGCGGCGAAGCGGTGCATGGCTTCCGAGCGCTCGCCCGGGGTGGCCCCGGCCCACCCCGGCAGCGCCGCCTTGGCGGCCGCGACGGCGGCGTCGACATCGGCGGTGCCGGCGAGCTCGTACTCGTACACCGCCTGGCCGGTGGCCGGGTCGATCACGGTGTGGCGGGCGCCGGAGGTGCCCGGGCGCAGCTCCCCGGCGATGTACTGGGCCCCGTCGGCGAACCGGTCCCTCGCGTGGAACGTCGGCTCAGCGCTGTGGTCCATGGTGGTCTCCTCGCCATCCGCGCGATCCCGTGGCGGAAATCCGGATTGGTGGCTGATCCTGGCAGAGTAGCCTTGCCTCAACAAGGGATTCCGTTGTTGCCATTTGGTTACGCGACGAATTCTGTCTTTCATGTCTTTCGCGTTGGACGATGCCCCACTGCCGTAAAGAGCGGCAACCGACACATCGACAGGGGAGCCGGGCACCGCTTTACACTGTGCCGCACACGCCCCGACCGGAGGTCACGCGTTGTTCCCCACAGTCGCCCAGGTCCTCGAACTCGACGCGCTCAGACGCGGCGCGCCGCAGGTCGTCGCGGGCGCGACGGGCCTCCACCGGCCGGTGCGCTGGGTGCACATCAGCGAGCTGGCGGACATCGCCGGGATGCTGCACGGCGGCGAGCTGGTCCTCACCACCGGCGTGATGCTGCCGGAGGACCGCGAATCGCTGGCCCGGTACATCGACGACCTCGCGGACGTCGACGCCGCGGGGCTCGTCGTCGAGCTCGGGCGGCGTTACGCGGACGCGCTGCCGCGTCCGCTGGTGCGGGCCGCCGAGCGGCGCGGGCTGCCGCTGGTGGTGCTGCGGACGGAGGTCCGCTTCGTGGCGGTGACCGAGGCCGTGCACGCGCACGTGGTCAACGCGCAGCTCAGCCGGTTGCGGGCGTCGGAGGCCGTGCACCAGACCTTCAACGAGCTGTCGGTGGAGGGCGCCGAGCCCGACGAGGTCGTCCGCGAGGTCGCCCGGATGGCCGGCGCCCCGGTCGTCCTGGAGAACCTGTCCCACCAGGTGCTGGCCTTCGACCCGGCCGGACGCGATCCCCAGGCCCTGCTCGACGGCTGGGAGCGGCGCTCGCGCGGCGTCGCCCCGGTCGGCCGGACCGGCTACGACCGCCGTACGGGCTGGCTGGTCACCGCCGTCGGTGCGCGCGGCCGCGACTGGGGCCGCCTCCTCATCGTCGGCGAGCCAGGCCCGCCGCCGCGCGACGACGACCCCGACCCCGGCTCCGACGCCGGCTCGGCCTCAGGGCCGCACCGCCACACCGTGCTGCTGGAGCGCGGCGCAGCCACGCTGGCGCTCAACCGGCTGCTGGAGCGCGACCGCGAGTCGCTGGAACGCCAGACGCACCGCACCCTGCTGTCCGGGATCCTCACGCACGCCCTGACCGTCTCCGACGTCGCCCTGCGGGCCCGGGCGCTCGGCGTGCCCCTCGAGGGGCGCCGGCTCGTCGGCGTGATGCTCCGCCCGCGCGGCGGCCCGGCGTCAGCGGCTCTCGAGGCCCAGGCCCGGCTGCGGGACTTCACGGAGACGGCGGCCCTCGCCGTAAGGGAACGGGGGCTCACCGCCCTGACCGGCGCCCTGGACGACGGCGCGGTGGGCCTGCTGGTGTCGCTCGGGCCCTCCGACGACGAGCACGCCGCCCTGGAGGGCTTCGCATCCGCCCTGGACCGGCTGACCGAGGCGGTGGCCGACGCGCCCGCCTTCGTGATGGCCGCCGGCTCCTCCGTCGGCTCCCTCCGGGACGCCCGGCGCACGCTGCTCGAAGCCGCCCAGGTCGCCGACGCCGCCCTGCACGGCGGCCGCAAGACCGGCACGTACTACCGGCTCCCGGACGTGCGGCTGCGCGGCCTGCTGCACCTGCTGCGCGACGACGCGCGGCTCCAGACCTACGTGGAGCGCGAGCTCGGCCCCCTGCTCGCGCACGACGCCGAGCACGGCACGGACCTCGTCCGGATCCTGACGGTCTACCTCGACCACGGCCGCAACAAGTCCGCCGCCGCCGACGCGGCCCATCTGTCGCGCCCCTCCTTCTACGACCGCCTCCACCGCGTCGAACGCATCCTCGGCGTCGACCTCGACCAGGTCGAGTCCTGCCTCTCGCTGCACGTGGCGCTGCTTGCGCTGGAGGCCGTCCGCCGCTGAGGGGACCCGTTACGCCGCGACGTCCCAGTAGACGTAGTCGTAGTCGTACCCGGGGGCTATCTCGACCTCGATGGTGCCGTCGTCGTTCTTGGGGACGACGACGATGACGGTGGTGCTGGCGGACTCGTCGGGGGCGAGGTTGCCGGAGAGGCCCTGGTCCGTGGAGAGGTCGTCGAGGGTGTCCTCGGCGTCGGGGTCCGCGTAGGCGCTGATCTCGTTCTCGCTGAGGTCGACGGCGGTGTCGCCGTGGTTGACGAGGGTGACGGTGAAGGTGAGCGCGGTGCCGCCGTCGGTGAGGGTCTTGAGGGCTGAGGTGGTGGCGACGGAGGAGACGGTGACCTGGAGGCCGTCGTGGTAGGTGGCGGTGTCGTCCTCGGAGAGGGGGTCGCCGTAGTCGCCGCTGTCGGCGCTGATGCTGGATCCGCTGCCGGTGTCCCAGCTGTCGAAGACGCCGCCGACGGCGCCGGCGATGATGCCCACGATCATGGCGACGGATATGACGGAGGCGACGATGCCGAGGATCAACCCGGTGAGCGCCTGGGAGCGGTTGGTGGCTTCGCCACGCTTGGCGACACGGAGGCCGATGATGCCGAAGACGATGGCGCCGATGCTCAGCGGGAGCCCGAGGAAGGCGCCGATGCAGGCGATGGCGAGGATGACGGCGATGATGCCGAGGACCATGGCGGTGGTGCCGAAGCCGTTGCGGGCGGCGGGCGGGGGCCAGGCGCCGTAGGGGGCCATGGGGTAGCCGGGGTAGCCCGGATAACCCGGGTAGCCGCCGTTGTAGCCGGGCGGCGGGGGCGCGGGGTATTGCGGGTAGGGCATGCCCATCGGCGGTGGCGGAGGCGTGGCGCCCCCCGGAGCCGGGGGCGGCGGCGGGACCGAGGAAGGCACCGGAGCCGGGGCCGAGAACCCGGTGGGCGGGAAAGCCGGGGCCGGCGCGGCGGGCGGAGCCTCGGCGGAGGCTTTCGTGGCCGCGGGTGCGGGCTCGGCCGGAGGCGCCCAGGGGTCGCGCGGCTTGGGGTTGTCGGGCTCGTCGGACTCGGACATCGGCGCCTTCCTCTGTTACGTCGGGCAATGCTATGGCCTGCGGTGACAGGGGATGCGACCAATTTCGCGTTTACGATGAGCCGAGCGGCGCGCCCGCCGCAGCACCCGCAGGAGGATCACCGCATGTCCGACCACGCGACCGCTCTCGCGCCCTTCGTCGCGGGCCTGCCGAAGGCCGAGCTCCACGTTCACCACGTCGGCTCCGCGTCCCCCCGGATCGTGGCCGAACTGGCCGCCCGGCACCCGGACTCGAAGGTCCCCACGGACCCGGCCGCACTCGCGGACTACTACACCTTCCGGGACTTCGCACACTTCATCGAGGTCTATCTCTCCGTCGTCGACCTGATCCGCGACGCCGAGGACGTACGGCTGCTGACCTACGAGGTCGCCCGCGACATGGCCCGCCAGAACATCCGCTACGCCGAGCTGACCCTCACCCCCTACAGCTCCACCCGGCGCGGCATCCCCGGCCCGGCCTTCATGGAGGCCATCGAGGACGCCCGTAAGGCCGCCGAGTCCGAGCTCGGTGTCGTACTGCGCTGGTGCTTCGACATCCCCGGCGAGGCCGGGCTGACCGCCGCCGAGGAGACGACCCGCCTGGCCGTCGACCTCCAGCCCGAGGGCCTGGTGAGCTTCGGCCTCGGCGGCCCCGAAATCGGCGTGCCCCGGCCGCAGTTCAAGCCGTACTTCGACCAGGCTCGGGCGATCGGCCTGCACAGCGTCCCGCACGCCGGCGAGACGACAGGGCCGCAGACCATCTGGGACGCCCTCAACGACCTGGGCGCCGAGCGCATCGGCCACGGCACCAGCGCGACGCAGGACCCGCGGCTGCTGGAGCACCTCGCGGAGCACCGCATCCCGCTGGAGGTCTGCCCGACCTCCAACATCGCGACGCGCGCCGTACGCACCCTCCACGAGCACCCCGTCAAGGAGATGGTCGCGGCCGGAGTCCTGGTCACCGTCAACAGCGACGACCCGCCGATGTTCGGCACCGACCTCAACACCGAGTACGAGGTCGCCGCCCGCCTCCTCGGCCTGGACGAGGCCGGAGTGGCCGCCCTCGCCAAGAACGCCGTCGAGGTCTCCTTCCTGGACGCCCCCGGCAAGGCGAGGCTCGTCGCCGAGATCGACGCGTACACGGCATCGTGGTCACGGCCGTAGCCCACCGCGGCGACCCGTACCGCTACCGCGAGAACACCCTGCCCTCGCTGGCCGGCGCCGTGCTGGCGGGGGCGGACGCGGTGGAGATGGACGTACGCCTCACCCGTGACGGCGTCCCGGTCATCCTCCACGACCCGACCCTGAAGCGGCTGTGGGGCCACCGCAACACGGCCCTGACCGACGTCCCGGCGGACCGCCTGCCCGCCGGCATCCCCCGCCTCCACGAGGCACTGGCCGCCACCAAGGGCGCCCGCGCGCTGCTCGACCTCACCGAGGTCCCGTCGGTGGCGCCGGTGCTGGCCGCCGTACGGGACGCTGGGGCCATGGACCGTACGTACTACTGCGGCGAGGCGGCCGCCATGCTCGCCGTCCGCGACCGCGACCCGGGGGCCGAGATCGCGCTGACCTGGAAGACGTCCGCTCCCCCGCCCCCGCTGCTGCTCGACGAGGTGCGGCCGCGCTGGATCAACCCGCGCTTCGGGCTGGTCACTCCGGAGTTGGTCGGCTGGGCGCACGGCAGCGGGCTGCTGGTCGCGGCGTGGACGGCGGACACCCGGCGGACGATGCGGCGGCTGGAGCGGCTGGAGGTGGACGCCATCACGACCAACCGGATCGGGGTGCTGTGCGAGCTGCTCAGCGGCCGACCAGCTTCTCCCACTCATTCTCCAGCTCGGGCCGCTCGGCGGCGGTGATGTCGCGGGCGATGAACAGCCGGCCGCGCATCGCGTCGTCCGGGAAGATCAGCGGATCCTCGGCCAGGGCCGCGGTGTCCTTGTCCTTGCTGGAGGCGAGGACCTCGCGGGCGGCCGGGACCGGGCAGACGTAGTTGACCCAGGCGGCGAGTTCGGCGGCGACCTCGGGCTCGTAGTAGTAGTCCACCAGCCGCTCGGCGTTGCGCTTGTGCTCGGCGAGGTTGGGGATCATGAGGCTGTCCGCCCACAGCTCGGCGCCCTCCTCGGGGACGACGAACGTGATGTCGGGGTTGTCCGCCTGGAGCTGGATGACGTCTCCGGAGTAGGCCTGGCAGGCGAGCACATCGCCGGAGGAGAGGTCCTTGGTGTAGTCGTTGCCGGTGAAGCGCCGTATGTGACTGGTCTTCAGCAGGGACTGCAACTGGTCGACGACCCGGTGGAAGTCGTCCGTCGTCCACTTCCGGATGTCGACCCCGTTGCCCTGCATCAGCAGCGCGAAGGCCTCGTCCATCCCGGACAGCAGCGTCACCTGGCCGCGCAGGTCGTCCGCCCACAGGTCCTTCACGTGCCGGATCTCCCGGCCCAGCGCCTTGCGGTTGTACGCGATGCCGGTGATGCCGGACTGCCAGGGCACGGTGTACTTGCGGCCCTTGTCGAAGCCCGGGTCGCGCAGCAGCGGGTCCAGGTACTTGGTGACGTTGGGCTGCCGGGCGCGGTCCATCTGCTGCACCCAGCCGAGCCGGACATACCGGGCGCACATCCAGTCGCTGACCACGATCAGGTCGCGGAGCGGGTCGTGATGGTTCATCAGCGTGGGGCCGAGCTTGCCGAAGAACTCGCTGTTGTCGTTGATCTCCTCGGTGTAGTGGGTGCGGATGCCGGTGCGCTTCCGGAATTCCTCCAGCGTCGGCCGCCGCTGGGGGTTGTTCTCGTCGACGTCGATGTAGAGCGGCCAGTTCGCGAAGTCGATCCTCTTGTCGGTCGCCGACCGGTCGGTCCCGGCGCGCCGGTCGGCGGCGATGTACGCGGGCGGCACACCGCATCCGGTCAGGGCGGCGAGCGCGCCCACCAGCGCCGTACGTCGAGTGAGATCAGCCATGCGCGCAAGCCTGGGCCCCGGCTCGCCTCGCGGGCAACCGTCGTTCCGTCAGTGCTGATCGTGTGCGTCTGACAGTGTGTCGGTCCGGTCAGGGCCGCAGCGGCAGCGCCGCCACCGCCGCCACCGCCCAGGTCAGCGGCACCACCGCCGCGATCACGACAACGGTCCGCAGGGCGACCGCGGCCCGGAGCAGCGAGGCGGGGGCGCCGAGGCCGGTGAGGGCGGCGGTGGCGGGGCGGCGGGCGTGGCGGGCCTCGACGGTGGCGGTGAGGGCAGCGGCGAGGGCGCCGAGGCCGACGAGGGCGACCGCGAGGAGGGTCAGCGGCCCGGCGGGACGCGTGCCGGAGGCGGGCAGCGCGGCACCGGCGTAGAGCGCGGAGCCGGCGGCGCAGAGCACGCCCAGCGGCCGGCCGACCCGCCGGGCGTCCTCCCGCAGGGCGCGCCCGGCGAGGAGCCGCAGGGCCCCGGGCCGACAGGCGGCGAGGAGCCGGCCGCAGCCGTGGACGAGGCCGGGGACCGCCAGCACCAGCCCCGCGGCGGTCAGGGCCCAGCCGCCCAGCACAGCGGGGGCGATCCGCCCGAGGCCACCCGGCAGCGGCATCAGCGGGCGCGCGCCGGGGCTCGCGGAGAAGGAGAACTCCACCGCGACGCCGATCGCGATCAGCGCGACGCCCCACGGCAGCCCGCCCGGCGCCGGGCCGGCCGCCACGACGGGCACCCGCGCGGGCCGCAGACTCACCGCCGTCGCGCCGGCCGCCACCACCGGCAGCAGCGCCAGCAGGGTCAGCGCCCCGGCCACCGGCACCGGGCGGTGCGAAGCCTGGAAGGCGGCCAGGGCGACCGCACTGCCCAGCGCGCAGTTCAGGGCGGTGGACGCCGCGCCCAGGCCCCGGAGCCCGCCCCGGTCCAGCCCGGCCGCCGAGGACCCGGTGTGCAGGCGGCTGCTCGGCTCCGTACGGGCCACCAGCACCGCCAGGTACGCGCTGACGGCGAACGGGACGGCGCACCAGGCGAGCCGTAGCACGGAGCTGTCGGCCTGCCCCGGATGCCCCATGGCGTGGCGGAGGGCGGCCAGCAGCAGAAACCCGGTGCCGGCGGCGGTCGCGGCGACGAGCAGCCGGCGCAGCAGCACCGTCGGCCGCGAGCCTCGCGCTACACGGAGGCTGAGCACGAGCCGGCGCCCTCCCGGTCCTGGCGGGGCATGCCGGAGACGGGCCGGCCGTCGGCGAGGGTGACCACGCGGTCGGCCTGCGAGACGACCTCGGGGTCGTCGCTGGCCAGCACCATCGTGATGCGGTGCGAGCGGGCGGCGCTGGTCAGCATCCGGAGCACCTGGGCGCGGTCGGCTCGGTGCAGGGGGGCCGTCGGCTCGTCGGCGAAGATCACGTCGGGCCGGTTCGCCAGGGCGCGGGCGATCGCGACCCGCTGGCACTGCGCCTGGAGCAGCTGGGCCGGGCGTTTGCGGGCGATGCCACCGATGTCGAGCCGGTCCAGCCATTCCTGGGCGGCGGCCTTGGCCTTGTGGTGCGGGGTGCCGCGCAGCAGCAGCGGCAGCGCCGCGTTCTCGCGGGCGGTCAGCTCGGGCAGCAGCTGCGGGGTGGCGCCGATCCAGCCGAAGCGTTCGCGCCGCAGCCGCTCTCGGGCGGTCCGGCGCAGTGTGTGCACGGGGGCGCTGTTGAACCACACCTCGCCCTGCTCGGGCAGCAGTTCGCCGGCCAGGCAGCGCAGCAGCGTGGTCTTCCCGGCTCCGTGCGGGCCGAGGACGCCGAGGATCTCGCCCTCGCGTACGCCGAGTGACACGCCGAGGAGGGCGGGCGAGCCGTTGTACGTGTGCCGCAGACCTCGGGCCCACAGCACGTCGTTGTCCGGTGGGGCCACCTTCGTATACCTCCGCGACTGGGCGTTCCTTCCCCCTGACCGGGTGAACGACGCAAACGGGGCCCGGGGCACGCAATACGCGCCCCGGACCCCGTTTCGGAGGACCGCTCAGAGCTTGGTCCAGGCCTCCGTCAGAACGGACCGGAGGATGCCCTCGATCTCGTCGAAGAGGGCCTGGTCGGAGATCAGCGGCGGCGCCAGCTGCACGACCGGGTCGCCACGGTCGTCCGCACGGCAGTACAGGCCGTTGTCGTAGAGCGCCTTCGACAGGAAGCCGTACAGGACGCGCTCGGTCTCCTCGTCGGTGAAGGTCTCCTTGGTGGCCTTGTCCTTCACCAGCTCGATGCCGTAGAAGAAGCCGTTGCCGCGTACGTCGCCGACGATCGGCAGGTCGTGCAGCTTCTTCAGGGTGTCGAAGAACGCGCCCTCGTTGTCCAGCACGTGCTGGTTGAGGCCCTCGCGCTCGAAGATGTCGAGGTTGGCGATGCCGACGGCCGCGGACACCGGGTGACCGCCGAAGGTGTAGCCGTGCAGGAAGGTGTTGTCACCCTTGTAGAACGGCTCGGCGATGCGGTCGGAGATGATGCAGGCGCCGATCGGCGAGTAGCCGGAGGTCATGCCCTTCGCGCAGGTGATCATGTCCGGGACGTAGCCGAACTTGTCGCACCCGAACATCGTGCCGAGGCGCCCGAAGGCGCAGATGACCTCGTCCGAGACGAGCAGCACGTCGTACTGGTCGCAGATCTCGCGGACCCGCTGGAAGTACCCGGGCGGCGGCGGGAAGCAGCCGCCGGCGTTCTGCACCGGCTCCAGGAAGACGGCCGCGACGGTCTCCGGGCCCTCGAAGAGGATCTCCTGCTCGATCTGGTCGGCGGCCCAGCGGCCGAAGGCCTCGGGGTCGTCGCCGTAGATCGGGGCGCGGTAGATGTTGGTGTTGACCACCTTGTGCGCGCCGGGGACCAGCGGCTCGAAGGGGGCCTTCAGCGCCGGCAGGCCGGTGATGGACAGGGCGCCCTGCGGGGTGCCGTGGTAGGCGACGGCCCGCGAGATGACCTTGTACTTGGTGTGCTTGCCCTGCAGCTTGAAGTACTGCTTGGCGAGCTTCCAGGCGGTCTCGACGGCCTCGCCGCCGCCCGTGGTGAAGAAGACCTTGTTCAGGTCGCCGGGGGCGTAGTCGGCCAGCCGCTCGGCGAGCTCGATCGCCTTCGGGTGGGCGTAGCTCCACACCGGGAAGAAGGCGAGCTCCTGCGCCTGCTTGTAGGCGGTCTCGGCCAGCTCGGTGCGGCCGTGGCCCGCGTTGACGACGAAGAGGCCGGACAGGCCGTCGACGTACCGCTTGCCCTTGTCGTCGTAGATGTACGTGCCCTCGCCGCGCACAATGGTCGGTACAGGGGCGTTCTCGTACGACGACATGCGGGTGAAGTGCATCCACAGGTGGTCGTACGCGGTCTTCGAGAGGTCCGCGCTCATGGCTATCTGGTTCCCCAGGTGTAGGTCTGCTTCCGGAGCTTCATGTAGACGAAGCTCTCGGTGGACCGCACGCCGGGCAGCGTGCGGATCCGCTTGTTGATGGTCTCCAGGAGGTGGTCGTCGTCCTCGCAGACGACCTCGATCAGCAGATCGAAGGAGCCGGCGGTGATGACGACGTATTCGACCTCCTCCATCTCGGCCAGGGCATCGGCCACGGGGTCGATGTCGCCCGAGACGTTGATGCCGACCATCGCCTGCCGCCGGAACCCCACGGTGAGGGGGTCGGTGACTGCGACAATCTGCATGACGCCCTGGTCGAGCAGCTTCTGGACGCGCTGCCTCACGGCCGCCTCGGAAAGACCCACGGCCTTGCCTATGGCGGCGTAAGGACGGCGACCGTCCTCTTGCAGCTGTTCGATGATCGCCTTGGAGACGGAGTCGATCGCCGGAGCGCCGTTGCCGACGCTCTTGGGATCCGGAGTGCGAGTGGCCACGCGCTCCACTGTGCATGAGAGGTCAGCTGTCGCGCAAGCCCCAATCGATGAAATTCGTGGTTCGTGGGGTCCAATCTCACGGATTCCATTGTTTCGGGGTGGCGGGTATGTCGAATACGGCAGTGTTACGGCTAGGCTGGGCATACCGATCGAACACAGGACAGGGAGAGGTTGCAGTGAGCGAGCTCCGTACTCTGCGCAACTACATCAACGGAGAATTCCGCGACGCCGCTGACGGGCGGACCACGGATGTGGTCAACCCGGCCACC
>NZ_JBHYXC010000067.1:0-24268 GCF_042751495.1 Streptomyces sp. NPDC059373 | reverse complement strand
CCGAGCGTGTCTCGGCCGCCCGGTCCCCCGGGTCGACCCACGCGTAGGGCAGGCACGCCTGGTTGCCCACGTGCGGGCGGCCGCTGTGCGTGGTCAGCACGACGACCCGGTCTCCGTCCAGGGCGACCACACTGTCGGCGACCGCCGCGGTCGTGACCAGCCGCGGCCCGGCAGAGGGACCGAGCGACAGCCCCAGCAGCCGGCTCCCGTCCACGGCCTGCTCCACCAGTTCGTGGGCCGGGTCCGTGCCCGCGGCCGCGAGCAGCCGGGTGGCGACCACGTGGTCGAGCAGGGGAACGGGAGCCAGACAGCGTCCCATCTCCTCGGCGACCAGGCCGAGTTCGACGATGCCGGCGCCGTCACCGCCGACCTCCTCCGGCAGCGCCATGGAGGCGGCCCCCATCCCGACGAGCTTCGTCCACAACGCGGGGTCGTGCCCCACAGGTTCGGCGGCCCGGACCACGCTGGTGGTGCATTCCTTGGCGAAGAAGCCGGCGAAGGCGTCACGTACCGCCTCCTGGTCCTCGTCGAGGGAGAAGTCCTGTCGCCGCAGTTCGTATGGGTCCACGCCGCGCTCCTGGTGTTGTCCGTGTGTCAACGTCCCTGCTTGACCTGGCTGAACGGGATGTCGCGGTCCGCAGCGAACTCGCGCGGCATCTTCAGCAGACGCTCGCTGATGATGTTCCGGGACATCTCCGTGCTTCCACCGCCGAGACTGGCGCCCTGACGGAAGAGGTAGTTGTGGCCGAAGGCGCCCGGCCCCTGTTCGCCCAGCCCCTTCTCGTCACCGAGGTGGCCGGTGACGCTCGTGGCACCGGCCACGGCCAGTCCGGTGTCCGCCCGCGCCGGCCAGTTCGCGGACACGGCCGAGGGGTACCGACTTTTCGAGGTAGTCGCGGGTGGTCGAATGGAAGAGCCGCTGGTCGGCCGTGAGGTCCACATCCATGGGGAGTCTCCGGGAGCGAGGCGAGCGAGGAGGGGCGGGGCGCGGAACGGGCGGGGCAGCGCGGGTCCCAGGACGGAACGGGATCAGGCCCGGCGGCGTTCGATGACCCCGGACAGCGCCGGGACGACCTGGTGGAGATCGCCGACGACGCCGAAGCCGGCAAGGTCGAAGATCGGGGCGTCAGGGTCCTTGTTAACCGCGACGATGGTCTTGGAGGTCTGCATACCCGCACGGTGCTGGATGGCGCCGGAGATGCCGACGGCCAGGTACAGCTCGGGCGAAACGGTCTTGCCGGTCTGGCCGACCTGGTAGTTGTGCGGGTACCAGCCGGCATCCACCGCGGCCCGGGACGCTCCGACCGCTCCTCCGAGCTGGTCGGCGAGCCGCTCGACCAGCCCGAAGGCCTCGGTGCCGCCGAGGCCGCGGCCGCCGCTGACGACGACCGACGCGCCGGTCAGTTCGGGCCGCCCGGTCGACTCGCGGGTGGTGCGGCGGGTCACCCGCACCGCGGCTGCAAGGTCGCTGATGACGGCGGACCGGCGGTCTGCCTCGACCTCGGCGGGCGCTTCCTCAGGCGTCACGGCGTTGGCCTTGACCGCGACGATCGGGATGCCGACGGTGACGTCGCAGGTGACGAGGAATGCAGCCGCGAAGACCGACTGGACTGCGCTCACCCTGCCTTCGTCGTCGAGCCGTATGTCGACGGCGTCGGTGATCACCCCGGAGCCGGTTCTGACCGCCAGGCGGGCGGCCACCTCGCGCATCTCCGACGAGCTGTTGGTGAGGACCGCGGCAGGGGGTTCGGACAGCTCGGCCAGCAGCGCATCCGCCGTGTCGACCTTGGGCAGCACCGGGTGATCGTTCACCGCCGGGTCGTCCACGACGGTGACGCGGGTCGCGCCGAACCTGCCGTACTCCTGCGGGTCGAGGCCGCCGAAGGAGACCACCCAGGGATCGCCGAGGCGTCGGGCCAGGGTGACGAGTTCGGCGGAGGACTTGGGCAGGGTTGCGGATCTCGCGTCGGCCAGCACGATGACGGCGGGCATGGGAACTCCTCAGATGAACTTGTGGCGGGCCAGGTAGTCGGCGAGCACGGTGCCGCCCTCGCCTTCGTCCTTCACTTGTTCGCCCGCCTGCCGTGGCGGCCTCCGGACGGCCTCGCGCACCGCAGTGTGCGATCCCGCGGCGCCGACCGTGGCGGCGTCCAGATCGAGATCGCCGAGCGTCCAGGTCTCGACGGGCTTCTTCTTGGCGGCCATGATCCCTTTGAACGACGGGTACCGCGCCTCGCCGGTGCGGTCGGTGACGCTGACCACGGCGGGCAGCGAGCAGACCAGCTCCTCGGTGCCCTCGTCGGTGTCGCGGACCGCCTCGACGGTGGTGCCGTCACACGTCAGGCTCATCGCGTATGTCACCTGCGGCAGGCCGAGGTGTTCGGCGAGCATGGCGGGGAGCACGCCCATGGCGCCGTCCGTGGAGGACATGCCGCACAGGACCAGGTCGTAGTCGAGCCGGGAGAGCGCGGCGACAAGGGTGCGCGCGGTCGCCATCGCGTCCGAACCGTGCAGACCGTCGTCGAGGACATGTACACCCCGGTCACCGCCCATGGCCAGCGCCTTGCGCAGTGTGGCATCAGCGTCCTCGGGACCGACGGTCAGGTAGGTGATCTCGGTGGCCGGAACGTTCTCCGACAAGGTGATCGCCTGCTCGGCGGTGTACTCGTCGAGCTCCGACAGATGGCAGTCGACGCCGTCGCGGTCGACGGTCAGGTCGTCCGCGTAGCTGCGGTCGCTCGCCAGGTCCGGTGTGTGCTTCACAAGCGCGACGATCTTCGGCATGGAGCCCTGCCTTTCGCGGCATCTGTACGGGCTCGAGCGGCTGCGGTCGGAGGTTGACCGGCGTGCGGCACCCGTAGGGCCTTTCGATATTCGTGAAACTATCTTGCCCCCAGAGGCGTGTCAACCCTGCAACGAGGGCTCTGGGGCCGCTTGACCGGCCTCCGCGGGCCCAAATAGTTTTAGGATCGACGAAATATCAATCGAAGGGCCACCCATGACTGAGCCCGTCGCACCAGCCGCCGCTCCCGCCCTGCTCGAACGAGCATTGCGCGGTGCCGGATACCTGCCGGACGCCCAGACCGTCGACACGGTCCATCTCGCCGAGCAGCTCGACAAACCCGTACTCGTCGAGGGCCCGGCCGGCACCGGCAAGACGGCCCTGGCCAAGGCCGTCGCACAGGCGGAAGGTGCCCAGCTGATCCGACTCCAGTGCCACGAGGGTCTGGACGAGTCCAAGGCGCTGTACGAATGGGACTACCGGCGGCAGTTGCTGCGCCTACAGGCCGGTGACGGCAGGGACTGGGACGCCCTCGAGGACGACATCTTCAGCCCGCGCTACCTGCTCGAACGCCCGCTGCTCGCGGCGATCCGCAGCGAGCAGCGGGCCGTACTGCTCATCGACGAGGTCGACCGCCTCGACGTGGAGGCCGAGGCCCTGCTGCTGGAAGTCCTCTCGGAGTACCAGGTCTCCATCCCCGAACTCGGTACGGTGCGTGCCCGCACCCATCCGCGCACCTTCCTCACGTCCAACAACAGCCGCGAACTTTCCGAGGCGCTCAAGCGGCGCTGCCTGTACCTGCACATCGGCTATCCCGATGCGGAACGCGAGCGCGAGATCGTCACGGCCCACGTCCCGGGGATCACAGACGTCCTCGCCCGGCAGGTCGCGGACGTCCTGGCGTCCCTGCGCCGGCTCGACCTGCGGAAGAAGCCCTCCGTCGCCGAGACGCTGGACTGGGCCAGAACTCTGGTGCACCTGGGCGCGGTGGACGTCGACACCGCCGCCGTCGTGCGGGGGCTGAACCTCCTGCTGAAGAACCAGGCCGACATCGAGCTGGTCACGGGCGAGCTGGCCCGCCGACCCGGCTAGGACGTCAGGAAATGCCCCACCGCGTCGAAGGCCGCGAGCGCAGTCACCGTGGCGAAATGGTCGACTCCCGGCAGCACCACGAGGCGGGCCTCCGGCAGGGCCGCGGTCAGCGCCTCGGCGGGCATCGCGCGGTCGCGATCGCCGACGACCACCAGCACCGGGCAGCGGACCTCCGCCAGCCGCTCCGCGGCCACGCCCAGCGGCGCCGACTCCAGGTAGGCGGCGATCCGACGACGGTCGTTGCCGCTGTGCCCGACCAGCCTCCAGAAGGTGCGTTCGAGCACGTCCAGCGGCTCGGCCGGACCGCGCAGTGCGGCCGCCAGCGGCCAGACGGACTCCCGCTCCGGGGCCAGCACGTGGTCGCCGACACCGAGCAGGACGATCCGCGAGAAGCGACCGGGCTCGGCCGCGGCCGCGGAGAGCAGTGCGATCGCCCCGGCGGAGAACCCCACGCCCGCCGGCGCTCCGTCGGCGTCGCGCGCCGCGGCCAGCACGGCGTCCGCGGGCGACCCGGTCAGCGGCACGTCCCCGTGCCCGGGCAACGTCACCGGTCGCGGCAGCAGTCCCTCCGCCTCCAGCACGTCGACCCAACCCGGCCGCAGCCAGTTCTGCTCGTAGCTCGACCCCAGCCCGTGAACCAACAGAACACTCATGGCAGACACGGCGCGACCATACGTCCGCTCGCCGCGTCGGACCAGAGGGAGATCAGGTGGCGATGCTCACCGTACTCGACGGCCTGGTCCGCGAACTCCGCGCGACCGGGATCCCCGTGGCGCTCTCCGAACACGTCGACGCCGCCCGCTCGCTGGCCGCGGTCGACGTCCTCGACCGCGAGACGGTCCGCGCCGCCCTGCGCACCACGCTGGTCAAGGATTCTGCCCACGACGCGACCTTCGACCTGGTCTTCGACATCTGCTTCGCCGTTCGGCCGGCAGGGGACGGAGAACAGCACGGCGGACCGGGCTCATCCGCCGTCGCAGCGGGTTCCGCGGACGGCGTCCCAGGCGGTGTCCTGAGCGGCCTTCCCGACGACAGGCTGCGAGAAGTTCTCGTCGATGCGGTACGGCGGGAGGATCTCGGCCTGATCCGTCTCGCGGTCGCCGGGTTCGTCGACCGACACGCGGGGTTCGAGGCGGGGCGGGCCGTGGCCGGCACGCTGTACCAACTGCGGACCATGCGGGCGATCGGCGGGGACCGCGTGCTGGCCTCGCTCGTCGGCGATGCGGAGGGCGGCGGCGCGGCGCCGGAGGACGGCGCGACGGCGGGGGCGCTCGGCCGGCGGCTGGCCCGCGAGCGCGCGGAAGAAGACGTACGGCGGGTCGGGCGAGAGGTGGAGGCCGAGATCCGGCGGCGGCTGGTCGCCGACCGGGGAGCGGCAGCAGTCGCACGGACGCTGCGGCAGCCGCTGCCGGAGGACCTGGACTTCCTACGGACAGCGCGTCGCGACGCAGCCGTGCTCGGCGAGACCGTGCAGCCGCTCGCGCGCAAGCTCGCCGCCAGGCTCCAGACGAAGCGACGGCGGCGCTCACGCGGAGTGCTGGACTTCCGCCGCACCATCCGGGCCTCGATGTCGACCGGCGGCGTCGCGGCCGAGCCGGTGTTCCGCCCGCAGCGACCGGCCAAGCCCCAACTGGTCGTCCTCGCCGACATCTCCGGCTCCGTCGCCGCATTCGCGTCGTTCACTCTGCAACTGGCGTACGCACTGCGCACGGAGTTCGCCGCGGTGCGCTCCTTCGTGTTCGTCGACGGCGTGGACGAGGTCACGGACGTGCTCGCCGCCTCGGACGACATCCTCGCGGCGACCCGCGAGATCAATGCCCGGGCCAGCGGGGTCTGGCTCGACGGACGGTCGGACTACGGCCACGCCTTCGCGTCCTTCCGCGAGCTGACGGCCGGACAGCTCAGCAAGCGCAGTACGGTGCTGGTCCTCGGCGACGCCCGGTCGAACTACCACGAGCCGCACCCGGAGGCACTGGCCGCGATCGCCGCGGCCTCCGCGCACGTGTACTGGCTGAATCCGGAGCCCCGCGCGGCCTGGGACAGCGGCGACTCGGTGATCGGCCGTTACACACCGTGGTGCGACCGCGTCGTGGAATGCCGCTCCATCCGGCAGCTGCGGGCTTTCGTGGCCTCCCTGGACTGACCTCGGCGGAGTCCTCGCCACATGCTGCGGCAGAGCCGGAGACAGGCTCGGCGACGGTCCGTCTGCAACGTCTGCGTGCGCGAACCCTTGACTCCGCAGCAGGCCCCCCGTTAACTACGTGTCGATAGATTTCAAACTATCTTAATGGAGGCGTTGCCATGCCCCACACCCTGATGCTCGCCTGGGCCAGCCCGGCACCGGAGGCGGAGCAGGAGTTCCACACCTGGTACGAGTCGGTGCACATCCCCCAGGTGACCACGTTGCTTCCGGTACCGGGAGGTGTCCAGCGCTACCAGCTGGTGCTCGACGACGGCGCACCCCGCTACCTGGCGGTCTACGACCTCGGCGAGAACGTGGACCCGGCCGCCGCGGCCGCCGCACTCGGCGCGGCGACGCAGGCGGGCGACCTCGACATGACGAAGGCGATGGACACCGTCGACAACCCTCCGCAGATCCAGTTCGTCACCTCACTGCCATAAGTTTCAAACTTATGCAAGATTGATGAGGGGTCCTCATGAAGCACTCGCTGGGACGCTGGACGGCTGCCGCCGTCGCCCTCGGTCTGACCGGTCTGACCGCCGCCTGCGCCCCGGGCGGCGGGGCCGGCTCCTCTGATCCGAACGGCCCGATCAAGATCGCCTACCTCGGCATCCTGACCGGCCCCAACGCGGTCAAGGGCGGCACCGACGCCTTCGAACTCGCCGTCCGGCAGATCAACGAAGGCGGCGGTATCGGCGGCCGCAGGGTCGAGTTCAGGACATTCGACACCGACATCACCCCGGAGGGCGCCCGGCGGGCGACCAGCCTCGCCATCAAATACCACCCGGCGGCCATCGTCGGCTACGGCGTGTCCTCCGGCCTCAAGGCGTCGATGCTGCTCATCAAAGGGGCCGGCATCCCGGTGATCCACAACACCTTGGGCTCTCTGACGTCCGCCGCGAACCTCAAGTACGACCGGGCGTTCCGGATGGGCCCGACCACGACGCAGTACGCCGAGGCCGCCAACCGGTACCTCATCGACACGCTCGACGTGAAGTCCATCCTCATGATCCACACAGAGGACGCGGCCCCGACCGAGGGCGCGCAGAAAGTCGTGGCGAACGCGAAGACCAAGGGCGTCAGGACGACACAGCGATCGGTTCCGCCCGACGTCACGGATCTGACCGAGCCGGTCCTGGCCGCACGCCATGCGGGAGCCATCTGGGAGTGGGGATACGCCACCACGGACGCCCTCGTGGTCAAGCAGGCCGCGCAGAACAACGTCCACGTGCCGATCATGACCTTCACGGTCGGCTCTGCGGTCGTGAACGGGCTGCTGCCCTCTTCACTCGCCACCAAGAACACGCTCAACGTCTCCAACTGCGGGGCGACGGTACTGAACACCCCGGCGGCCAGGAAGTTCGTCGCCGCCTACACCAAGGCGTTCGGCCGGGCCCCGGAGGACTACTTGGAACCCCGCAACTACGACGCGATGTACCTGCTCGAGCACGCCATCGAGCAGGCGGGTTCCATCGACGGCGGGAAGATCGCCGCCGCCCTGAAGACCCTCACATACAACGGCGCCTGCGGCACCCTCAAGGCCGACAGCAGGAACAACCTCTACCAGAACGTGCCGATCCTCTCATGGGCCGGCGGCAAGCCGGCCCTGGCGAAGCTGGAAGAGAAGCTGCCCACCGATTTCTGAGCCCCACCACCCCCACCACCCTCACCAGTCCCCCGGCCTCGACGTGGGCCGGACCGGAGCCGCGCATCCACTCATCGGGAGGTCGCTCCATGGATAGATTCGTCTCGATCCTTTCCAGCGGCATCGCCCAGGGAGCGATCTACGCACTCATCGCCCTCGGCATCGTCCTGCTGCAGAACGCCACCGGCGTCGTCAACTTCGCCCAGGGCGACCTCATGACCCTGGGCGCCTACATCGGATTCTGGCTGGTCTCCGGCCTCGGATACGGCCAACTGCCGATGTTCTTGCTGATGCTGGTCATCCTCTTCGCAGTCGGCGTCGTCCTTGAGCGGGTGGGCTACGCGCCGATCAGGAACCGAAGTCCGCTCACCATCGTGATCTCGACCTTCGCGCTCGGCCTGGCGATCCGCTCCGTGATCATCCTGTGGAAGGGCACCGACCCGCGGAGTCTGCCCTCGCCCTTCGGCACGAAGACCGTCGACGTCTTCGGAGCCAGCGTCCCTCAACAGGCCTTCCTCACCGTCGGGGTGACGATCCTCGTCGGTGTCGGTCTGTACCTGCTCTTCCAGCGGTCACCGATCGGCCGCCAGGTCCGCGCGCTGGCCGCGGACCGGGAGGCGGCCCTGCTCCAGGGTATCCGCGTCCGCCGGCTGTCCCCGGTGGTCTTCGGACTGTCCGCGGCCCTGGCCGGTCTGGCGGGCGTGCTCATAGGCCCCACCATCTCGGTCACCCCGACCCTCGGATTCGGATTGCTGCTGAGTGCTTTCGCGGCCGTGGTTCTCGGTGGGGAGCGACTGGGCGGCACCGCAGGCGCCGCACTGTTCATCGCGGTCGCGCAGGCGCTGCTCGGCGGCTACCTCTCCCCTGATCTCACGGATGCGTACCCCTTCCTGATTCTGGTCGCGGTCCTGGCCGTCCGCCCGCAGGGCCTGGTGAGGATGGTGTCCGGTGTCCGGTACTGATGTCATCCCACCCCCGCTCCCCCTGGAACGGGGCGGCCTCGGCGGGGCCTTCCGCTTCGCGCCGCCGGTCTTCCGGCAGCACCAGTTCCTCACCCTGACCGCGGTGGCTGTCCTCGGCCTGATCGCGCCCTATGTCTACGGGGGCGACGAGTACAGCGACGGAATCATGAACACCGTCATGATCTACGCGATCCTCACGCTGGGCTTCTTCTGGTGCTTCTCCCTCGGGGGCTCGTTCACCTTCGCCACCTACGGCGTGTACGCCGCCGGCGCCTATGTGTCGATCTGGGTGGCCAATCACGCCGGCGGCTTCTGGTCGGGCCTGATCGGCGCCACGTTGGCCTGCGCCGTCCTGGGCGCGGTGATGCGGGTGGTCTTCGCGCGCTGCTCGATGATCTTCTTCGCCATCGCGACGATGGCCTGCGGCGGGCTGCTGATCATCCTCTTCCGGCAGTGGACCTCCTTCACCGGGGGCTACTCCGGTGTCTCCGACGTGGCCGTGCCGAGCTTCTTCGGCATCGAGTTGAGCTCGCAGGCAGATCGCTACTACCTGATGCTCGGCCTGTTGGCGCTCTTCCTGCTGCTGACCATCTGGTTCATGCGCTCGCCCGCCTACCGCGACCTGCAACTGGCCCGTGACCACGGCCCGGTGGCCGCCGTGGTGGGTCTGCGTCCGAAGCTCCTGCAACTGGCCGCCTTCACCGTCGGATCCGGAATGCAGGGCACGGCGGGGTCGCTGTACGCCCACAACTCCGGCTACGTCGGACTTGAGGCGTTCGACGTGGACATCGCCCTGCTGGTGCTGCTCATGCTGCTGCTCGGAGGCTCGTTGTCCATCTACGGCCCGCTCATCGGCGCCGCAGTGCTCACCTATCTGCCGGAGTACCTGCGATCCATCCAGAAGTACTCCGACTTCATCTACAGTCTCGCGGTGCTGCTCATCGTCGTGGCCTTCCCCAAGGGCATCGCAGGACTGCGCGAAACGGTCCAACGGAGGTGGAAGGCCCGTGCTTGAGGCCAAGGACATCAAGGTCCGCTTCGGCGGTGTCGTCGCCGTCGACGGACTGTCGCTGACGGTCGAGGACCACGAGGTGGTCGGTCTGATCGGGCCGAACGGCTCGGGCAAGTCGACGTTCATCAACGCGCTCACCGGACTGGTCGCGGCCGGCGGCCAATTGCGGGTCAACGGCAGCTCGGTACGGCTCGGGTGGCCCGGGCGGCTGTCCCGCCACGGGGTCCTGCGCACCTTTCAGACCCCGCAGGTGCACGACGACCTCACCTGTCTGGAGAACGTTCTCATCGGCCTCCAGGACTGGCGGGTCAGGACTCTGCTGCCCGCCTGGTTCCGCCGCCCGGCGATGATGCGCCACGAGCGCGGACAGTGGGATCTCGCCTACGACGCGCTGAGCTTCGCCCGGCTGGAGAACGAGGCCGGCCAGCTCGCCGGCGCCTTGTCCTACGGCCAGCGGCGCAGGCTGGAACTGGCCAGGACCTACGCGGGAAAGCCCCGGACGCTGCTGCTCGACGAGCCGGCCGCCGGGCTCAACGACGTCGAGACCACAGAGCTGGTCGACCTGCTGACCCGCTGGCGGGAGCAGAACGGGCCGGCGCTGCTCGTGGTCGAGCACAAGATCGACTTCCTTGAGGAGCTCTGCCACCGGATGGTGGTGCTGGAGCTGGGCCGGAAGATCGCGGAGGGCAATCCCGCCGAGGTCTGGGCCAATCCGAGGGTCGTCGACGCCTATCTGGGACAGGTGACGATCGATGCTTGAGGTCAGAGACCTTCGGGTCAGATACGGAACCACCGAGGCAGTCGCCGGGGCCGACCTGACGGTTGCGGCGGGCGAGGCACTGGCCCTGCTGGGGGCCAACGGCGCCGGAAAGACCTCCACCCTGCGGGCCGTCTCACGGCTGATCCCCTCCTCGGGCACCGTGCGCTTCGACGGCGAGAACGTCACCAGAACGGCAGCCGAGGAACTGGCCAGGCGCGGCCTGATCCATGTCCCGGAGGGCAGACACGTCTTCGGAAGCCTCACGGTCAACGACAACCTGCTCGTCGGCACGACGGCCCGCGGCAAACGCCCGGCCACCTTCGGGCTGGACGACGTGTACGACCTCTTCCCCGCCCTGAAGCCGCTGCGCAAGCGCCTCGGCTGGGCACTGTCCGGTGGGGAGCAGCAGATGGTGGCCATCGGCCGGGCGCTGCTGTCCTCGCCTCGCCTGCTCATGCTCGACGAGCCGTCCCTGGGACTCGCCCCCATCGTCGTCAAGGCGGTCTACCAGGCCCTCGCACAGGTCAAACGCGAAATGCCGATCCTGCTGGTCGAGCAGAACGCCTCGATCGCTCTGAGCGTGTGCGACAAGGGTGCGGTGCTGCTGTCGGGGCGGATGGTGGTCTCGGGCACCGCTGCGGAGCTGGGCGACCGGGCGGCACTCCTGGAGTCCTACCTCGGCCACGGCGGCGCGGACGACAGCGCGGACGGCGTCGTCGGCGACGAGGCCGAGGAGCCGGAGCACGACGAGAGGACAACCGGTGAGGGCCACGACGAAGTGGGCGAGGAAGCCGTCAGATCCACCCCCTCCTGACGCACCATCCCTCTCCGTCCCCCGGACGTCCTCCTTCCCTCAACCCGCCCCAGGCGGTGGGCAATGCCGGACAGAGGAATTATCCCGAGTCGCGCCGACGACTGAACAGCAGGAGATGCCGATGCCCGAACCGCGCCCGCGGCTCAGCGCGTACGAACTGGTGGAGACCGTGGTCGACACCGGCTCCTTCCGCAGCTGGGATCTGCCACCCGACCGGTCGGTCGCGGACGAGGGATACGCCCGGCAACTCGACGCCGCCGCGGCGCGGGCCGGCACCGACGAGTCGGTCATCACCGGCGAAGGTCTGGTCCGCGGCCGCCGCATCGCCATCGCCGCCAGCGAGTTCCGCTTTCTGGGCGGTTCGATCGGCCACGCCGCCGCGGTCCGGCTCGCGACGGCCGTCGAGCGCGCTACCCGCGAGGGACTGCCGCTGCTCGCCGCTCCTGCCTCGGGCGGCACCCGGATGCAGGAAGGCACTCCGGCCTTCGTGCAGATGGTGACGATCTGCGGCGCCGTGATCCGGCACAAGTCGGCCGGCCTGCCGTACCTCGTCTACCTGCGCCACCCCACGACCGGCGGAGTCTTCGCCTCCTGGGGTTCGCTCGGCCACCTGACGCTCGCCGAGCCCGAGGCGCTGCTGGGCTTTCTGGGACCGCGGGTCTACGAGGGCCTGCACGGCGAGGCCTTCCCTGAGGGTGTGCAGAGCGCCGAGAACCTCTACGCGCACGGCCTCATCGACGACGTGGTGACGCCTGAGCTGCTGCCCAGCGTTCTGGACCGCGCGCTGGAAATCCTCGGCTCCGGACGGCCTGCGCCCTCCGCCGCCCCCGACTTCGACGTACCCGCGCCGACCGACCCCTGGGACTCGATCCGGCGCACCCGCTCGTCCGAACGGCCGGGCGTGCGTGAGTTCCTCGATCACGCTGCGGCCGACGTCATCCCGCTCAACGGCACCGGCGAGGGTGAGGCCGACCCCGGAATCCTCCTCGCCCTCGCCCGTTTCGAGAGCGCGGCGTGCGTCGTCCTGGGCCAGGACCGACGCGGACAGAGCGAACGGGAGCCGCTCGGCCCCGTCTCGCTGCGCGTCGCCCGCCGCGGTATGCAACTCGCCAGCCAGCTCCGGCTCCCGCTGGTCAGCGTCGTCGACACCCCTGGCGCAGCCCTGTCGGTGGCCGCCGAGGAGGGCGGACTCGCGGCGGAGATCGCGCGCTGCCTCGCCGACCTCCTCACGCTGGAGGCGCCGTCGCTGACCGTACTGCTCGGCCAGGGCAGCGGAGGGGCGGCGCTCGCCATGCTGCCCGCCAACCGGGTCATCGCGGCCCAGCATGCCTGGCTGTCGCCGCTGCCACCCGAAGGCGCCTCCGTGATCATGCACAGAACCACCACGCGGGCCGGCGGGATGGCCAGGAGCCAGCACGTCGGCGCCGCCGATCTGCTGGCCGAGGGCATAGTCGACCGGATCGTCCCCGAGTGCCCGGACGCCGCCGAGGAACCCAAGGAGTTCTGCCTCCGTCTCGGCCTCGTGGTCCGCCACGAGCTGGGCCTACTGGCAGCCGGACGTCAGTCCTACCGCTCCCAGCGCATGCGTCGCTACGACCACCTCGTCCGCACCGTCGCCCTCTGAACGGCCGGCCCGGAAACCGTCCGGTCCTGGGCACTCCCGCCGCGTCATCGGCAGCACCGTGGTCGGCGTCGACGTGCTTGGACTCCGCGCTCGTGATCGACCCCGCGGCTCCGGCAGGCCGAAGTCGAGTCTGGCTGTGGTCTCGGCCTTTTCGGCGTGCCTCATTTGCTTCGCAGCAGGTCGGGCCTATCTCGTCGGCTGGGGCACGACAGGCGGTAGACGAAGCGGGGGCGACAACCCGTGCCGTCGGGTTTTGCGAGAGTCGTCGGCGCGGTGTCCGATGCGCACCTTGCCGCATGATCGACCTTCGCCGACGCGCCGACGCTCCCGGACCCAGCGAAACCGCCGGCCGGGCTCATCGCTCACTTCGCGGCACCCGGCGAGGCGGGCGGCCGGCAGGTCATCGACGTATGGGAGTCGGAAGACGCCCTCCGGCGCTTCATGGAAGAGACGGTCCACCCCGCATCCCAGGAGTTCGGTGCACCGCCGTTCGACTCGAAGGTCTTCGAGGTTTACAACGCCCTGATCCCATAGACGGGACCGAGCCCTGCTGTGTACGAGTGCCGGTAGCTGGAAACCGCCATGCCACGACTGGCACCCACGCGCCTTCGTCGAAAGGGCAAACGTTGCCAGACGCGGCAACGCGAAGGCCTCCAGTCTGCTCGGTGTGGTCGCCGACCGTGACATCACCATATGGGCGGATGGCGAGGCCGCGGATCCTGCTGCACTGGTGTGGTCGGGACCGTCGCCTTCGGTGACTTGGCCGAGCCCGTGAACCCTCATCGGCCGCGGTGAAGATCAGCAACGCCCCCGGCGGACTGGTGTCGGCGTGAGGCGCAGCACGCCGGGTAGGCGCTGGGGTACGGAGCATCTTGGACCGACACGGAGGGCACCTGGAGGATTCCATGGGCCTCAAGATCGTCAATCAGAGTGCGAAGTACCGGCCGCCGAGGCTGGCGAAGCCGCCGGCGTCCGGGTATCTGCACCTGGGGGCCGCGGTCGAGCCGCCGCGCGGCCGGATCCCACGACCGGGCGACAGCCCGGCCAAGCAAGCCCTGCTCGGCACGCTGAAGGCAGCCGCGGGCGATCTGAATCACGCCAGTGCGGTGAAGCAGGCCAGCGTCTACCGGGCGCTCACCGTCCCACCGCTCGTCGGGTATGCCCGGCAGGCCGGGCACCCGGCACGGTACGACGTGGTGATGCTGGTGGAGACCGAGTCGCTCGACGACATCGACGAGGTGCGGGGCAGCCCGACCTACAAGGAGGTCCTCGGCCTGCTGGAGGACGCCTCCCCCGACGTCCACGCCACGGCCGCGCGCTGCCGCAAGTGCATCGGCGACGTGGACCGCACCCGCCAGGGCCTGTTCCTGTTCAACTACTTCGTGGGCGCGGACGCGGAGGTGTCGTACGAGCTGTGGGACCACCTCGCCGGCTGGTTCACCGCCGAGACCGGGCTGGACAACTCCGTGCTGCTGGAGCCCCTGGGCGGCGAGGCCGACTACCTGTTCGTCAACCACGCCCGCTGGGACCTGACCCCGGCCGCCCTCGCGGTGCGGCAGTTCACCAAGCCCAGCTTCTACCGCTACGTCCTGGCCAACCTGCGGGCCAACCGGACCGGAGCCATGCCGCTGCTCTACCACCTGGCCTGACCGGTCAACGGGGGCGGACCGTCTGGGTGACGCGCCACAGACGGCGGGGCAGCTCGCCCTCCTCGAACGGGTGGACCTCGGTCACGTCCCAGCCGTCGGAGAGTGCGTCGACCAGGTCGCGGGAGAAGAAGTGCACGGCGAAGCCGCCGTGTTCGAAGATGTCGTCGCCGTGGGCGATGCCGGTCCCGTAGTGCGCGTCGCCGGTGTGCCGCACGGTGTAGACGAAGACCCCGCCGGGCCGCAGCACCCGCCGGACCTCTGCGACCAGGGCGCGGATCTGCCGCGTCGAAAGGGCCATGCACAGCAGCATGTGCGCGAAGGTCGCGTCGACGCTGTCGTCGGCCAGCGGCAGCGCATCCCGTACATCGTGCACCGCCGGGCTCACCCGGTCGTCCAGCCCCGCCCCGAGGGCGGCCTCCCGAAGCTGCTCCAGCCCGGTGGGGCTGAAGTCGGTGGCCCGTACGGTGAACCCGCAGCGGGCGAAGAACAGCGCGTCCCGGCCGTGCCCGGCTCCCAGTTCCAGCACCTCGCGGACGCCGGCCGCCCGAAACACTGTGGCCGCGTGCAGTGCGGGCTCGGAGGGCTGGTCCCCGTACATGCCCGGATGGGCACGGTAGGCCTCCTGCCAGTGTCGGCGCTGGGCATCCGCCAGTTCCCCGTTCCCGGCCATCGTCAACTCCCGTACTCCGCCACACCGCCCATTACCGGCCGTCGGGCCCAGCGTGGATCCAGTCGGCAGCGCCACCGACCGCTGCTCGTTGAGGGGACGCAGAACCGGCATGTGGGGTGGGGAGTTTGCCCGCAAGCTAAGGGTTGTCCCGTAAATGATCTTCGCGTTGGTGCGGCTGTGGTCCGTCCGGTGGCGGGCCGCCCGCCTATCCGGCGAGGGTGAGGTTGTGCAGGCGGGCCATGCCGCACCTCGGCTGGAAGTAGCCTGCCCCAGGCTCGGCCTAGTCACTGGGGCAGGCTCGCCTGGGGGGTGATCGACCTGATAATTCGTCATGGGTCCTCGGCTGCAGCGGTGGCTCGCCGAGTCCGCAGAGCTCTGGGGCTGGTCGCTGCTGCGGCGCTCGCGCTGACGGTGGTGCTTTTGTCGCCTTTCGTGCTGGAGGAGCTCTCGGGCTCCACGGGCGTGGACTGGAACAGGCTGAGTCAGATCGGCGCGGCGTACGGTTTCACGTCGGCGATCGTCTCGGCGTTGGCGTTGGCCGGCGTCGCCGTTTCCCTGGGCGTTCAGAACCGGCAGGCCAGGGCGGACCAGGTCCAGGGGATACGCAGCTACTACTTTGAGCTGGTCCGCCTGGAGCTTGACGACATGGCGCTGTTCCAGCCTGTTTGGGGCGACACGGACATCGTCGATCCTCATGAGCAGAAGCGGCATGTCTATGCCGACCTCATGATGAACTACGCGTGGATGGGCTTCGAGATCGGGACCATTCGCGAGAGTTTGCTGCGGGACATGCTCGCTGGGATGTTCACCGGAGAGGCTGGGCGGCACTACTGGAGCAGGGCTCACACCTCGTGGATCGCCGGTTCGTCGGGGAGCCGTGTTGGTCGTCGCTTCCTGGCCATCGTGGGTGAGGAGCACGCTCGCGCTGTCGCTTCCGGACCACCCACTTGCTCGCCCATTGCCTCCCGTCCGCCTGCCGTGCCCGTTGCGGGGGCGTCGCCCGCATGGCGGACATCGGTCGGTGCCCTGGTCGGTCTGGGCGCCGGCCTGGCGCTCGGATCGCTGCTGCGCAGTCGACGCTAGGGCCTCTGTCGGCCGCGGGCGAGATGATCACGGTGTGGCTGGTGTGATTACGGCGTCGGAGCCGTCTTGGATAACCCCGTTCTCCGGACTGAGCCCGCGCCGGTTCGGCACGTTGGTGGCCGCACTGCGGCGCGAGGGCGCCGACGCGGTTCGCCGGGGACGACCTTGGAGTCTGGCCCTGGAGGACCGGGTGCTGCTGGTCGTGGCCTACTGGCGTACGAACTTGACGATGCGCCAGCTGGCCCCGCTGTTCGGCGTCTCGAAGTCGGCGGCGGACCGGATCATCGTCCAGCTCGGCCCGCTGATGTCCCTGCAGCCGCGGCGCCGGTTCGCCAAGGACACCGTGCTGATCGTGGACGGCACCCTGGTGCCCACCCGCGACCACGAGGTAGCCGAGCAGTCGAAGAATTACCGGTACTCCACCAACCACCAGGTCGTCATCGACGCCGACACCCGCCGGGTGGTCGTGGTCGGCCGCCCGCTGCCGGGCAACCGCAACGACTGCAAGGCATGGGAGGAATCCGGCGCCAGGGCCGCAGTCGGCCGCACCACGACAATTGCCGACGGCGGCTATCCGGGCACCGGACTCGTCATGCCCCACCGACGCCGCAGGGGCGAAGACCTGCCCGACTGGAAAGCAGCGCACAACAAGTCCCACAAACAGGTTCGCGCCCGCGTGGAACACGTCTTCGCCCGGATGAAGACCTGGAAGATCCTCCGCGACTGCCGCCTCAAAGGCAACGGCGTCCACCACGCCATGCTCGGCATCGCCCGCCTGCACAACCTCACCCTCGACGGATAGGCGGGCGGCCCACAGCCGCACCAACCCGAAGATCATTTACGGGACAACCCTTAGGGTCTGGGCATGGTCAAACACGTGCCGTTCACCGGCGGCGAGAAGGAAAGCCTGCACATCGCCCTGGATCGAAACCGCGACGCGGTGCTATGGAAGCTCGAGGGCCTCGACGACGACCAACTGCGCCGCCCGGTGGCCCCGTCGGGCACGAGCCTCCTCGGACTGCTCAAGCATCTCGCCGGCGCTGAACTCGGCTGGTTTTGCCTGACGTTCGGCCGCGAGTGCGATCCCCTTCCCTTCGAAGTCGAAGGCGACGAGGCGTCCGACTGGCACGTGGCCGCTGACGAGCCGACCAAGGACATCCTGGACTTCTACGCCCGCGCCCGGGCCGCCGCGGACGATGCGATCGAGAGCCTCGACATCGACGCCACCGGCACCGCATTCGCGTTCTTCGACGGCGCCACCGTTTCACTGCGCTGGGCACTGATTCACATGCTCGAGGAAGTCGCTCGGCACGCGGGTCACGCGGACATCCTGCGCGAATCCATCGACGGTTTAACCGGAGATCACAACTGGGGATGACGCACAGAACCTCATTCACCCTGTCGAGAACAGTTGGGGAGATCCATCGAGCAGGTGTGAGATCACACCCGAGCAGGGGTGGTCGGTTTCAAGGTTCTATCAGCACTTGCGTGAAGAACAGGGCCGGGGCGAAACCTTGGGCCGTTGTCCCTTGCCATCCAATCCAGGCGTTTGACAGCGAACCCAGCCCTTTCGGCTTCTATGACAGTGAACCTGGTCGTGCGGGGTGAGCGCGCTGGAGGCCGGCGGAGACTGGAGCCTCCGCCGCCGAAGTCAGCCGCCGATGTGGATGGGGGAGGCGCTGCGCGCAGTGCTGTCGATGAGCTGGACTGGGTCAGCCTGCCAGTCGCGCGAGGGCCAGCGCGTGAGCGCGGTCGAGGGAGTCAGCAGCAGCGCAAGGGATGTCCGGCTGCACGCCGGTGCCCTCCCAGTTCGTGCTGGAGACGGGGTTGATGGCGCGGCCCACGGGGACGGTGGCTTCCAGGTGCGGGTGCAGGGTCCAGCCGTTGCACGGGTGTGCGCCGCCGCGGGTGGGCTCGCCGACGACTGTTGCGCGGCCGAGCTGCTGGAGGTCGTACGCCAGCTCCTCAGCGGCAGAGAAGGTGCTGTTGCTGGACACCACATACAACGGCTTGCTGCCGCCGAAGCGCGCTCCGGGAACGTGCGGCAGGCTCCAGGACTGCTCGGTGCGCTCGCTGCCGCGCCAGTACATGGTGTTGAGGTGGGTGCGCTCGTCGAGCAGGTAGCTGCAGACGAAGGCGACCGTGTCCGGGTCGCCGCCCCGGTTGGCGCGAAGGTCCACGATCAGCGCCTGGGCGCGGGAGGCCAGGGTGAGCGCGGCGCTCAGCGGTTCGGCGGTCCACTCCAGCGGAAACAGCATCGGTGCCAGCTCCACCACGGCGACCCCTCCGTCGAGCAACTGCACCCGGGGCGCACCGCCCAGCGAGGTGTCGAAGTCCCGGCGCATGGCGTCCCGGGTGGCCGCCCCCTGCTTCGGGGAGACCGGGTCGGCGTGGTGCTTCAGTCTCAGGTGTCGGTCGCCGTTGACGGACTGCAGGTCCACGGTGACCAGGCGGGCGAGCTCCTCGGCACCGTCGACGTCATAGGCCCCCTCGGCCAGGCGTCGTTGCAGCAGGCCGGCGAGCTGCTCGGCTATCTCGGGGAAAATGTAGTGCTCGGTCAGCAGCCGGGCTGTCTCGTCGATGACAGGGGCCGGCGCAAGCTTCGTCGGAGTCGTCATGGCAGGGAGTAGAGCACTGCCCTTGCGAAAGCGTCAACGAGTTTAGACACTTTCGGTATGCGTGATCAGCCTCCCTATCTGCCGCCTCCTGAGGACGTCCTGGAGATCGGTGCACCTGAGCAGTTCGCGGCGCTCTCTCACCCGTTGCGTCAGCGGTTGCTCTTCGCCTTGGGCCACCGGCCTGCCACCACCAGCCAGCTTGCGGCGCAGCTCAATGCGAAGAAGGGCAACGTGGCCCACCACCTCAAGGTGCTCCGCGATGCCGGGCTGGTCCACATCGCCGAGACCCGCCAGGTCCGCGGCGGCACCGAGCAGTACTACCAGCGCACGGCACGTCACATGGTCGTCGCCGAACCCCAAGCGGCAGGCACCGCCGCGATGCTCGCCGCGGTCGCCCAGGAGCTGGACCGCTCTCCCGCCGAGACCCACCTGACACTGCTCCACCTGCGTCTCAGCCCCGCGAAGGCAAGAGAACTCGGCGAGGCCCTCGCCCGACTGGTCGACGAGGCCGAGGAAGATGCAGAGGACCAGCCCCTGCACGGTGTGTTGGTGGCGCTCTATCAGCAGGCTCTGCCGACCAGCACCACCAGTTCCGCCTAGCGGCACCGACCTCACGAGACAGCACACCTAGCTCACACGAGACGAGCCGCACTCATTGACATCCAACCCAGTCGCCCCAGATCAGCGCGCTGCACGCGACTATCTTCGATGTCGAAGGTGAGCCGTCAAAGTGAAGTGCGATCCGTGCTTGGCAGGCCGTAGCGTCCTGGGATGAGCAGCTTCAACACGCACCAGAGACGGGTCTACGACGAGGGCCTGCCCACGCGCGCCCGGCATACGAATTTGCGGTCTTGCCTCGTCCACTTCGCGCCCTATGGCTTCCGAGCGACCTATCACCACCTCTGCCTCAGCGCGAGGATTCCCAAAAATCTGGAGAAGGATCCGAGCTCGCTCGTACGCGCCGTCGAGGAGTTGAAGCACGCCCGACAGCTCTGGCTCGCTGACGAGCTTGGCTATGCCAACAGTCGGCGAGCAGACAAAGCGCGTGGCTTTCGGCAGGTGAAAGCAGACGAGTCCTGGCGAGGCTGGCAGCGTGGGTGGGGGAACATTGCCTACTGTCCCGAGCCGACAATGCATCCCGACGAGCCACTGCCAGTGGTAGTCGAGAGGGTGCTCCGTTCGTCGGTTCCGCCCGATGAAGCTCCTGCGCTGACGTGCCGAGTATGCGGAAACCGGGACAACACCAGCGTCTGGCACGACGGCGCCTTCCGGATCCATCAGCTGTGCAGGGATTGCGGGGTCAGCCTCGCGGTGCAGCGGGCCGACGCGCCCGACCCACTGTTGGCGGCCGACCACGCCCGGCAATGGAAGGAGATCTGGCGGCTGCGCAACGAATCTCCTCGCAGCCGCCCAAACTGAGTTTCGGCACGTGGGTCGGCATCACGGTGGGATGAGAATCCGCGCTCGGAGGAGTGCGAAGGACGCGCGGCCGTACATGCTCCTCTTGAGAATCTTGACTCTGCAGACATGGCCCTCGACGACGCCGGAACTGTAGGAGAGGGTGAGGCCTGCGGTGACGGCATTGATGTCCTGGCGGAGGAAGCTGGCGAAGGAGCGGAGCGGCCCCAGATCGCAGCGTTCGGCCTGCCGGATCCACTCACCCAGCAGGTGGCCGCGGCGGTGACGGACCAGGTCGGTGAAGGCACCGGCCAGGTCGCAGGCGTTGGTGATGTCCAGGCAGGCCAGCCGGACCTGCTCCAGAGCATCGGTTTCTCGCGGCGGGAGGTTCTCCCGCGGTCGCATGATCCACCCCGTGATCTTGCGGGGAGTCGGGATAGGCGCGGGGGCTGGGACGGCTGTGCCGTCACGCAGGGTCCCCACGTAGCGGAGAGCGTTGAGTATCCGCCGCGGAAGCCGCGGTCGCGGATCTGCTGGTACAGCTCGGTGGCAACGGTGTTGCCCGCGGCGAACTCGGCCTGTAGATACGGCTTGAACCGGTCGAGGGGCACGTTCCTGCGGTCGCGAGCCGAGGCAAGCAGGACGTCGAAGTTGGTGTCGCGGTAGCGGCGCACGGTCTTGCGGTCCAGCCCGAGGCGGCGGGCGATCTCGCTGAGCGGGTAGCCGACGTCGACCATACGGTTGATCTCCTCGTGGCGCCGCAGGACCCGGTCCACGATCAAAGACGGCGGCAGGGCCTCCAGCGCCGGCATCCTCGGTTCGGCCCGCTGGATGCGTTCGGCGTATTTCTGCAGGCAGACGCGATGCTCATGGCAGGTCTTCTCCACCGCAAGGAAGAGGTTTCTCAGCAGGTGCCAGCGATCCGCCACCTCGGTTGCGTTCGGGGCGGCTTCTTTGACCGCACGGGTATATGCGCTTGCCCGGTCCCGGCACACCACCTCGGCCCCAGGGTGCTCGCGCAGCCACGCGGCCAGCGTCTCGGAGCTCCGGTCCGGCAGGACATCGACCGGCCGCCGGGCCTCGACGTCGACCAGGATGGTTCCGTAGCGGACACCACGCCGGAAGGCGAACTCGTCCACCCCCAACACCCGTGGGGCCCGCTCGGCTACCACCGGAGCGTGGATCAGCGCCAGCAGTCTCATTCGCCCTGCGTGCACAGAGAGTTTCCGGCACAGTCGTGCGCCGGCCCGGCCACCCAACTCCGCCGCGATGGCCCGGAGCCAGCTCCGTAGATCCGTGCTGACCTGCTGGTGGCGTTCCGTCAGGCCTTCGACTTGCTCAACGAACGTGCGACGCAGGCAGGTTGGAGAATCGCAGAAGAACCGTCGCACGGTCAGCCGGACCAGCAGCCGTCGACCTCCTACCGGGCAGTCGGCCAGCGTCCGGCACTAGCGGCTGTGCACCCGACGGGATACCGCAGCGCAGTCCGGGCACGGTCTCGAAGGGCAGTTGCTCAACGCTTCCACGAGCAGCTCGCCCATGTACGCCGCCACACGCTCCACCCTCACCCCGGCTATCCCGGGAAAGAGCAGGTCTTCAACCGATAATCGCGCAACCCCCATGACCAGGGCATTCCCGACCAAGCCACACGCTGACGTTAGTTTTTCACGAAATTGCTGCCAGAACCTTGAATCTCCTCACCCTGTGCTGAGGATGGCCTCGGAGTTGCTCGCTTTGATTCCTCAGGCATGCACGCGCTGATCTGCGGGGGTGGATGCCGAACGTGAGGGCCGGCCCGGTGGCCGGGTGGCTGACTGGGCACGACGGCTGAGACGGGCCGGTCACGGGGTGAGCGGGGCTTGCCACACGGCGGCATCAGGTGAGCGGACTCACGGTTCGATGACGAGGCGTTCGATGAGGTCGTCGCGGAGTGTGAACTGATAGCGCAGATCGACGGTGCCGCCGGGGAAGTTGCCTTCGAGGTGGTGGGTGGCGATGTAGTGGGTCGCGTCGGCCTGCCGGGCTTCGGTGAGGTCGATGGTGTAGGTGAATTCGCCGGCGGACCGGCCCAGCCACCCCTCGATCGCCGCGGTGCCCTCGTAGGTGTTGCCGTCGTCGATCACCGTAGCGTCGGCGCTGAACGCCGTGACCGCGCCGGCGGTGTCGTGGGCGCGGTGCGCCTTCAGGTAGCGGGTGATCACCTCGGGCAGGGCGTCCGGGGTGATGGTCCGGGGCTGGTTGTCGTGCATGACGCTCCTTGGGGTGGTGGCGGGTTCAGACGGTGGGGGTGGTGCCGCCGTCGATGACGTGCTCGGCACCGACGATGGACGAGGCACGGTCGGAGACGAGGAAGGCGACGAGCTCGGCGACCTCCTCGGGCCGGTTGGGACGGCCGAGCGGGATGCCGCCCAGGGAGTCCATGAGCCGGCCCAGCGCCGCTTCCTGGGTGATGCCCGCGTCGTGGGCGATCCGGGCGACGAGGTTGTCGGCGGCCGACGTCTGCACGAAGCCGGGCGAGACGGTGTTGACGCGGACGCCGTGCGGGGCGACCTCGTTGGACAGGCCCTTGCTGTAGGTGGTCAGGGCGGCCTTGGCGGCGGCGTAGGCCAGCGTTCCGTTCCACAGCGGCATGCGGCGCTGGATCGAGGTGACGTGCACGACGGCGCCCTTGCCCGTGGCGATCATGTGCGGCAGGAGAGCGCGGTCGAGGCGGACGGCGGCCAGCAGGTTCGTGTTCAGCTCCCTGGCCCAGTCGTCCTCGCCGAGCGCCGCGAACCCTCCCGCCGGTGCTTCGGAGCCGCCGAGGGTGTTGACCAGGATGTCGACGCCTCCCACGCGGGCGTCCGCCTCGGCGGCGACGTGGGCCGCGCCCTGGGCGGTGGACAGGTCTGCGGTGATGAACGTCTTCTCCTCGACGTCGTCGGGGCGGCTGCGGGCGGTGACCAGTACGGTCGCGCCGGCCTGGGCGAGACGTCGGGCGATGGCGGCTCCAGTGCCCTTCGTGCCTCCGGTGACCAGAGCGCGTCGGCCTTCGAGGGATTCGCTGGTGGATGTGGTCACGGTGTGCTCCGTTCCCGGGTGCGGGCGCGGAAGGCACCCGCTCCCGTCACTACTGCTAAAATAGAAGCTACTAACTTCGACTTTAGCAGTAACTGGGAGGGTGGTCGCCGTGGCAAGCCGGATCAGGCTGGAGGACCGGGAGTGCCCGCTGTCCACGACGGTGGAACACGTCGGCGAATGGTGGACGCTGCTGATCCTCCACGACGCCTTCGACGGCTACACACGCTTCGACCAGTTCCAGGAGAGCCTGGGCATCTCCTCCAGCATGCTCACCACCCGGCTGAAAACCCTCGTCGCGGACGGACTACTGGAGCGCCGGCCCTACCAGACCAACCCCATCCGCCACGAGTACGTCCTCACCGAACTCGGGCATTCCCTGCGACCGGTGATCGTCGCCCTGGCCGCGTGGGGCAACTCCCGCCTCACACCGGCCGAACGCAGCATGATCCTCATCGACGCGCACAGCGGCGAGGAAGTCGAGCCCGTCGTCGTCGACGCCAAGACCGGCCGCCGACTCCACGACAGCGCCACCTACGTCTTCACCGCAGGCCCCGCCGCCAGCGACGCCATGCGCAACCGCTACGCGACACGGCCGGCCATCCCCGCAGAGGAGGCGTAAGGCTGCCCGGACAAACCCCGGACAGCCCTGAACCGGACCGGGAGCACCGGCCGTACCTGACCAACCAGGCAACACCGACTCGCCGCCGACCCCACGCCTGCCAATCCTCCCCAGCCATTCAGAACTGGATCACATGAGGCGAAGAGCAACACCGGTCGCTTGCAAGCGTGTGAGGAATGCGGGGAGCGAAGAGCGGCTCGACGGTAGCGTTCAGGGCCATGCCGTTTCCCGGGGAGCACAGACCGGTTGTCGTTGTCGCGTACCGGCCGCAGTGGCCGGTGGAGTTCGTTGATCTTGC
>NZ_JBHYXC010000066.1:0-27510 GCF_042751495.1 Streptomyces sp. NPDC059373 | reverse complement strand
CCAGTACCGCAGCGACGTAATCGACGGCTGCCTCACCGGAACCGGACTCGTCCGCACCCCACCATGACGACATCACGCATTCAAGGTCAGTAGTAGGTGCATCGTTCACCTAGCGATATCAACGCCGGGATTCAAAGACATCAAGAACAATTCAAATTCCGGGCAAATGGCGGGGTGGGGAGCGGTCCGGGCCGCTCCCCACCCCGGGACATCAGTAGGAGAACTGCTGGATTTGTGTACCGTCCGGGCCATAGGTCCAGGCCGACCGGGTGGCCGGGTCGAGCTGGAGCGAGGGGTCCTGTACGCCGTGCAGGAGGAAGCCGCCCCGGCCGGTGACGATGAGGCCGTTCAGGGTGCGGACCGGCTGTCCTGTGGTGAGGTCGACGACCGCTATCTGGCTGGTCGCGTTGTTGTCGGTGACGACGCCCTGCTGGGAGCCGAAGTACACGGTGCCCTCCGGGGCCGCGAACGACACCAGGGCGACGTGGTGGACGCCGTCCACGGCGAGCGATATGGGCGTGCCCTTGCGCAGGGCGAACCCGTCACCGGTGGTCTGGGTGCCCTCGTCGTACGGCGTGAGGGTGGCGGTCGGCGCGATCTTGGTGCTGATCGCGGTGGCGGACGCGGTGTAGAGGGTGCCCGCCCCGTCCGAGGCGATGCCGTGTTCGCAGGCCGAGACCGACCCCGCTGTGGTCACGGTCCTGGTGTCGAGGTCCACCCGGGCCGGGGCGACACCGCCGAGGCAGATGATGTTCGTGGCGATCTTGCCCAGGAACACCTCGCCGGTGGACTGATCGATGTCCAGCAGGCTGTACGTCCCGGCCGGGATCGCGCCGGTGTCGGCGGGGATCGGGTCGGCGGCGGTGCCGGTGGCCAGGTCGACGGGGAGCACCGAGTCGGCTTTGCCCACGGTGGCGCGCAGCAGTACGGCGGCCCGGTCGCGCTTGGCGTCGACCCGTCCGGAGACCACCAGGTAGTCCGCGGCCCGTAGCGTCGAGCTGCCGACCAGGGTGTCGGTCGCGGTGTTCCAGGTCTCCAGCCGGACGTCGCCGCCGGCCTGGCTCACATGCCCGAGCAGTACCCGGTGCGCGTCCGGGGCGACGCCGATCACCTGGTAGTCCGAACCGCTGCCGGAGTCCGAGGTCAGCACGGCGCCGTAGGCACCGGTCGCGGTGGAGTAGTGCCGTACCTCGGTGCCGCCGTCGGTGGTGCGCAGGGCGGCGATGGAGTCCTCGCCCGCGGCGGTGAAGCTCAGCAGCGTACTGCCGTCGGGGGTCAGGCCGTCGTCGACGGAGAGGTTGGAGACGGGTGATGCCTGGCCGATGACGTGCTGATGGCTGTCGAGGGCGAGCACCCGGACGCTGTAGGTCGCGGAGGTGGTCAGGCCCAGGGACAGCGCGTCGAGGCGGACGGTGCCGGAGGTGGCGGACAGCGTCCTGCTCGCGGTGGAGGGGGTGTCCACTCCGTCGTTGTCCAGCGCGGAGCCGTTGGCGTTGCTGAAGGTGTTCAGCGAGCCGAAGAGCGTCGGGGCCGGGGCGGAGAACTCGGCGATCGCGGACTTCGCGCCGGGGACGCCCCGTAGGTCGTAGCGCAGGCGGAAGTCGGGGACGGTGCGGGTGACCTCGGCGGTGTGCCCGTAGGCGGTACCGGTTCCCGTGCCGGCGATGGTCGGTGCGTCCGGGCGGGTGGCGGCGGTGCCGCCGGCGATCCGGATCGGGGCGAACTCGCCGTACCTGATGAAGCTGGGGGTGCCGCCGAAGCCGGACAGGGCGATGCCGATGCCGTAGAGCCCGCCGCCGCCCTTGAAGGCGTCCGCGGGGATGGTGACGGTGCCGGTGGTGCCGGTCAGGGTCTGGTGCCAGCCCGCCGAGAAGATCGGGCCGAGGACCGGGTTCCAGTGGCCGACGGTGGACACGACCAGCTCGGGGGCGCTCGCGGTGCTGACGCCGGTGAGGTCGTAGGAGACGGTGACCGACTTCCCGGCCTCGGCGGTGGCCGGGGCCAGCGGCGCGTTGGACTCGACGTAGCGGCCGTCGCTCGGGCCGATGGTCAGGGTGCGGTGCACGGTGGCCTGTGCCGTGCCGCCGATCAGCACCTTGAAGGTGAGGTCGACGTCGCGGTCTGTCGTGGAGACCACCGGAAGCCCTGCCGCCGACAGCAGTTGACCGGGCGTCACCCGGATCGCCGGGGTGACGGAGGAGAAGGTAACCGGGTGCTCGCCGTCGACGGTGAGCGTGTACCGGGGCTCGGCGCCCTGCGGCAGTCCGGTGACGTCGGCGGCGAAGGTCACCGGGCCGACGAGACCCTCGCCGTTGCCGCCGGAGGCCATGTCGCCGAGGTCGATACGGTTGGGGTCGGTGGTCTCCAGGAAGGTGCCGCCGAGCCCGCCGACGGTGACCCGGTGGGCGACGGAGAGCCGTACGACCGAGGGGCCGTGGCTCTTCAGCTTGCCGCCCAGCGCCTTCTCGGTGGCGGCGGTCACGTCGATCTGCGGTCCGACGTGCAGCGTCCGGTCGATCTGCGGCGGGGTCGGCACCGCGCGGCCGGTCTGCTCCAGCAGGTCCCGGACCTGCTGGGGGCTCAGGTCGTGCCCGGCGAGCCGGCCGGCCTGGAGCACGACCGCCGCGGCGGCGGCTATCTCGGGTGCGGACGCCGACGTACCGCCGTTGAAGACCGGGGTGACGGCCTGCGCGCTGCCGCCTCCGGTGTGCTCGAAGGTGATGATGTTGTCGCTGGGGGCGGACAGGTCCACCCGGCTGCCGAATCCGGAGGAGAAGGAGCCGAAGCCGCTGATCCGGGTCTCCGCGAGGGTGCCGGTGCCGGCCTGGGAGCCGGTGGAGTTCGCCGGTACGGCGAGCGTGTCGTCCAGGGTGGTGCCGCCGGCGGCGATGGCGCCGCTGTCGGGCACCTTGGACGGGGTGGTGGTCTGCGCGTCGTCGTCGATGGTGGTGGCGGAGGCGGAGTTGCGGGCCGTGTCGGTGGGGGTGCTGCCGCCGTCGGGGCCGACCGCGGCGGGGGTGTACAGCCGGGTGCCGTCGTTGGAGGAGATCGACACCACGATGCCGTCCTTCTGGACGATCGAGGCGACCACGGACCGGATGAACGGGTCGTCCTCCAGGTAGCGGCCCGGGAACCCTTCCGCGTCGGTGCCGAAGCCGAGGCTCGCGGTGATGACGTCGGGGCGCGGCGACTGGTGGGCGGCGGCCAGCAGCGCGCCGGCTATCTGCTCGATCGTGGGTTCCTGGGGGACGACCAGCCGGTAGGCGGCCCCCGGGGCTATGCCGAGCAGGTCGGTGTAGCCGCTGCCGGTGGCGCCGTCGCGCTGCTGGTCGTGCGGGAGCGGGGACATCACGCCGAAGTCCAGGAGCACTTCGCCGAGCGAGGGGTCCTGGTTCTCGGTGGAGCCGGACGGGTCGAGGGTGCCGTCGGTGCCGGCCACGTAGGTGGGGATCAGCGGCATGGACGGCAGGTCGAGGTAGCGCTTGCCGTCCTTGAGCACCGTGGTCGGGCCGTTGCCCTTGACGTAGTTGTCCCCCGCGTCCGCCATCGACTGGTCGGTGAGGTCGCCGATGGACACGTTGGTGATGGTCTCGCCGGTGCCGGGCTGCTGGCCGTAGCCGCTCTGAAGGGTGGAGAAGGCGCCCACCGCGTCGACTCCCCCGGCGTTGAGGAACGCCTGGGCGGAGGAGGACAGGGCGTAGTTCGACGGCAGGTCGGCGGCGGCGGTCCCGGCGCTGGGCGTGGTCGCGGGGGCCTTGGCGTCCTTGGTGGCGGAGGAGGGCAGCGACTGCGCTCCGGCGTTCAGGGTGTTGACGTAGCGGTCCGGTTCGGCGGACGCGACCCCGGAGGCGCCCTGGAGGGTGCCGGCGACGGCGGCGGAGTCCTGCTGCTTCACCTTGACCACGTACGTACGTGACAGGTCGGGGGCGTCGGCGCCCAGCCGGCCGCGGGCGGCCTCGGTCAGCGAACCGGTGTCGGCCGCGGACAGCGAGGGGAACAGCGGGTGCACAGAGGTGGCGCCCACTGCGCGCAGCTTGGCGTCCAGCGCCTTGTCGCTGGTCTGCGGGGCGCGGGCGGCCAGTTGGTGCTGGGCCTTTCCGGACAGCGCGGGCCCGGTGACCGAGGTGTCCGGGTCCAGGGTGACCAGTACCTGGCCCGGCACTACTCCCTGGCGCTGGGCGGGCGGCTCGGCGGTGCCCTTGGTGCCCTTCGAGGTGCCGTCCAACGGCGTTGTGCCGGTGGTCATTTTCGCCGGGCCGGCGGGTGCGGGGGAAGCGGCGGTGGCCGAAGGAGCCGCGGCCGCGGTGCCGGAGACCACGGCGGCGGCCAGGGCCGCCAGCGCGAGGGCTGCGGCGCCGTGTCGTCTGTATCGGGAGTGCGCATGGAACATGAGCAGGCCTTTCCGGGGGGACACGGCAGGCTGCCTGTTCGGGACGCGCTGCCACGTGCTGGGGCAGGCGAGGCGCCGCCTTCCTACTGGTGGAAGATGTCAACCGAGACGGAAGTGACGCAAGGCAATCATGGTGACCGATGTTCGCCGGGTGGCGGAGAGTCGCCACTGGTACGGCGGAGGGGTCATGGAACTTAACGTGCTGGGACTCACGGAGGAAATACAGCACGTGTACACCGCCCTCGTAGGGCATCCTCGCTGCACCGCCTCCGAGTTGGCCGAGGCCTGCGGGCTGTCCCCGGCCGGCGCCGGGAGGCTGCTTTCCGTACTGGTCAGGGACGGCCTGGCGACCCGGTCCGCCGGACGGCCGCCCCGCTTCTCCGCCACCGCCCCCGACGTCGCGGTGACCGCTCTGATCGCCGAGCAGCAACACCGCCTCGACGAAGCGCGTTCCCAGGTCCACCGGTTGATGGAGACCTACCGGGAGGCGACCCGGATCGCGCACCCCGAGATGGCCGTGGAACTGCTCACCGACCGCGAGGACATCAGCTCGGCGGTGGGCCGGATGACGGCCGACGCCCGGCGCGAACTGCGCGCGTTCGACCGGCCGCCGTACGTCGACCGCCCGGGAAGCAACCTCGACCAGCAGATCCAGCGGCAGCGGCACGGCGTGGCCCACCGGGTGATCTACGACCGGGAAGCGGTGGCCTGGCCGGGCCGGATGCGCAACGACATCGCGCCCAGTATCCGAGCGGGGGAAAAAGCCCGGGTACGCCCCGAGTTGCCGCTGAAGCTGGTGATCAGCGACAGCCGCGCGGCCATCATCCCCTTCAGCCTCGCGGCCGGCGGCCAGTCGGCGGCCTATCTCATCCACCAGTCCCCCATGCTCGTCGCCCTGGAGTCCCTCTTCGAAGCCGAATGGGAGCGGGCCGTCGCCCTGCCGGACGCCGGACCGCCGCACCCTCCCGGAGATCACCTGCCGGGGCCCGCGTCCGTCCCCGTACAGCCGGATCCGGACACCCGCTCCCTGCTGGCTCTGCTCGCCTCCGGCCTCACCGACGCGGCCATCGCCCGCTCCCAGGGCTGGAGCGAGCGCACCACCCAGCGGCGTATCCACCGTCTGATGAGCGAGCTCGGCGCCTCGACCCGCTTCCAGGCCAGCCTCACCGCGGCCCGTCGTGGCTGGCTGTGATCCTCAGCCGATGGGTGCCGGGAGCGGGACGACGTCGTAGGCGAGCTCGATGCTTGCGCCGGTCGTGGGGTCGGCCAGTTCGACCCGCCAGTGCTCGGCGAACTGGTCGATTCCTTCGGCCATCGGGATCGTGCCGGAGATCAGTACGGTGCCGGGGACGAACTGGCCGCGTGCCTTGAGGACCTCGACCCAGTAGTGCGGGGTGAGGAGTTCGGCGGCCGTGCCGCTTTGCAGGGGGCTCTCCTCGGCGCCGTGGGTGACCCATGCCTTCAGGGTGAGGGCGTCGATCCGGTCGGCGACGTCGTCCAGCCGCCAGGCGGTGCGGGCCAGCACGTCGGGCCCGGCGTTCTTGCTCCAGGCGACGCCGTGCACCTCGAGGTCCCGGTCGGTGTGGTCGCAGGCGGCGGTCAGCAGGACCTCGCCGTCGTCGGCGACCACGAGGGCCCATTCGGCCTCGCCGGACGTACGCCCGTGCTGGACCGCGACCCGTTCGGTCTGCTGGGCGAGGTACGGCGAGACCGGGTACAGCGCCGGGGTGGTGGACGGCGCCGGGACGCCCAGTTCGGCGAGTTCCGCGACGTGCGCCGCCACGTCCTCCTGACTGCGGCCGGCGTAACCGGCGTTGAAGACCTGTACGACATCGACGTCGCGGGTTGTTCCGTCGGGCAGGGAGAAGGTCAGGGCTGCCATGGGGACTCCAGGTGAAATCGGCGGGGATGAAGCAGGGAGAGGGTTGCGCATACTCTCGGTATACCGAAAGTATGCCAGGTGACACCCTGGCCGGCGTCGTGAGCGGCGCCGCCGCTCACGGTGGCCGGTGTGATGCTGGGGCGGGACGCGGACCACGCCGAGGACGCCGAGTTCACCCGCTCCCTCGGGAGAGCGGAACCACAGACCGCCGCCGCCCAGTAAGGAGACAGACCATGCGAATCGCTCTGAGCCAGCTCACCTCCGTACCCGACCCCCGGCAGAACCTCGACACCGTCCGCGAACAGGCCCTCCTCGCGGCGGCACGTGGAGCGCGGGTCGTGGTCTTCCCCGAAGCGACGATGGCCTGCTTCGGCATCCCGTTGGCGCCACTGGCCGAACCGCTGGACGGGCCATGGGCCACCGAGGTCCGCCGGATCGCGCGGCAGGCCGATGTCGTGGTCGTCGCCGGGATGTTCACACCGGCGCCCGACGGCCGGGTCACGAACACGCTGCTGGCCACCGGTCCGGGCGTCGAGGAGAGCTACGACAAGATCCACCTCTACGACGCGTTCGGCTTCGCCGAGTCCAGGACCGTACTGGCCGGCGACAAGATCGTCACCATCGACGTGGACGACATCCGCTTCGGCCTGGCCACCTGCTACGACGTACGGTTCCCGGAGCTGTTCCGGGCACACGCCGACGCGGGCGCCACGGTGTCGCTGCTCCCCGCCTCGTGGGGCGCCGGACCCGGCAAGCGCGACCAGTGGGAACTGCTCGTACGGGCGCGGGCGCTGGACGCCACGGTATGGGTGGCCGCCGTCGACCAGGCGGACCCGGCCGCGGGCGGCGCCGGGCCCGAGGCGGGCGGCACTGCGCCGACCGGCATCGGCTACAGCGCGGTGGTCGGCCCGGACGGCCGGATCAGGGAGCAACTGGGCGCCGAACCGGGCCTGTTGGTGACCGACATCGACGCCGCCGAGGTCGCGGAGGTACGCCACAAGGTCTCGGTGCTGGCCAATCGGCGGTTGTGAACGCCGTCAGAACCGGCTTCCGTCAGCCGGCCAGCAGCACTTTGGACGTCGCGTCGAGGTGGCAGGTGATCGCTGCCCGCGCGGCGTCCGCGTCCTGCTCGACCAGGGCGTCGAGGATCGCCTGGTGTTCGTCGAGGACGGCCTGCTGACGTCCCTCCACACGGAAGAGGGCGACCACTCCGGCCCGGATCTGCCGGCTGCGCAGCCCCTCGTAATGCTTGGCCAGCAGCTCGTTGCCGAGCGCGGCGATCATGGTGGAGTGGAAGAGGTGGTCGGCGGCGATGAATTCCTTGGCCTGCTCGGCGCCGAGCAGCGCGCGCTGCCGCTGGAGGATGTCGGTGAGTTCAGCCGACGGAGCGGTGCCGAGCTCGATCAGACGCTCGGCGGCGTAGCGTTCCACCACACCGCGCAGTTCCATGAGTTCGGTGATCTCCCGCCCCGACAGCGGTGCGATGTACGCCCCGCGTTTGGGCACGAGCTGCACCAGGTCCTCGGCTGCCAGCAGCAGCAACGCCTCGCGAATGGGCGTACGGGAGACACCGATCCGGTCGGCGATCTCCTGCTCGGTGAGAAACCGCCCCTGCATCTCCGGGTCGGTCAGCACGGTCTCCCGGAGGAACTCATAGGCTTTCTCCCGGCCTGACTTCACCAAGACTCCCGTGGATTGCATACAGCTGGTATGCAAAATCTAGCACTGTTGCCCGCCGGCACGCTTTCTCAGGTGTAGTGGAAGCGCACCCTGCTGCCGAGCCAGACAGTCCGTGTCGTCTCCAGCAGGCGGCCGTCGTCCAGCCGGGCCACCGACCACACCACGAACAGCGGCGCGTCGAGCGTGGTGTTCAGCAGGCGGGCCTCATGGGAATTGGCCGCGCCGACTTCGAGGTAGTGGTTGGTGTCGGTCGGAACGAGCTCGAAGACCTCGCGAAGGGTCCGGGACAGGGAGCCGTCGATGAGGGGCTGGTCGGACAACCCGGGCGCCACGGGTTCGGGGACCCACGAGTCCGTGAGTCCGATGGCGCGGTCGTTGACCACGTGAAGCCGCTTGAGGTGGAGCCGCTTGTCGGAGGCTTCCTCCGGGGTGATGAGCTTGATCAGCTCATGGGGCACGGGTTCGGCGGACTCGTCGCGCAGGTGGATGGACTTCGCGCTCTGGCCCGCGGCATGGAAGCGGTCCCGCCAGGGCGTGGTGAGCGCGAAGTCGTGCTGGACCGGCTCCGGAATGTCGGCGACGAAGGTTCCGGCGCCCTGCCTGCGCTCGACGTAGCCATCCGCGGCCAGGGCGCTGAGCGCCTGGCGGATGGTGATGCGGCTGACGCCGTAGAGGTCGGAGAGTTCGCGCTCGGTCGGCAGCTGGTAGCCCGTCTGGAGTTCCTGGTCGATCTGCCGACGCAGGTCACGCTGCACCTGCGCCCAGGCGGGCATGGGCGACCTGCGATCGACCGGGTGAACGGACATACGCCCCCGGTCGGTCGTCGCACCATCGACGACGGACACGTACGGACTCCCCTCAGCCTTCGCGCGCCGCCAACCACGTCGCACAATTGGTCTCAATATTAGCACCTATCGTGCGCCGCACACGGCAACGGCAGGTCGCGCGACGGCAGCGGCACATGCGTCAGGAATCGAGTTTGATGTGCTGCGCGTCCATGTTCACCGCTCCCCCACGGAAGGGCGGACGGCCCCACCGCAGCGCCGCGCCGTGGGCGAACCAGGCCCCTGCCACCGCCGTCGCGATGTCACGCAGAACGGCGGCGTCCGGCACATCGGGGTACGTCAGGTCGCAGGTGTCGACCTGACGTACCGTCTGGCCGGTCGTCCGCAGGGCTTCGGCGAGGCGGTCGAATCGCGGCCGGCCGTGCGGACCCATGAGCTGGAGGGTGAGGTGCTGCTCGGGGCCGATGAAGTAGTCGACGTGACCGCTCTCTTCGAGGGGCACGCTGCGCACCGCGAGTCCGCAGGCCTCGATGAGCTTCAGGACCCAGAAGTCCGCTCCGCTGCACAGCTCCGGAAGCGACAGGACGGACACGGCGGCCGGCGCGGACTCCGGAAGAGCGCGCAGTTGTGAGTCGACCATGACGCGGACGCGGCCCAGGCTCTCCGCGAGTGCACGGTTGAAGGGCGCGGTGTCCACTCCGCACACCGCGGCCACCCCCTGGGCGAGCATGACGTGCCCTGCGCAGGGCACTACTTCCTCCACCCGCAGCGTGGGCACCAACTGGACCTCGTCGGCGGTGTCCGCCAGCGGCGAGGACGCCTGCGAGGTGATGGCGACGGTCTTCAGTCCGGCGGCCCGCGCCATGCGCAGGGCCCTGACGGTGGCACCGGAGGTCCCGGAGTGCGAGATACCCACGAGGGTGTCGCAGGCGGCCGGGAGGGTCTCGCTCCAGGCGACATCGCCTGCCGACAGGGCACGGTGGCCGAATCCGGTGGCGACCAGCCCGGAGGCCAACGAGTCCCCCGAGCCGGCGAAGACCGCGCGTCCCAGGTCCGGGACGCTGCCCACGGCCACCGGGGACACGTCGAGCAGCGCGGCATGCAGCGCCTCGCATGCGGAGGCGGTCAGGGGTGCGGGTGCGGCGGGCAGCGTCATCGTGCTAGTTCTCCTTGCGGGTGGTGATGCCCGGGAAGGGCCGTGAGATGGGGGCCGCCGCGGCGAGGGCCTCGTGACCCCAGCCGGCCAGGGCGGTGCGGGCGATGCTGGTGCCGAACACAGCGGCTTCGACCGGGTCGGCGCCGGCGGCGAGGGCGGCCACGACAGCGGCCGCGCAGGCGTCTCCCGCGCCGGTGGTCTCGACGACGGTGACCGCGCTGTCACGTACGGACCAGATGCCGTCGGCCGTGACGACGTAACTGCCCTCGGTGTCGAGCCGGGCGACCACCGGCAGGCCCAGCCTCGCCGCCAGCGATCGGGCCGCGCGGCGCGGGTCGGAGTCCAGCAGGCTCAACTGGACCCGGCTCGGGAGCAGTACGGTCGTCGCCGAGACCACCCGGCGCAGGTACTCCAGGCCCTCTTCGGCGACCAGGGTCTGGTGCGGGTCGAGGCCGACCCGGGTCTTCGGGTCCGCCGCGGGCCGCTCGGCGGGGGACGATGCCACCAGCCCGTCCAGGCCGTCCTGGAAACCGGCCGCCTGCGCGGGAAGGGGATCCTCCGGCGCGGGCCCGGCCGGACCGGGCCCTTCGAGTTCGGTACCCGCTGTCGTGCCCTGGGTGACGATGCGCCGTCCGCGGGCGGAGTTCAGGATCCACAACCTCGGCACGGTGGGCACCTGGTGGCAGTGCCGCCGGTCGACCCCGAAGTCGTCGAAGATCCGCGCGAACCTCGGATCGTCCTCGGGCAGCGGGCAGCTCACGCGGACGTCGGTGCCGGCGACGAGCCGTGCGCCGAGCGCGGCGAACAGCGCGGGCCCGCCGGGGCACGAGAAGCGCGCCCCGGCGGGTTCGGTGACCAGATGATCGACCGAGAGGCCCGCGTGGATGCCGACCAGCGTCACTGCGAGAACCGGGAGAAGGCGTACTGGACGGTGCGGTCGCGCGGCCCGTCCAGCTCCAGGAGATAGACGCCCTGGCTGTGGCCGATCCCCAACTCCCCGTCGACGACCGGCAGGGTCAGTGACTGGGCACCGAACACGCACCGCACGTGCGCGGCCGCGTCCTGCGGGCCGTCGTGCAGGTGGACGAAGGGGCGGTTCACGGGTATCTGGCCCTCGATGAACAGCCGGATGTCGTGGAGCGTGGTGCCGTCGACGCCGGAGTTGAGGATCAGCGTGCAGGTGGTGTGCGGGAGGTAGACCGTGAGCGTCCCGTCGCCCAGCTGCGGCGGGACGGCGCCCCTCAGCCGCGGAGTGAGATCGGTGAAGCCGACGGGGGCGATGAACCCGTCGGCCGGCTTGGTGTTCACGCTGAAACGCAGCCACTTGCCGATCATGGGGGGAGTGCTCATCAATGTGCCCTTCTTGTCTTTCATGTTCGGTTCATGGGTGGTTGCCCACGCCATCCCGCCTGGGTGCGAGTCGTGCGATGCGTACGCCGTCGGCGGCGACGGCGCCGCGTTCGACGAGGAAGCCGGTGCCGCCGCCGAGGGTGTCGGCGGTGGTGCCGGTGAGCCGGGTGCTGCCGTCGACGGACAGCTCGAGGTCCTCGCCACGGCAGCGCAGCTCCACGGCGTAGGGGCGGTCGCGCTCGTACCGGAACGGGATCTCGGCCAGGATGTGGCGTTCGCCGTCGCGCTGGTGGAGCAGACGCAGGCGGTCTCCGCCGGTGAAGACCCCCGCGTAGAAGCGGCGGTGGCCCCTGCTGCGGACCACGAGGCCGGCGGTCTCGTGCAGGGAGAGGGTGAGCCGGCTGGCGACGGCGTAGTCGGTCCACTCCCGGGTCCCGGTCGTGACGACGCCGAGGGCTTCCGGGTGGGAGACGGAGTACGTGACGGCGAAGTCGGCCTCGAAGTTCTTCGCCGAGCTCACCCAGGGCGCGAGCGCCGGCGGCCTGGTGTCCCAGATCGAGGAGAGCAGGACGCCGCTCTGCTCGAAGTGCTCCGGCGCGCCACGCCAGTCCAGTTCGTGCAGGAAGGCTTCCGTGCCGGTGTCCGCGTCGGCGGTGAAGGCGAATCCGACCCGGAAGGGCACATTGCCGCCGGCGGGAGGGACCTGCCAGGTGACCGTACGGGGGGCGGGGCCGAGGGGGTGCGCTTCGCCGAGGACCGTCCTGGTGTGACCCCCGTCGGCGTACAGGACGTAGGGGCGGACGGTCGTGCCGTCGCGGGTGGCGGACAGGCGGGCGGTGAGCGTCTGGCCGGGGTAGAGGGTGGGGCTGGCGAGGGTGGAGAAGTTGCCGCTGGTGTCGGCGGGGTCGAGGAAGGTGGGCGTGGAGACGTGCCCTGTCACCGCGTCGGGAGAACCGCCGAGCCCTACGCGCAAACCGTTCCCGGTCCCGTGGACGTCGGCGCCCGGGTGGTACGGGCAGGCGGTGAAGCCCTGGACCGAGCCGGGGTAGGCGAAGGTGAATCGGGGCCGGGGCGGCGGGAGTTCACCCCCGGCGAGGGCGGCGGCGGAGGCGAGGATCCGGTCGGCCTCGCGGGTGGCGTCGCTGACGCACTCCCCTCCGTCGGCGGTGACGACGAGCAGCCGGTCGGCCACCGGGGTTCGGAGGTCGGGGCCCTCGCTGAGCGCGTCGAGACCGAGGCGTACGCCGTTGAGGCAGCCCACGGTCCCGGCGTTGCTGTCGGTGTCGAAGCCGACGGACGACGCGATCATCACGGAGGCGTGGAAGCTGTCGCCGGCGGCCAGGAGCGCGCCGAGCGACATCGCCAGGTTGGACAGCGCATGGCAGGGGCCGGGGTAGCGGGCGTAGCCGTAGTGCCGGTCCACCCAGTCGCGGATGTCGCGCCAGTCACGGTCGGGCGAGCAGTTGGCGCGGACGTCGTCCAGCAGGCCGCGCACGGCCGGGGAGCGTACGTAGCCGGCGCCGGCGTCGAGGAGGCGGTCCAGGTCGGGCTCGTCGAAGGCCAGCGCGCGCATGGCGGCGAGCAGTCCGGCCGACTCCAGCGCGTCGCCGTCGTGGCTGACGGATGCGGCGGACCGGGTGAGGGCGACGGCTCGGTCGGGATCGCCGGGGCACATCAGGCCGAAGGCGTCGCTGAAGATCTGGGCGCCGATCTGCTCGGCGAGGGTGCGGCCGTTGACGGCGATGGATCCGCTGCGCGGGGCCGGTATGCCGCGGCGCAGGTTGAGGTAGGCGGTGTGCTCGGTGGACCGGCCCATGCCGCCCCACCACAGGATGGTGCGGTCCTCGATGACGTAGTTGAGCCAGGTGTCGCCGACGTCGGCCGCTTCGACCGTCCGGCCCGGGTTGTCGAGGACGACGCGGGCGAAGGCGAGGGTGCCGGAGATGTCGTCGTCGGCGACGATCAGCGGGACGCCCAGGTCGTCGTTGACGTACCGGCCGACCTCTCCGAACCGGTCGGTGATGTCCTGGTAGGGCCAGCCTTCTACGGGGCGTCCGAGATAAACACCGATGATCTTGCCGAGAACTCCGGCGTACACCTGCTCGGAGTGACGTGTCGTCTGCTCGGAGTGAAGTGTCGTCGTCATGTCACCCCTTGACCGCGCCGCCGGCCATGCCGTCCACGACGTAGCGCTGCAGGGCGATGAAGACGCCGAGGACCGGGAGGATCAGGATGAGGGCGCCCGCCATCATGGCCCCGAGCTGGGTGGAGAAGGTGCCGTTCATCGACAGGAAGCCCAGGGTGACGGTCTGGACGGACGGGTCGTGCAGGAAGGTCGAGGAGATGAGGAAGTCGTTCCAGGCGTTCAGGCCGACGATGACCCCCACGGTGATCAGACCGGGCCGTACGACGGGGAGGAGGACCCGGTGGATCAGCTGGAAGACGTTGGCGCCGTCGACCAGTGCCGCCTCTTCGAGCTCCTTGGGGACGTTGAGGAAGAACGTACGCATCAGGAAGGTCGCGAACGGCATGTTGATCGCGGCGAGGATCACGCCGACCGCGAAAACGTTGTCGAGCAGGCCCAGGGCGGCGACCCCCGCGTACAGGGGAAAGATGAACAGCTGGATCGGCACCGTCATGGCCATGGTCAGGTAGACCATGACCGCGGGCCACATGCGGATCTTCTGCCCGGCGAGGACGTACCCGGCCAGGGACGAGCAGAGGAGCACGACGACGACCGTGGTCCCGGTCAGCAGGACGCTGTTGACGAATCCGGTGCCGAACTGGCCGTACTGCCAGGCCGTCGTGAAGTTCGACAGGCTGAAGGACTTCGGGAGCGAGAAGGGGCTGCCGGTGACGCCCGCGTTGGACTTGAAGCTGTTGAGAACGACCAGCAGCAGCGGGAAGAGCGCGGTCGCGGCGAACACCAGGAGCACGGTGTGGGCCGTGAGGCCCTTGAAACGGTTCTTCATGCTGTGGTTCTTCATGACGTGAGTTGCCTCCGGCTCATCCACGTGTAGACGCACGAGGCGATCAGTCCGAAGAAGCTCATGATGAGCCCGACGGCGGACGCCTTGCCGAACTCGAACGCCGAGAAGGCGAAGGCGTAGGCGTAGGTGCCCATCACCTCGCTGGCGTGCGCGGGGCCGCCCTGCGTGAGCAGGTAGACGTAGTCGAAGGCGAGGAAGGAGAAGATGACCGTCATCACGCCCATGAGCAGCAGCGTGGGGCGGATGCTCGGGAGGTAGACGTGCCGGAAGACCTGCCAGGAGCCGGCGCCGTCGACGATGGCCGCCTCGACCTGGTCGACCGGTGTCTGTCTCATGGCGCCGAGGTAGACGACGGTGAGGAAGCCCCAGTAGTGCCACATGTCGACCGCGGCGGCCGCGTAGATCGCGCCGTGCAGGCTGGACAGCGGTGAGCTGATGTGCAGGACCCCGGTGACCCCGCCGTTGGGGTTGTAGATGATGCTCAACCACACCATCGCGTTGACCACCGGCGCCAGGACGTACGGCATCAGGTAGACAACCTGGTAGAAGGTGCGCGTACGGCGCCTGCGGAGCAGGAGCCACGCGGTGAGCAGACCGATGACGGCGGGGAGGGTGAGGAAGAGGGCGAGCCATTTGATGTTGTTGCCCAGCGCGGTGGCGAAGACGGGGTCGGCCAGGATGTCGCGGAAGTTGCTCAGGCCGACGTAGTTCGCCTTGAAACCGACGCCGGTCCAGTCGGTGAAGGCGGCCATCGCGGTCAGGACGCCGGGTACGACGACGACCAGCACCGACAGCAGCAGGGCCGGTGCGACCAGCAGGTGGTTGACCAGGGACCGGCGCCGCCGGTAGGCGCGGCGGGCCCGCTGGTCCGGCGCGGGGGTCCGGCCGTCCCGGTGGGGCGCCACAGTTGCCGTAGCTGTCATGCTCGCGTTCCTCCGAGCGTCGGATGCCGCGCTGTGCGGCCGCGGCATCCGACGGTTCCGGTTGGGTGGGGGGGACCGTTACCCGGCGGGCTGGGGCACCGGTGGTACCAGACCCTTGGCCTTCTCTGCGGCGAAGGTCGACTGGATCTTGTCCAGGAAGGCGCTCGTACTCTCGGTGCCGAGCCAGACCCCGTCCACGTCGGTGAAGGCGGTGGCGGTGGCCGGCGGGAAGAAGGTGCCGGCGAAGAAGCCGTAGTTGCCCTTGCTGACGGTGGCGATCGTGTCCTTGACCGACTGGACGAACGCCTTGGACAGACCGGTGTAGGAGGCGGGGTCGAGGTTGAAGTTCTTGAGCGGGACGCCCCAGTAGCCCGGCCAGGTCTTGTTCATCTCCTGGGCGAACGTGTCGCTCATCATGTAGTCGATCACCTCGGCCGCCCCGTCCTTGTTCGCGGAGTGGGCGTTGATGGACAGCGAGGCGGTGGTGCCGAGGGTCCCGCTGGGCGAGGGCAGCCCCGGGGTGACGTTCGGGAAGGGGGCGAACGCCAGGTCGGAGGTGTTCCCGGCCGCGTCGTTGAAGTAGTCACTGGCGAACTGGAAGGCCAGGGTGGGGCCGAAGAAGAAGGGTGACTTGCCCTGGGCCAGCAACTGCATGGACTCCTCGAAGTTCAGGTTCGCGTAGTCCTTCCCGCCGAGGTAGCCCTTCTTGTAGAAGGCGGCGGAGTCGTTGACGGCCTTGACGATCTTCGGGTCGGTCCACTTGATCTTGCCCTGCAGCGCGTCGTAGACGGTCTTGCCGCCTGCCACGTGGGTCAGGAACATCGAGATGTAGTTCTGGTTGACCGGCTTCCAGCCCTTGTTGCCGGTGACCGAGGGGTACATGCCCGCCTTGGCGGCCTTGTCCATGTCGGCGGTCAGCTCGGCGAAGGTGGTCGGCACCCCGACGCCCAACTTGGCGAGGACCTTCTTGTTGTAGAAGATCCCGAGGTTCTCCAGCGAGTTGGGCAGCGAGTAGAGCTTGCCGTGCATGGTCCCCGACTCGTACATCGGCGCCAGGATCCGGTCCTTCCACCCGTACTTCTCCGCGTACGGGGTCATGTCGGCCAGCTTGCCCTGGACGGCGTAGGCCGCCGAGAAGGACGGCCCCGATCCGTAGACGATGTCGGGGCCCTTGTTGGCGGACAGCGCCACCTGGACGTTCTTGTCCACGGCGTTGTTGAAGGTGACTTTGAGGTCGTACTTGCTCTGCGACTTGTCGAACCCGTCGACGAGCACCGATTGCATGGTCTTCTGCTGCTGCGGCGACGCGCCCCAGAACCACAGTTGGAGGGTCTGACGACCACCGGCGGCCGAGGAGCTGCCGCCGGAGCACGCGGAGAGTACGGCCGCCATCGCCGCCAGGCCCGCGCCGAGCATCCGGATCCCTGATCTGCTCATGTACCAGCTCCTTTTGCTACCGCACGCCGGGCCCCTTCCAGGGGCCACCAGGAGCACCGCAAACCTCATCGTTCTTGGCACTGTATTGGTACTGATCTCAGTACCATAGGACCACTGTTGGGCAGTGTCAACGATTTTCGGCCAGGGCTTCGAAGGACGCCGGCACCCAGTGGCCGCTGCCCGAGGCGGCCTTGGCGTCGTCGAGATGGGCGAGCTGGACCACTCCGCGCAACGCGACGTCGACAGCCGCCACATGACCCGCCCCTGCGGTGAAGGGCCTGTTGGCAATGACGTTGTCGGCGACGGAACAGACCGAGCCGCCCCGCCTGCCGAACAGCCCGGCGAGCGTCACCACGGCTGCGGACTCCCGGTCCCCGTTGAGCACGCCGGCCCGGGCCCAGGTTTCGAGGATGTCCAGGTGCCATGGCTGAAAGTAACCACCCACTCCGGGGCGGCCCACCCCGCAGAAGTCGGAGTCACTGGACCTGGTGACGCCCTGATGGAAGGTGCAGCCGAGCTCGACGGCGGCCCGCGACATCGCGAGGACCACTTCGTGGTGGGCGACCGCCGGATAGGACGCCGGGATGTAGGCGCGCGTCATCCCCTCGTCCCGGACGACCCCGGTGGTGACCACCACGTCCCCGGGCATCGCCCGCGGGTGGATGCCGCCGGACCCGCCGACCCGTACGAAGGTGTCCGCGTCGGTGAACTCCAGCAGCTCATGCATGATCAGCTCCGCCTCTGGAGAGCCGCTCCCGCCCGAGACGACCGTCACCGGCACGCCCTCGTAGCGCCCCGAGTACGTCGTGAACATCCCCGAGTTGCCGATCCGTTCGGGCCCGTCGAGCCGCCCCGCGATCTGCTCGGCCGGATCCTCGTCGTACGCACAGAGCGGATCGCGCACGGTCACCAGGACGTAGCGGGCCACGCGCCGCGGGTCGATGCCGGACAGCGCGGGCCTGCCGTCCCGGAGCAGGCCGCGGCGGGGCAGGTGGCCGGCGAAGCGGTAGTCGTCGTAGATCCGGGCGGGGTTCCAGCCCGGGCCTGGTATGTCGGCCATGTCTGCTCCATCGGCCATATCTGCTGCTCCTTGGTCAGGTGGTGATCGCGGACACCGTCACGTGGCGGGCGGCGCGGCGGATGTCGTCGCGCTCCCTGTGACCGACGGGCGGAGCGCCGTACCGGGCGATGACCCGGGAGGCGGCGGCCGCGGCCGCCCGCGCCGAGGCGGGGACGTCGCCGGTCCAGGAGTACGCGGCCAGGAAGGCGCCCGAGTAGGCGTTGCCGCCGCCGGTCGGGTCGACCACCGGTCCGGGCGCCGTCCCCACCTGCCAGGTCCTGCGGCCCTGCCGGACCAGCGACCCGGCGGCGCCGCACCGCAGGACCACCACGAGCCCGTCGGGCAGTGCGGCCAGCGCGTCGAGCGGGTCCGTGCGGCCGGTCAGGGTCGCCGCCTCCGCGGCGTTGAGCGACAGTACGTCGACGAGCCCGGCCAGTTCCGTCACCCGGGCAAGGGCCGCGGGGGTGCAGGCGTCAGCGGCGATCTCCCAGAGGACCGGGCCACGCCAGCGCGGGCATACCGCGGCGACCTCGCCCCAGTACCGCTCGTCGGCGTCGTGGAAGAGATACGCCCCCGCCAACCGGTCCGGCCCGACCGGCGACCGGCTGGGGAAAGGGGTGTGTGCGGCGAAGTGCGCGTCCCCGAGCACGGACTCCTCGACACGCTCCCCGTCCTGGCGATAACGCACGCGGGTGACCGGGCTGTGCTCACCGACCTCGAACAGTCCGACCGGGTCGACCTCGCGCCGACGGAACCACTGGCTCAGTCGCCGCTGGTCCGACGCACCGACGCCCGACACGATGGCCGTGGCCCACGATGCGGTCACCAGGCTCGCCCCGACCGCGGCGTACGCCCCGGCCCCGCCGACCTCACGGGCCGCCGGCCTGCCGTCCGCCGTGTACACCTCGTCGGTCACGACGTGGGAGAACACCGCAACGAGCCCCTGGGACACCCGCGTTCCTCCGCGTTCCTCCGCGCGCCGACATCACCTGCCCCCGTTGAATCTTCTTGTTGTTATACCTACCATACCTTTGGCGTCCCCGGATGCCGGAGTCCGGATGCAGGATGCGAAAGAGGCGCCCATGAAGAACCTCCTGATCGACACCGACCCAGGCATGGACGACGCCCTCGCGATCATCCTCGCGCTGAAGTCGCGCGAGCTGCGCACCCGCGCGGTCACCGCCGCGACCGGCAACCTGACCTCGGACAGGACCGCCGCGAACGCGCTACGCGTCCTCGACCTGCTCGACCGCGCCGACATCCCGGTCGGCCAGGGCCCGCTGCTTCCGCTGGACGGCGACTACCCGGTCGACCCCTTCTCGCACGGCAGCGACGGCCTCGCCGAATCCCACTTCCCCCTCTCGGCGCGCAGCGTCGACCCGCGCCCGGCCCCGCAACTGATCGTGGACACCGTCAACGCCCACGCCGGCGACATCTGCATCGCGGCACTCGCGCCGCTGACCAACATCGCCCTCGCCCTGGAGATCGACCCGCACCTGCCCGAGAAGGTGACCGAACTGGTCATCATCGGCGGCTCCTACGGACTCACCCCCTACGCCTGGTCCCAGGCCACCGGCGACAACGCGGTCAGCGAGTGGAACATCTTCGTCGACCCCGAAGCGGCCCACCGGGTCTTCCGGGCCGGGTTCAACCTCGTGGCCGTCGGACTCGACATCGCCACCCATCCCCGCATCAACTTCCGCGACGCCGACCTCGACCGGCTCCGCCGCGCACAGACCCCCGAAGCCGACCTCGCCGCCCGGGTCGTGGACTACGTCAACGGCCGCGGCTACCAGTCGTACTGCTCGCTCATCGACAGCGTGGCCGTCGCCGCCCTCATCGACCCCACCCTCATCGAGTGCGTCGAAGTCCGCTGCGACGTCGAACGCCGCGGCGAACTGACCCGTGGCATGACGGTCGTCGAGCGGCGTGCGCACCACGGCCGCGAGGACCTGCCCCTCATCCGGACCGTATCCGCTCTCGACTTCGACCGCTTCCTCGACCTCGTGACCACCGCGCTCAGCGATCCACGCACACCGAAATCGACGTGATCGCGGCGCCGGACCGGCTCCGTCAACTCGATCTCGGCGTTCTCGACGACTGACCGCCGTCGCTGTCAGGCGGAGCCCGCTTCCTCGGCGCCGGCGGCGCTGATGGCAGCCTGCTGTCGGGCCTGCTCGGCTGCTGCCTCGGCCCGCTGCCACCGGCGGTCGGCCTCGTCCCGGGCGTTCTGTGCTTTGCGCTGGGCCGCCTCGGCCTGGCGCAGCTCGCCGGTGAGGCGCTTGAGGTCGGCGTCGGCCCGGGCCAGGTCCGCTTCGGCGGCGTCGAGGGTCTGGCGGGCGGTGGTTGCGGCGTCCTCGCGGGCGGCTGCCTCCCGCGCGTCGGTCTCGGCCTGTCGGCGGGCCTGGGCGATGCGCTCCTGCCGCTCGCGCTCGGCCGCGTCGGCCTTCGCCCCGGTGCGCTCCTGCTTGTGTTGTGGCGCCGGGGTGAGCGGACTGGTGGCGCCTGCGAGGTCGACGGAGGCGGACAGGGCGCGGGTGAGCCGGCCGGCCGCCCACTGCTGGGCGGCGTCGGGGTCGGCCAGAGCCGCGTGCAGGGTCTGCTCGACTTCGCCGACGGCCCCCTCGTGCAACGGCTCCCCGGCTTCCGCCGCGAGTCGGCGGGCCTGGGCCGACAGGGCTTGGACGAGGCTGCGCTGCTGCTGGGTGAGCTCGCGCAGTTGCCCGCCGTCCAGCTCGCGGTGGGCCCGGCGCAGGCCCTCCCCCAGCCGGAGGATCGGCTCCACCTGTTCGGGGTGGGCCCGCACCAGCTGGTTGCTGGCCCACGCGGCCACGGTCGGGCGGCGCAGCGCGGTGATCCGGGCCGCGAGCTCGCGGTCGCCGGCCTGCCGGGCGCGGGTGGCATGCCGGGTACGGGCCGCGGTGAACCCTTCCGGCCGCAGCCCGTACAGCTCGTCGAGGACCGCCTGCTCATCGATGGCGGCCGATCTGTCCGGCATGCCCCCATCCTCGGCCCGCCGGAGGCCGTGCGCTCGTCCGCGAAGAGCCGGAAGGCTCAGCGCGGATGCGCGGAGAAGACCTGGTGCAGGATGTCGATGTAGGCGCCGTGGCCGCTGGAGCTGGGCCAGTCCGTGGACGACTCGACCGCCGTCCCCTCGCCCCACTCGTTGTAGGTCACGACCAGCTGGAACGGCTCACCCGATGTGGCGACGGTGGTGGCGTCCTTGCGGAACTTGTCGAGGTCGCGCGGGACCGTCGGCTGCGTGTCGGTGTTCTTCCAGAAGCCGGGCGACAGGATCGCCGAGTACCCCTTCTGCACGTCCAGGCCGGAGGCGTACTGGTGCCAGCCCGCCGGCTGGTTGGCGCAGTCCTGGTAGCCGCCGAAGACCTTCAGTACGACGTAGTACCCCTCGGTCTTGTTGGCCTGCGCCCACCGGGTGGCCATGCCGCACCCGTCGCCGCCTCCGGCGTACACGAAGATCACCGGTTTGCCGTTGACATGCAGCCAGGTCTTCTGGCCGGAGTACTTGCGCAGGTATTCCAGGTTCTTCCTGATCTCCGTCGCGGAGGGGTCGGCGTACGCCTCGTTCTCGTAGTACACGGTCCAGGAGAAGCCGAGTTTCGAGCCCTCGGACATCAGCAGGGGCAGCCGCTTGTCCTCGCGCTTGCCCGCGCCCCACCAGGAGGAGATGCCCGCCTGGAGGCCGCCGTACTGCATGTCCTTGATCTGGCGGTCGACGGTGGCCGCTTTGTCGACGTCGTACTTGCCGGCCGAGGGCGTGTACTGGCTGCCCCCTTGCGCGAAGTTCTCGGGGTACCAGGGGTAGTAGAAGGCGGCCCGCACCGGCAGCTTGGTGTTGGTGACGGCCGCCGTCTTCTTGGCTGCCGGTTTCGGTGCCGCGGCCTTGTGCGAGGTCTTGGAGCTCGGCTTCGCGGACGCGGAAGGCCTGGCCGTCGGGGAGGACAGGGTGGCGGACGGCTGAGCGTCGGCGACCGGAGACGCCGAGGCGGCGCCGACGACCCGGGTCTGCCCGCCCTGCCCGAAGAGGTTGAGGGTGTAGGCGGTCGTGACACCGACGAGGGCCATCGCGGCGGCGGACGAGATGACCACGGCCTTGCCCAAGGACACACCCGCCGACTTGCGGGCAGCCGCCCGAATCGCCGCCCTCCCGGCCCTGGCTGAACCACCGGCCGCCGCGGTGGACGGATCGCCTCCGGTCCCGCCCGCACCGCCGCCTCCGATGCCCGACGCCACCAACCCCAGCAGGAAGGGCGGAACGGGCACCATCGCCAGGTCGGCCAGCAACCGCTCCGCCGGCACCACGTCGACGGCCACGCCACTGCACGCCGGACACGTGCGCACGTGCCGGGCGATCCGCTTGCGCCACAGGCCGGCGGGCCGCCCGTCCCAACCGCCCAGAACCGTGTTCATCTCCGGGCAGCGCGGCACGGCCCCGAGCGCGCGGACGACCGATCGCGCGACTTCCAGCCGGGCCTTCATCCGCTGTACCCGGACCGCGGTCTGCGGCATCGGCAGGTCCATCGCGGCGGCCAGTTCGGACCGGGTCAGCTGCCCCGCGACCTCCATCCACCACAGGGACAACAGCTCCCGGTCGTCCACGTCCAGCCAACGCGTGGCTTCGGCCGCTTCCTGCCGCTGGCCGGACAGGTGCAACACGGTGATCGTCAGGTCGACGAAGTCGGCTCCTGGATCGGCGAGCAGCGCCGTCTCCTCCAGGGCTTCGGTCCCGGCGGTCGCCGGCGCGCTGCGCCGCATCCGCCAGTGCCGACGCACCTGCCGCATCGCGATGGCGACCAGCCAGGAGCGGAACGCCTCAGGGTCACGCAGCTTCCGCACGTCGCGGATCATCTGCAGCATGATCTCCTGCACGACGTCGTCCGTGTCGGCCGGGGCGTCCAGCGCGCGTCCCACGATGTTGTAGATCAGGGGCAGATAGTCGGCCACGAGCGCGTCCAGGGCCCGCTGGTCGCCTCGCTGCGCGGCACCCACCACCGCGGCCTGCGACCGGGGCGCGCCCGGCCCGTCGTACCCGCTGTGTGAATTCTCGGTCATGACTGGAGGAGGGTCCCTGGTCGGTATCGGCATAACAGAAATCGGCGAATCACCTTCGCACCGCCCGCCCCGCCCGGCCGGTCCCGTCCGGCATCATGGCACGCCGGTGTCCGACCCGTCGGTCAAGGTTCAGCGGCAATCGAAGCGGCGTGCCCGGGCAGCCTCGCGCACCGCGATCGCCGGCCTGCGCATCCTGACAACCCCGCTCCTGCTCCCCCGGCAGACCGCGTCCGATCCGAATCCCCCCGTCGCGCGGGCGGACCCGGGACCCGGGCTCAGGCGCGCAGCAGGCGGGCGATGGCCTGTGAAGCCTCGGTCACCTTGTCCCGGGCCTCATCTCCCCCCGCGGCGATGGCCTGGTGGACGCAGTGCCCGAGGTGATCGTCGAGCAGTTCGATCGCGACGGACTGCAACGCCTTCGTAGTGGCCGAGACCTGGGTGAGGACGTCGATGCAGTACTGGTCCTCCTCCACCATGCGCTGGAGGCCGCGGACCTGGCCCTCGATGCGGCGCAGCCGTTTGAGGACGTCGTCCTTGTTGTCGCTGTATCCCGGCTGTACGTTCTCAAGCGGTTCCATACCCCCCAAGGGTATCCCGCGCCGGCGCCGAACGGACAGCGCAGGGCGTCGGCCGCCGTGGTCGAGATGACCACGACGGCCTGGACGCCAGGACCTGGGCGATGTCACCCAGCCGCGCGGAAACCGCGCAGGCGCAGGCTGTTGCCGACCACGAAGACCGACGAGAAGGCCATCGCGGCGCCCGCGATCATGGGGTTGAGCAGGCCGGCGGCGACGTTGTGGCCGAAGGCCCCGATCAGGCCTTCTCGGTCGCGTAGTTGACCGTGGCCTTCCACCAGGGGGTGTCCAGCGGCACTTCCCCATATACCCCCTACCGGTATTTTCGACAAGCTCGTACCGTGCCGAGGAAACGGTGCTGCGACTCCCCTACGATGGGCCGGTGACCGGACTCGATCAGTTCGTGCGACAGCCGCAGCAAGGGCCCCGGCCCCTGCCGAGGCCGTGCGTACTGCTCGTCCTCGGGCTACTGGTGGGCCTGCTCGGTATGCACGGCCTGAGCCCCACCGCGATGCCGATGCCCGGTCACGGGATGACGGCCACCGCGGGTCACGCCACGGCCATACTCGCCCACGGCGACTGCGGCTCGGCCGGGCACGGCTGCGACGGCCAGGCCCACCACGCCGATGCGACCTGCGCGTCCGGCGCTCCGGCCGCCGGGCCCGCGCTGCCCGCGCTGAACCCGGACCCGGTATGCGTCGGCGACGAGGCCGAGACCCTTCTCGCCTCCGTACCGGACCCCGCCGAGGGCGGCCGGGCCCCGCCGTCACTGGCCGAACTCCAACTCCTGCGGATATAGGCGAACGCCTTCGGCGCCGGGTGCCCCGAGAGGACCGGCGCCGCGCTCAGGTACGCCTTCCCTCCCTCATCGCAGGAGTTTCAGATCATGACCTCGAACCGTTCTCTGGCTCGTCGCAGCACGCTCGTCGCCGTCGCCGGCGCCGCCGCCCTCGTTCTGGCCGCCTGTGGCAACAGCGGCAGCACGAGCGGCCACGACATGAGCTCCATGAATTCCGGCTCCCCGTCCGCGAGCGCCACGGCCTCGGCCGGCGCGCACAACGCCCAGGACGTGGCGTTCGCCCAGCAGATGATCACGCATCACCGTCAGGCCATCGAGATGGCCGACCTGGCCGCCACCCGCGCTTCCTCGACCGAGGTCAAGTCCCTCGCCACGACGATCAAGGGCGCGCAGGACCCCGAGATCAAGACCATGTCCGGCTGGCTCACCTCCTGGGGCGAGGCCGTCCCCCAGGAAATGGAGGGCATGGACATGCCCTCCGGCACGCCGGGGATGATGAGCACAGCCGACATGACCAAACTCGACAAGGAGTCCGGCACCGAGTTCGACACCATGTTCCTGCAGATGATGGTCCAGCATCACGAGGGCGCCGTCGAAATGGCCACGACCGAGCAGAGCAAGGGCGCGTACGGCCCCGCCAAGACGCTCGCCGCGTCGGTCATCACGGCCCAGACGGCCGAGATCAAGAAGATGAGCGACCTGCTCAACACGTAGTACGCACCCGCGCCTGCTCGGGTCCGGGGAAGCCGGCACCGCCGGCTTCCCCGGTCAGGCGAAATGGTGCGCCAGTGCGGCGTGCGGGTCGGTCGTGCCCGGCGCCGGGGCCGGATCGGCGTGGACCAGGGCGGCGGTGAGCCGGGGGACCGCGTGGAGCAGGGCGTGTTCGGCGGCCACGGCGACCTGGTGTGCGTCGCGCACGCTCAGGTCGCCGTCGACGGCAACGGCGACCTCTGCGCGCAGCCGGTGACCGATCCACCGCAGGCGCAGCTCGCCCACCGCGTGTACGCCCGGTACGTCGAGCAACGCGTGCTCGGCGGCGTCGACCAGGGCGGGGTCGACGGCGTCCATGATCCGACGGAACACCTCCCGCGCGGCGTCGCGCAGCACCAGCAGGATCGCCGCCGTGATGGCCAGCCCGACGACGGGGTCGGCGAGCCGCCAGCCCAGGGCGGCCCCGCCCGCGCCCAGCAGCACGGCGAGCGAGGTGAAGCCGTCGGTGCGGGCGTGCAGCCCGTCGGCGACGAGCGCGGCGGAGCCGATCGCCCGCCCGGTACGGATGCGGTGGCGGGCCACCCATTCGTTGCCGATGAACCCGATCACCGCGGCCACGGCAACGGCGGGCAGGTAGCGGATGTCCTGGGGGTGCAGCAGCCGGTCGACCGCGGTCCAGGCCGCGAAGGCCGCCGATGCGGCGATGGTGAGGACGATGACGATCCCGGCCAGGTCCTCGGCCCGCCCGTAGCCGTACGTGAACCGGCGCGTCGCCGCGCGCCGGCCGAGGAGGAAGGCGACCCCGAGCGGCAGCGCGGTCATCGCGTCGGCGGCGTTGTGCACGGTGTCGCCCAGCAGCGCGACCGAGCCCGACAGCACCACGACGACGGCCTGAGCCGCTGCCGTGACGCCGAGCACCGCGAGGGAGACCCACAGCGCCCGCATGCCCTGCGCGGACGACTCCAGGGCCGCGTCGATCTTGTCGGCGGATTCGTGCGAGTGCGGGCGGAGCAGGTGCCCCGCCTGATGCCGCCACCGGGACCACGGGGACCGGCGCACCGCTGCCGGTTCGTGCGGATGTCCGTGGTGATGGTGATGATGGCGGTGCTCGTCGCTCACGGGATGGCCTCTCGACGGCGGGCGGGAAGTGGACAGGGTCTGCACCCTCCTTCATTATGTGCGTATGAGCGCACGCATGCACCCCTCACCTGCACATGATGCGCACCCACAAGAGCCGGGCAGCGCGCAGTTCGTCCGCGCCGCCGATGTGCTGGGCCTTCTCGCCGACCGCACCCGCCTCGCCCTGCTGCACACCCTCGGCAAGGGCGAGGCCGACGTCACCACGCTCACCGCCGCGGTCGACGCCGCCCGTCCGGCGGTCAGCCAGCACCTCGCCAAACTCCGCCTCGCCGGACTGGTCACCGCCCGCAAGGACGGCCGCCACGTCCTCTACACCCTCGCCGACGGCCATCTGGCCCGCCTGGTCACCGAAGCCCTCAGCCACGCCGACCACGACGTGTCCGGGATCCCCCGCCACGACTGACATCCGTCGCCGCCGGACCAGCCCGCAGCCGTGCGGGGTTTCTCCGCGGGGGCGGGTTGCCCCACGACCGTGGCCGTCACGTCGAAGCGGGCGTCGCGCAGCAACGCCGGCCGGGCCCGGATGCCTCACGCCCGCGGTCATCACGGAAGTCCCACACCTAAGGGCCGTCCGGTGCGTAAAGTCACGGGCGTTCGCACCGCGTCACCTGGGGGGTACAGACATGCACAACCGCCGTATCGGCAACGCCATGGTCAGCGCCATCGGGCTCGGTGGGATGCCACTGTCCATCGAAGGGCGGCCGGATGAGGAACGCGCGGTCGCGACCATCCATGCAGCGCTCGACGCCGGGATCTCGTTCATCGACACGGCCATGTCGTACTGCCTGAACTCCTCCGAGACCGGGCACAACGAGTCGCTGATCGCCCGAGCACTGGCGGCGTACGGCGGCGACACCTCCGCGGCGCTGGTCGGCACGAAGGGCGGAGCCGCACGCGAAGCCGACGGAGCCTGGTCCTTCAAGGGGGACCCCGCGACCCTGCGGGAGGCGTGCGAGGGCTCGCTCAAGCGACTGGGCGGGGACGCCATCGGTCTCTACCAGCTGCACGTGCCGGACCCGAGTGTGCCGTACGCCGACTCCGTGGGGGCGCTGCGCGACCTGTACGACGCGGGCAAGATCCGCGGGGTCGGCATCTCGAATGTGAACTCCGACCAGCTGCGCGAAGCCCACGGGATCCTCGGCGAGCGGCTGGTGTCCGTACAGAACAACTTCTCGCCGGCCACCCGCGACAGCGAGCCGCAGCTGCGGCTGTGCGCCGAGCTGGGGATCGCCTTCCTGCCGTACAGCCCGCTGGGCGGCATCTCCCGGGCGGGCGGCCTGGGTTCATCGCACACCGCGTTCGCCCGGATCGCCGGGGAACACGGCGTGAGCCCGCAGCAAGTGTGCCTGGCCTGGGAGTTGGCCAAGTCCCCCGTCGTCATCCCGATCCCGGGGTCGACCCGGCCGACCACCGTTCGCGACTCGGCGGAAGCGGCCGACCTGAAGCTCACCGAAGCGGAGTTCGCCGAACTCGACGCCGCCTAGTGCGGTGACCGGAATGGTTCACCGGGTCCGTCCGGTTCCCGGTTCCGTCCTCAATCGCCGGACGGGCTGAAAGTC
>NZ_JBHYXC010000065.1:0-27754 GCF_042751495.1 Streptomyces sp. NPDC059373 | reverse complement strand
CCGACCAGCCGTACGGCATCCGCGACTGCGCCTTCCGCGATCCCGCGGGCAACCTGATCCGCATCCAGGAGCTGCGCTGAGCCGTCCGGCTATCGCAGCCGTGACCTGCACGGACGGCACCGTGAAGGAGCCCGCGCACGACGCGAGGGCGAAGTCGAGGTCCTCGAGATCGACGCGCAGCCGCAGCAGCGGGGTGACCGGTTCGCCGCGCGCACCGGCTTCGATCCGCCGCGCCGCATCCGGGCTTGGCGGGACGTGAACGAGATGCCCGACCGCGAGTTGCTGCGCGACGGCCGCTGGCCGGTCTGACGCCTCGGCCGGGCGCGCGCCGCGTGCCCGGGGCCCAGGGCTCCCCGGGCACCACGGACCGAAGCGAAGGAGAACCAAAGGACAACCAGCCGTACTGTGCGAGGCTGGTCCGATCGAGCCAGGCGACGCCGACGAAGACCGCGAAGGCGGCCCCGCCCAACAGATGGAGACACGATGAGCATGGCCACGAGGACGGACACGCAGTCGCCTGCGCTGCACGTTGCCGACAGCCACGACCTGATCCGCGTGCACGGCGCGCGCGAGAACAACCTCAAGGACGTCAGCATCGAGCTCCCGAAGCGCCGGCTGACGGTGTTCACCGGCGTCTCCGGCTCGGGCAAGAGCTCGCTGGTGTTCAACACGATCGCCGCGGAGTCGCAGCGGCTGATCAATGAGACGTACAGCGCCTTCGTACAGGGCTTCATGCCGACGCTGGCGCGGCCCGAGGTCGACGTCCTCGACGGTCTGACCACCGTGATCACCGTCGACCAGCAGCGGCTGGGCGCCGACCCCCGCTCCACGGTCGGCACCGCCACCGACGCCAACGCGATGCTGCGCATCCTCTTCAGCCGGCTCGGGAAGCCGCACATCGGCTCGCCCAAGGCGTTCTCCTTCAACGTCGCCTCGATCAGCGGCGCGGGTGCGGTGACCATGGAGCGCGGCGGACAGAAGGTGAAGGAGCGGCGCAGCTTCAGCATCACCGGCGGCATGTGTCCGCGCTGCGAAGGCCGGGGCACGGTCACCGATCTCGACCTCACCCAGCTCTACGACGACTCCAGGTCGCTCGCCGACGGCGCGATCACCGTCCCCGGCTACACGGGGGGCGGCTGGAACTCACGGCTCTACAGCGAGTCGGGCTTCTTCGACCCGGAGAAGCCGATCGGCAAGTTCACCAAGAAGGAGCTGCACGACTTCCTCCACCGCGAGCCGACCCGGATGAAGATCGCGGGCATCAACATGACCTACGAGGGGCTGATCCCGCGGATCCAGAAGTCGATGCTCGCCAAGGACCGGGAGGGCATGCAGCCGCACATCCGGGAGTTCGTGGACCGGGCGGTCACCTTCACCACCTGCCCCGAGTGCGACGGCACCCGGCTCAGCGAAGGCGCCCGGTCGTCGAAGATCAAGCGGATCAACATCGCCGACGCCTGCGCGATGCAGATCAGCGACCTGGCCGAGTGGGTCCGCGGCCTCGACGAGCCGTCGGTGGCGCCGCTGCTCACCGCGCTGCAGCAGGCCCTCGACTCGTTCGTGGAGATCGGCCTCGGCTACCTCTCGCTCGACCGGCCGGCCGGCACGCTGTCGGGCGGCGAGGCGCAGCGCGTCAAGATGATCCGCCACCTCGGCTCCTCGCTCACCGACGTCACGTATGTCTTCGACGAGCCCACCATCGGCCTGCACCCGCATGACATCCAGCGGATGAACGACCTGCTGCTGCGGCTGCGGGACAAGGGCAACACCGTGCTCGTCGTGGAGCACAAGCCGGAGACGATCGCGATCGCCGACCATGTCGTCGACCTCGGCCCCGGCGCCGGTACGGCGGGCGGCACCGTCTGTTTCGAGGGCACCGTCGAGGGGCTGCGGACCGGCGGCACCATCACCGGCCGGCATTTCGACGACCGGGCCGCCGTGAAGGAGTCGGTACGGAAGCCCGCCGGCACGCTGGAGATCCGGGGCGCGTCGACGCACAACCTGCAGGGCGTCGACGTCGACATCCCGCTCGGGGTGCTGACCGTCATCACGGGTGTCGCCGGGTCCGGCAAGAGCTCGCTCGTGCACGGTTCGATCCCGGCCGGCGAGGGTGTGGTGTCGGTCGACCAGGGCGCGATCCGCGGCTCACGACGGAGCAACCCGGCGACGTACACCGGACTGCTCGAACCGATCCGCAAGGCGTTCGCCAAGGCCAACGGCGTGAAGCCGGCCCTGTTCAGCGCCAACTCCGAGGGCGCCTGCCCTACCTGCAACGGCGCCGGCGTCATCTACACCGATCTGGCGATCATGGCCGGCGTCGCCACCACCTGCGAGGAGTGCGAGGGGAAGCGGTACCAGGCGGCGGTGCTGGAGTACACCTTCGGGGGGCACAACATCGCCGAGGTGCTCGCGATGTCGGTGACCGAGGCCGAGGAGTTCTTCGGCGCCGGCGAGGCGCGCACACCGGCCGCGCACACCATCCTCGGCCGCCTCGCCGACGTCGGGCTCGGCTACCTCAGCCTCGGCCAGCCGCTCACCACGCTGTCCGGCGGCGAGCGGCAGCGGCTCAAGCTGGCCACCCACATGGCCGACAAGGGCGGCATCTACGTCCTCGACGAGCCGACCGCCGGCCTCCACCTCGCCGACGTCGAGCAGCTGCTCGGCCTGCTCGACCGGCTCGTCGACGCCGGCAAGTCGGTCATCGTCGTCGAGCACCACCAGGCGGTCATGGCACACGCCGACTGGATCATCGACCTCGGCCCCGGCGCCGGCCACGACGGCGGCCGCATCGTCTTCGAGGGCACACCCGCCGACCTCGTCGCCGCCCGCCCCACCCTCACCGGCGAGCACCTCGCGGCCTACGTCGGCACCTGACCGAGGCCCGCGCGGGACGAGTTGCGCGAGGGGAACTGCGTGGAGAGGCTGATCACCCTGGACGCCTTTGGCCGCACGGTTCCAACTGACCTTGAGGCATTGGCCCAGACGTTGCCGGCCTGCTCGACGGCCCGCTCGACCAGCCCGTTTCACCCTCGGGCCGCTCGCCGCTGCGGGTGCAGGTTTGACAGGGAGACCTGACGAACACCGAGTGCGCAGGGGTGCAGTGGCAGGACCTGGCTGCGCGTTTCGGCAAGCGGAAGGCCGTTACGAGCGGCACAGACGCTGTCGGCGGGGCACCTGTGCGCAGCGCCCCGGCAATCAGCAACTGAAGGACCGATCAGCATCAAACACCCGGGGCTCGCCGGCCACCAGCCGTCGAGCCCTGCGGCCTGTCTTCACATCGCCAGCTTCTCCCAGGTCACATCCACGCTCCACGCGCCCTGGCCCCGCGCGAAGTCCACGAACACGGCGACAACCTGGTCGACATCACGCAGGACACACCGGTAATGCCGATCCGGTGATCCATCGCGGTGCTCGACCGCGAAGCCGCCCGCCGCCGCACCTGACTGCGCCCCCGTCCCGGCCTGGACATACCGCCCGGCCGGTCCCTCCAGGATCACGAACCAATTCTCTGCGGACAACCGCCGCACCGCCCGCTTGACCGTCTCGGGATCCGGATCCTCCACCGGCAGCCCAACACACGACTCCACCCGCAACCCAGCCGGTCCCCGCAGAGCCGGCGGGACATGGACGACCCCGGCCTGAGGATCGAAGCACACCAACCCGTGCCGAGCGGCGAGCTCCAGCACGCGAGGCGCGACCGTCCCCACGTGTCCCCACCTCATCGGCATGAGGACATGGCCCTCGGAGACGTCCAACGCGGCCGACCACGGCGAAGCCGGATCCGGCGCCGCGTCAGGACGGTCCGGCAGCTCAGGGAACTCCGCGACCAAAGCCCGATAGAACGTCGCCACCGAGGGATTCGCCGCCACGACCCCGGTCTGGCCCGCGCACAACCGCTGATGCTTCCTGACAGCCTCCGCACGCGAGGGACGCGTCCGCTCGAACCACACCGCAAAATCAAAACTCATGCCGTCCCTGCCCCCGCCGGGGCCCACCCCCGATCGCCGGAGATCCTAAGCGACCCCACCGACAACACCAGGACCCCCAGGACACCAGCCCGGACATCGGACGTACTCGGCTAGGCTGAACGCCGGAGGTTGCCAAGTGGCCGAACAGGCACAGGAGTTGAGGGAGTCACCGGAATCCACGACCGTCGTGGTGATCGGGGCGGGCCCGGCCGGTTTGACCGTCGCCAACCTGCTGCGGCGCAGCGGCGTCGACTGCGTCGTCCTGGAACGCCAGACCCGCGAGCATGTGGCACAGCGCCAGCGGGCCGGCATCGTCGAAACCCGCGCTGTCCGGATGTTCGACTCCTGGGGGCTGGCCGACCAAGTCCTCGGCGGCGTCCCGTCCGACGGCACATTGGAGTTCCGGGTGGACGGCGAAAGCCACCTGGTGTCCGACGACGACGGCTCGGAAGGCCTCGCGGCCCGCCTGTGCCCCCAACAGGTACTGGTCCAGAAGCTCACCGCCGCGTACCTCGCCGACGGCGGCGACCTGCGCTTCGAGGCCGCCGACATCTCCCTGCACGAGCTGACCGGCGACCGCCCGACCGTCCGCTACCGCGGCGCCGACGGCACCCTCCGCACCATCGCCTGCGCCTTCGTCGCCGGCTGCGACGGTGACCACGGCATCAGCCGCGCCACCGTCCCCGACGGCGTCCTCACCGCCCACGCCTTCGACCACGGCATCGGCTGGCTCACCGTCCTCGCCGACGCCCCGCCGCCGGCCCGCCCCCTCCTCGCCGTCAGCCCGCACGGCTTCGCCGCCCACTTCGCCCGCGGCCCACACGCCAGCCGCTACTACCTCCAGTGCCCACCCGACGACCACCCCGACGCCTGGCCCGACACCCGCGTCTGGGACGCGCTGCGCACCCGGCTCGCCGACCCCGCCCTCGCCCCCGGCCCGATCACCGACCGCGAGACCTTCCGGCTCCGCAGCCTCGTCCACGACCCCATGCAGTACGGCCGCCTCTTCCTCGTCGGCGACGCCGCCCACATCGTCCCGCCCATGGGCGGGAAGGGCATGAACCTCGCCCTCCACGACGCCGACCTCTTCGCCCGCGCCGTCCGGGACTCCGTCCGCGACCACGACGACACCGGCCTGCGCACCTACTCACAGCGCTGCCTCCGCCGCGTCTGGAACGACCAGGAATTCTCCCACTGGCTGACCCGGACCGTCCACGACGCCGGCGACGACACCCATTCCGGCCCCTTCCACCGCGGACTGGCCCGCGCCCGGCTTCACCGCCTCTTCACCTCCCCCACCGCCGCCCGCGCCTTCGGGGAACTCATGACGGGGCTGGACCCGGTCCCGGACCCCGGAGCCAAGGACGGCCGGGGCCAGAGTCAGACCCTGTCCAGCGCACAGGGCCTGAACGAGTAACTCCTATGTCCCGCCGTCCGCTTGGAGGGCGGCCTTCGCGTCGTCCGGTACGTGCGGCTGCGATGCGCAGCGCCGTCAAATTGCCGGCGGCGGTTCCCACGCCGGCCCCAGGTTTGGGTCATTAAGTTGCTCTAGGCAAGCAACTGACCCTATACTTGCGGGGCCCAAGCAAGTTTCGGAGGAACAGGCGATCGACACGAGAACGACCCCTGACCGCGCGAACAGGCCCCGTACCCCCGCTGGTCCGAGCGATGACACAGCCGACGCCGGCACCGCTACCGGCATGAGCCCCGACGGACTGACCGCAACGGAGGCCGCCCCCAGCCTGGGCGCCGAGATAGTACGGCTCATGCGGCTGGTGTCAGCCTGGAAACACCTCGCCAAGTACGAACCCGGCGGCGCGGACCGCCTGTTGCTGGCCCGACTCGTGATGGACGGTCCACGGCGGGCCACCGATCTGGCCGCGGACACACTCCTCGATCTTTCGACGGTCAGCCGTCGGACCAGGGCCCTGGTGGACTGCGGCCTGGTCGAACGTCGGCCGGACCCGGAGGACGGGCGTGGCGCACTGCTGACCGCCACCAGTGCCGGGTTCGCCGCCATGGAGCAGTACCGACGTGAGCGGGACTCCGAAGTCGCGGCCGTTATCCAGGGATGGCCGCCCGAGGACCGCTTCCAGCTCGTCCGGCTGTTGACGCATCTCAATGACGACTTGCTGGCACATCACAACGCGCGACACTGCCCGGAAGGTCACGCAGGGGTGTCGGCGGAGGACAGGGAGAAATAGCACGATGAGCCATGCCGCCCCCGCGCAGAGCGCTGGGTCCACACCGATAGCCTCGCCGGGCGGCCTCAGCCACCGGCAGATCCTGACCATTCTCAGCGGTCTGTTGCTGGGCATGTTCCTGGCCGCTCTCGACCAGACCATCGTCAGTACGTCCATCCGGACCATCGCGGACGATCTGAACGGCCTCAGCCAGCAGGCCTGGGCCACCACCGCGTATCTGATCACCTCGACGATCTCGACACCGCTGTACGGCAAGCTGTCCGATCTCCATGGTCGCAAGCCCTACTTCCTGGGCGCGATCAGCATCTTCGTCATCGGCTCCACGCTGTGCACCTTCTCGACGTCGATGGCCGAACTGGCCTGGTTCCGGGCCTTCCAGGGCATCGGCGCCGGCGGTCTGATGTCACTCGCTCTGGCGATCATCGGTGACATCGTCTCGCCCCGCGAACGCGCCCGCTACCAGGGCTACATGCTCGCGACATTCGGCGTCGCCAGTGTGGGCGGACCGCTGATCGGCGGTTTCCTCGCGGGGACGAACAGCATCCTGGGCATCGTCGGCTGGCGCTGGGTCTTCCTGGTCAATGTGCCCATCGGCATCATCGCGCTGTTCGTCGTCGCCAAGGTCCTCAACATCCCGCACACCCGCCGAGCGTCCCGCATCGACTGGTGGGGTGCGCTCACCCTGATCATCGGTGTGGTGCCGCTGCTGCTCGTCGCCGAGCAGGGCCGTGGCTGGGGCTGGGGCTCGACGCGGTCCCTCACCTGCTACGCGATCGGCGCGGTCGGCATCATCGTCTGGATCTTCGTCGAGCGCTGGATGGGCGACGCCGCACTGATCCCGATGCGCCTGTTCCGCATCCCGATCTTCAGCCTGACCAGCCTGGCCGGGGTACTGATCGGTATGGGCATGTTCGGCGGCATGCTGGTGATCCCGCAGTACCTGCAGATCGTCAAGGGCGCCAGTGCCACCAAGTCGGGCCTGGAGATGCTGCCGTTGATGGCCGGCATGATCGTGGCTTCGATCACCTCCGGTCAGGTCACCTCCAAGACCGGCCGGTACAAGATCTTCCCGATCGTCGGCAGCGCCCTGATGGTCGCCGCGATGGCGCTCTTCTACTTCAGGGTCGTGTGGGACACGCCGCTGTGGCAGACCATGGTCTACATGGCCGTCTTCGGCCTGGGCCTTGGCGGCTGTATGCAGACGCTGGTCCTGGCGGTGCAGAACGCGGTGCCGCTCAAGGACATGGGTGTCGCGACCTCCTCGTCCACCTTCTTCCGGCAGATGGGCGGCACCGCCGGTACGGCGATCTTCCTCTCGGTGCTCTTCAGCACGGTCAGCGGCAAGATCGCCTCGGCGTTCACCGAGGCCGCGTCCACCGCGAGTTTCAAGGCCGCGCTGAAGGACCCGGCGGTGCTGGCGGACCCGGCGAACCAGCCGGTGCTGAGCATGCTCAAGGGCGGCTCCAGCGGCAGTTCCACCAGCGTCCTCAGTGACTCCTCCTTCATCCAGAAGCTGGACCCGCGCCTGGCCGAACCCTTCAAGGCGGGCTTCGCGGAGGCCATGCACACGGTGTTCCTGCTCGCCGCGATCGTGATGGTCGTCGCCTTCGTTGTGATCCTGTTCATCAAGGAGGTACCGCTTCGGAAGATCTCCGCGCTGGAGGCGCGCGCCGCCGAGGCGTCGGATGCGGCGCCGCAGCCCGAGCAGGAGCAGGTCGGCGTGGGCGCCGAAGCCGTGCAGCCGCAGCCGCAGCCGCAGCCGCAGCCGGTGGCAGCCTTCGCCCCGTCGGGCGGCGATGACGTCCCGGTGGCCGGCACCGCCGCCGTCCACGGCCATGTGCGGGGCTCCGACGGCACACCGGCGGCGGCTGCCACGCTGACCCTGATCTCCCTCAGCGGACAGCAGCTCGGCCGTGCCGCCGCCCAGGCCGACGGCAGCTACACCCTTCCGGTGCCGGGCGCCGGTTCGTATGTCCTGATCGCGGCCGCCGACGGCCGCCAGCCGCAGGCGTCCACCGTCACGGTCGGCCAGGAGCCGGTGTCGTACGACGTGTTGCTGTCCGCGAGCGGTGGGCTCACAGGCGTCGTGACCGGCGCGCTGGACGAGCTGCCCGTCGAGGGCGCGATGGTTGTGGTGACCGATGTCCGGGGCGAGGTGCTGGCTACCGGCAAGACGGACGCGGGCGGCGGCTTCGCCTTCACCGAACTGCCGCTGGGCGACTTCACCGTCGCGGTCAATGCCGCCGGTTGCCGGCCGACCGCCCGCCTTGTCGAGGTCGGCGGTGCCGGGAAGACCCGGGTGGAGATCGTCCTTCAGGCGGGTGCCCAACTGCAGGGCTCCGTCCGGGCCGGTGCCGACCACCGCCCGCTCGCCGATGCCCGGCTGACCCTGCTCGACGCGGCCGGGAACGTCGTCGGCACCGCCACCAGCGGCCCGGACGGCGCATACGCGTTCACCGACCTCGACGCGGGCGGGTACTCGCTCATCGCCAGTGGTTACCCCCCGGTGGCCACCGCCGTCACGCTCGAGGGTGGCGGAGCCAAGGGCTTCGACGTGGAGCTGAGCCACCCCGAAGGGTGACCTTCCGGTGAAGGGCCGGCCCGTACGGGCAGCACGGACGTACAGGCCGGCCTTCCCCGTCAGACACTGCTCGTGAACGAGCTGGTCGAAGCCGCCAACGACAAGCAGCCGAACAAGACCATCGCCCGCTACGGCCGCGTCGACCTTTTGCGACGTATCGATGTGGCTCCATGCAACTCGACCGCCACGGCGCCAACGCACGCCTCTTCCAGGTCCTGACCGAACGCGAGGAAAAGAACAGCGTCGCCCTCGCCTCCACCGAATCCTCCGGCGGCTGGGCCAAGACCTTCACCGACCCCCGGCTCTGCGCGGCCATCGTTGACCGCCTCACCTTCAACGGCACCGTCATCGAAGAGCCGAAGCTTGGTCCCGCCCGACCGCCGGCTGGGCGAGGCTTCCCGGCCTCATACGTTCAAACGCAGTCGGGGTCGTCCGCCGGTGAAGAAACTCCTTGATCTCCCGGGCGCACTCGATCGGGCTCGAACTGCCGGTGTCGCACTCGATGTCGTAGATGCCGTGGGCATGGACGCGGTCGAACTGGCGGGCAGCCAGCCCTGCCGGACGATCACCACGCGCTTGCTCCCGGCGTTCCAGCTCCGGCAGAGGACAACGCACTCCGACGAGGACGACGTCCTGAGGGGAAAACAGAGCCAAGCAGTCCTGGAGGCGCCACGGCTCACTCAGGACGTGGTCCACGACGACGACGTTGCCTGCCTCAGCCATGCCCGCGACCGCACGGTGAAATCCCATCCAGGTGCGCTTGAGCACGACACTCAGCTGGTCCGGGGCCATCTCAGGTCCCGACCGCATGGCATGGAACGCGTCCACGGGCATGTGAAAGCACGGCTCATCAAGGACTCCTACAAGCTCCCTGGCAATGCTCGACTTGCCCGAGCTCGACGTGCCGTTCAAAAAGATGATCAGTCCGCTGGTCGCCTGCAGGGAGTCCGGTGGGCTCGCGGACGCCTCGGCCCCAGAGGCTGGACTTGTCGTCATCCGTGTACTCGCATGTGCGCAGACTCCAGACCACTCGATGTTCGACGGCACAAACCTACGTGGCTTTGACAGCGATGAGTGGCCCCTCAGCGGCCAGGGGTGGCCCCAGCAGGAGAACCCCGGGGGACGGTGGACGCTCGCTTCTCAGATCTGTCCGGGTAGGAAACCGTAGCGGGACAGAGGGGCGATCAGTTCGCGTTCTTCGTGGGCGAAGTGGGACAGCAGGGTGTCGGTGAGCAGTTCCCCGGCCGGGTGACGGGGCCGTAGTCGCCCGGGTGCTCGGCGAGACGGACGAGGGCCGCGTCGACGCTCTCCAGGACGTCGTGGGTGGCGTGGTGCTCCTCGTGCAGCCGGTCCAGGGCTTCCTTGAGGTCGCGCTGGCTCCTGCGCAGGTGGTGGAAGATCCCTACGTCTTCCATCCGGTGGTGCTCGGTCACGCACACGCACTGAGCCTGGCAGACACCCTTGAGAGTCCAGTCGTTGGCTCGGATTGCCTTGCGGTTCAGCTCCCCCCGCGCGTTACTGACCGATGCCGTACCCCGCTTGACCCGGTGCAGGACGTCACGGACCTCCTGGAGTTCCTTGCGGTGGTAGGTGTCGACCTCGATCAGGTGTGCGCCTGCGGACAGGGCCCCGCCTGCTGAACACGATGTCAGGCGCGGGTTCGGAGGCCGTGGGCCGGGTGGTTTCGTCAGGCACGGTCTTCGTGCTGTGACGGGTGGCCGGGAAGTCGGTCGGCACTTGGAGATGTGAGGCGGCGTAGATCATGTCGGGACGGTCGGATGCACCGCCCCCGCGCCCCCTTGAGCGCTCTCGACCCAGAACGCGACAGCCAACTGCTCGAACCGCAGAGCGAGCGCCATCTCGTGCACCACCACGACACCCGGCCAGGGACCGGCGCCGTGTTCGTCCTCCGACGGCCGCGCCAGGTAGCCGCGCAGTGGTTGCGAGCCGCCTCTCTCTGCGCTGAGCCCGCTCAGATCGATGTCCTGGGTCGTCGGCATGTCACGCCGCCCTTCCGCGTCCTTGCCCGTCCGGCGCTCGGGTCAGCCGCCGGAATGACGATTCGGCTAGGCACGAGGCGCAGTCGTGTCGTGTCCCACCGAAGGGTGGTAGCGGCACGGCCACGCACACCAGGAGACAGCTGTTTACGCTGGTGGAATGGACGTCTCGGAAGGAAGCCAGGCGCAGGGGACCCAGAGCCCTGGACCGCTGGGCGAATACCTCCGCGTACGGCGGGCGCGGCTGCATCCGGAGGCGTTCGGATTGCCCGACGTGTCCCGCAGGCGGGTTCCGGGTCTGCGCCGCCCGGAAGTGGCGCTGCTGGCCGGAATCAGCACCGAGTACTACATCCGGCTCGAGCAGGGCCGGGACCGTCACCCCTCGGCCCAGGTCGTCGACGCACTCGCCGACGCTCTGCAACTCGACGCCGCCGCCACGGCCCACCTGCACGGTCTCGCCGCGCACGCACCGCGAAAACGCAAGCCGTACCGTACGGAGCCGGTGCCTCCGGGCATCAGACAGCTCATGGCGTCCTGGTCCACGTCACCCGCGCTCGTCATCGGACCCATCGGGGATGTGCGCGCGGCCAACGCTCCTGCCGAGGCCCTCTCCCCGGCCCACCGCACGGGCGTCAACCTGCTGCGGGAGGCGTTCCTCAACCCCGCAGTCCGCGACCTGCACCGGAACTGGGACGACCTGACCGTGAGCCTGGCTGCCGCGCTGCGCGCCTACGCCGGGACGAGTGCGGACGACCCGCGGCTGGCAGCGCTGGTCGGTGAGCTGTCCGTGCACAGCGAGACGTTCCGCCGCCTGTGGGCCCGCCACGACGTCCGCCCCCGGTCCGGCAGCACCGCCCTCTTCGACCATCCGCAACTCGGCCCGCTCGACCTCCGGCTGGAAAAGCTGGCCGTCACCGGCACCACCGGCCTGATGCTGCTCGTCTACCACGCCGAGCCGGACAGCCCCTCGGCCCACGGGCTGTCCCTGCTGGCCAGCCTGACGGACCAGGGGACAGCGTGGCAGAAACGGGCGTCCGCGGCAGCCGACGGACCGCTGTAGTCCACGTCCGCAAACGTCGTTGCATACCAATGCAACGTATGTCAGCTCACCGGCCGCTTCGTGTCGTGCGGGAGGAATCGTACGTAACTCGGGCCGACTCCAGTGGCTACCGCATCGGCGCCCCCGCTTCCTGCGGCGGCTGCAGGCTGACCACCCGACGGGCCTCTTGAGCGGGACGGCCGCCCTTTCCCGACTGGGCCCAGCGGTTTCTGGGACACCCACGCCGTGCCGGGCCCCCGGTCAGCGGGGTGATGGGGAAGGCGGGGATCTGACGTCGAAAGCCGACGGAGTCGGCTACGTCGGCCCAGCGTCTGACCTCGGCGCCCGCACAGCCTTGGCCGGATCGAAGGGCTCCTTGCCAGTGGCGGCGAGCAGGCGTTCGGCCATCGCGCCGACGGAGAGCGAGGGCCCGGAGCCCGGCGACCGAGGACCGGCTGCCCCTCTGCCAGAATCGCCACATGGCTGAGCACGACACGGATCATGGCTACCTGCTGGACAACCAGGAGTCGGAGGCAGGGATCCGCTTCGGCGCCCTCAGCGAGTTGTTCGATCCGGTGACGTTCCGGCATGTCGACCGGCTCGGGATCGCTGCCGGGATGCGGTGCTGGGAGGTCGGCGCCGGCGGTCCGTCCGTACCCATCGGGCTGGCCGAGCGAGTCGGCCCCTCCGGAAAGGTGATCGCCACCGACATCGACGTGTCCTGGACCCGGAGTGTCGCCAGTGGCGTGGTCGAGGTGCTGCGCCACGACGTGGCGGCCGACCCGCCGCCGCCCGGCAGCTTCGACTTCGTGCACGCCCGACTGGTCCTGGTACACGTCACCGACCGCGCCGAGGCACTGCGCCGGATGGTCCAGGCGCTGCGGCCCGGCGGCTGGCTGCTCCTGGAGGACGCCGACCCAGGGCTGCAGCCGCTGTTGTGCCCGGACGAGTCGGGTCCCGAACAGGTGCTCGCCAACCGACTGCGATCCGGCTTCCGCGCCCTGATGGCGGCACGCGGCGCGGACTTCGCGTATGGGCGAACCCTGCCCAGGCTGCTGCGCGAGGCCGGTCTGGAGGACGTGCGGGCCGACGCGTACTTCCCGATCACCGCGCCGGCATGCGCCGTCCTTGAGGCCGCGACCGTGCGGCAGATCCGCGGCCGTCTGGTGGCGGAAGGGCTCGCCACCGACGAGGAAATCGATCGCCACCTGGCCAACGTCGGCACCGGACGCCTCGACCTGGCCACCGCCCCGATGATCTCCGCGTGCGGACGGCGCCCGTAACCCTCCCCTATCGCCCTCCTCCCAGCGCTCGCGGAGCACCGCGCGCCCGGCGCCCCGCGCCGGAGTGGACAATGGCTGGAGCCGGTCCGGGGCGACGTACGCGACGCGGGGCCGGAGTCCGATGTGTTTCGTGGCCTCGAGGAGTCCGGTCCGTGGGCGTACCGCTGTTGCAATTGAAGGGCGTGAGCCGCACGTACGACCGGCGGGAGGTGCTGCACCGGGTCGATCTGTCGCTGGGGGCGGGTGAGTGCGTCGCGCTGCTCGGCCACAACGGGTCGGGGAAGTCGACTTTGCTGCGCATAGCCGCCGCCCGGGACAGCCCGACGACGGGGACGGTCACGTTCGACGGGCTGCCGATGGACGAGAACGATCCGCGGGTACGGGCGCGGGTGGCGGTCGTCGGGGACACGGCGGCGTGCTATCCGGATCTCACCGTCCGGGAGCACCTTCAGCTGGTGGCGGTCGCACACGGGGTGGAGGGCGCGGAGGAGTGGATCGACCATGTGCTCGCCGAGCGGCTGCTGAGCGGGCATGCGCACGCCCTGCCGTCGGCGTTGTCGTCGGGGCAGCTGCAGTCACTGCTGCTGGCGTCGGCGCTCGTACGGCCCCGGGACCTGCTGCTGCTCGACGAACCCGAGCAGCGGCTGGACCCCGGCGCCCGGCGGCGGCTGGCCGACCTGATCACAGCGGAGACCGACGAGGGGGTGGGCGTGCTGCTGGTCACCCACCACGCGGAACTCGCCCGCTCGGTCGCGAGCCGGGTGCTGGTGCTGCGCGAGGGCAGGATCGTCGCCGACGGGACGCCCGAGGACGTACTGGCCGGCCCGGACGCCATGGGCGACTCGTGGCTGGCGGGCACAGAGAGCGAGGCCAGGTGAGTACGGTCACTCAGCCGGCCGAGGAGCGATCGGCCGACTGGTCCGCGGAGGACGACTGGACCGCCGAGACACTGCGGCTGCTGCGCGAGCTGCGGGCACCGCACCGGCGGCGACGGGCCGGTCAGATCGGGTATGTCGTCTACTGCGTGCTGCTGCTGGCCGTCGTGTGGGGCGTGCTGCCCAGCATGGGCCTGTTCCTGCAGGCGTCCATGGGCGCCGACTACACCGGTCACGGTCCCGCGATCCTGGCGGCAATGCCCGCCGGGATCGCCGCGCTCACGGTGGGGTGCCTGCTGCTGGGTGCCCGGGACGGTCTGTGGCGGGGGCCGGTGGTGCCGCCGCGCGAGAGCGTCGACTGGATGCTGGCGCAGCCGGTGCGGATCGGGCGTGTGCTGCGGCCGTGGTTCTGGATGTCGTGCGCGGCAGCGGCGGGCGCCGGGGTGCTGGCCGCCGCGATCGGCATGGTCGCGCTGGGGCTGACGGTCAAGGTGGGGCTGCCGGCCGGGTTCGCCTGGTGCCTCACCGGGGCGGCGTGTGTGCCGCTGCTCGCGACGGCTCTCGGGGTCGCGGTCGCGACCAGTACGCGCGTGGCGGGCTGGGTGCGGGCGCTGACCCCGTACGCGTCCTTCGTGGTCCTGGCACTCGCCGGGCAGAGCGCGCTGGCCGCCGACGGGCATGCCGTGCCGTGGCTGGAGCGGGTCGAGCTGTGGTCCGGGCCGTGGGGCTGGGCGGGGTTGGCGGCGCTGTCCCCCACGCCGGCCGCGGTGCCCGGCGGACCGGTCACCGCCGGGCTGCTGCTCGCGCTGACCGCCGGCTGCCTGCTGCTCGCGCACCGGGCGGTGGGCGGTGCTCTGCCGCTCGCCGCGGTACGGCGGCGTTCGCGGACGGCGTCCGGGGTGATGAGCGCGCTGCTCACCCTCGAACTGCGTACGGCCCGCCAGGTCGCGGCCGGGGCGGCCGGGGGCGGGCGGCCCGCCCGGTTCCGGCTGCGGACGCCGCGCCACGCCTTCCTGGCGGTGCCGTGGCGTGACTGCCTGGCGCTGCTCCGGGCACCGATCCGGGTCGTCAAGTCGGCGATGCTGGCGGTGATCGCCGTTCTGGGGGCGGTTCTCGCGGTCAACGCGCACCGGGGGGCGGCGCTGGCCGCGATCCTCGTGGCGCTGGGATTCGGGTACGGGGCCGTGGCCCAACTCCTGGAATCCGCACGGCTGGAGACCGATGACACCCGGCGTGGCTCGTGGGCGCCGTATCCGTATCCGGGCCTGATGATGCGGCACGCGTTCGTGCCGGGGGCGGCGGCGCTTGTGGTGTCGTGCGTCGCGGCGGCGGTGGTCCTTCCACTGGGCGGCATGGAGCGGGCCGCGCTGGCACCCGCGGCGGTACCCGCACTGCTGGCGGCGGGTCTGGTCAACGCCTGCCGGGGGGCCAGCAAGCAGCACCTGCTGATGAATCCGGCAGCGCAGTCCCCGACCGGCAGCGCCGGTCCCCTGCTGTTCCTCGCCTGGTACGCGGCCGGCCCGCTCACCGCGATCGCGCTGCTGGCCATCCCGTTCACGCAGGCGCTGCATGCCGCGACCGCGTCGGCGACCGTGGTGGCGGCGCTCACCAGCGCCGCCGTCACGGCCGCTCTGCTGCGCTGGGCCTACCTGCGCGCCCGTCAGCTCACCCGCTGAACCCGCTCCCCCGGGAGGCGATCCGGACGGGCGGACGGGCGGACGGCGCTGGACGCACGGTGCGATGTTCTGGGGGCTGTTCGGCGAGGCGAACTTCCGGGAGGAGTGGGAGAGCAAGACGGCACCGTTCCAGCCGACCGCGTCCTGCTGTACACGGCACCGCCGTGACCGACAAGACAAGCGATCGTGCGTGGCCCGGGGCATCACCGCCATCACCCTGTTCTTGAAGCGCTCTCCCGGCTGAAGCCGGGCGATTCCTGCTTACCTTGCGGCAGCGGGCTTGACGCGCTTCGCCGCAGGGCTGGAAGTGCGACGAGGCGCGGTGTCCAGGGGGATGCCGGCGGTCCCGGTAGGCGGTATGCAGACAACATGCACCAGAGCATCAGGGTTCTGTGGGCAAGTGCTCTCGTGACAGCGGGCATTCAGCTGCTGGCGCTGGGCGGCATAGGCGGTGCCGAGGGCGCGCCGAGAGCTCTGCGTCCCTGGCTGTACGGAGGGATCGGGCTGGCCTGGGCGTGGCTCAGCTGGCGGGCGGTGACCATGCGGATCCGGGTCTCGCCGGAGGGCATTCGCAGCCGTGGGTTTTGGAGGACGCGGTTCGTGGCGTGGGAGGACCTGGTGGAGGTCGAGAGTGAGGTCGACCTGTCGAGGCGAGGGCCCTTGTGGGAGCACCCGACGGCGATCCTGTTCGACGGGAGCCGTGTGCCCCTCACCGGCGTGTACGGGCTGCGCAGCGAAGGCACGTCCCGGGTCGACCGGATCGCGGAGCGGCTCAACCTGCTGTGCGACGAGGCGTGATCGGCCCAGCAGGACCCGGCCCGCCACGACCGCCTCGACGAAGGCGGCGGGCAGGGCGCGTAGCGGCGGAGAGGGGACCCGAGCGCCGGCGCGGCTCAACGAGCCGGACCCTCGGGAGGGAGGTCAGCCGTGAGCTGGGCATCCGCCCGCTCATCGCTCGCCATGGCACGGAACACGGCAGCGGCCTGGGCAGGAACCGCTGGGTCGTGGTAGCGGCCTTCGCCCTCCTGCACTGGTTCGGCCGACTGCCCATCCGCTGGGAGATCCGCGCCGGCATCCACCGGGCCTTCCTGACCCTCGGCTGCGCGGTCATCTGCTGACGACGCCTCAAAACCTGTAGAAGTCGACGGTCTCTCGTCCGGGCCGCGTCCAGCGCCGACCCCCTTCGACGACTGGGCCCACCCGAACTCAGCCGCCGCACCTTCTGGCGGTACGATCAGTGCAGAATTTGAACCCGTTCAAATTGGGGGAACCGTTCATGCCTGAACCGACCGTGCCCGACCGGACCGACACACCCGCTGTCGCCCTGGGCCCCACCGCACTTGTCCTCGGCGCCATCTCCGCCATAGGCGCATGGGTGCCCGCGTTCGCGTTCGCCACGCTCCCATGGGGGATCATCGCCGGAGCCCTCGCCGTCACCTTCGGCGCAATGGGCATCCACCACGCCCGCCGCGGCGCGGGCCGCCTGTGGACCGCCATCGCCGGAACCACTCTCGGCGCCATCGGATTCACCGGCGCCGTCACCCTCATCTGGGCACTCAGCGTTTGACCCCGGAGCGCCGCCGGTAGCCACTCGGCCCGCCCGACTCCCACCGGGCGGGCCGCAGCACCTCCCGGGTCGCCGCCGCCGGACGCGTGGCCGGCCAAGCCGTCCGTGGCCTCCGCATCCGCATCCGCACCAGCCTTCGGCGTGCACGGGCTTCACCGCTGGTGTGACGACCGCGTCTCTCACGGAGTTCTTCGGCGGACCCCGGGCGAAGAGCCGACCCCGGTACGCCGCACCACCGCGGCGCCCACCAGAGTGCTGACGGCAAGGGTGGTCCAGAGCGCCCCGGCACCCACGGTGAGCAGGGCCGTCAGTACTGTGGGCGCCGCCGCGCGGCCCAGGCCCATCGACAGCTGCCAGCGGGCGAGGGCACGGCCGAGGAGTTGCGGCGGGGCCTCGGAGACGATCAGGGCGGTGCCGCTGCCCGCGTAGAGGATCTCGCCGAAGGTGTAGAGCACGGCCACGGCCGCGATCGCCGTCGCGCCCGCCCGGCCGCCGAGTCCGCCCGCCGCCCAGAAACCGGCGTAGGACGCGGCGAGCAGCAGGCCGGAACCGGCCAGCACCGTGCGACGCGGCCGATTCGCCGCTCTGCGCACGACGGCGACCTGCGCTGCGATCACCAGGACCGTGTTGCCGACGAAGATCGCCGAGGACCAGGCGGGCGGGGCGTGCAGATGCGACACCAGCAGCACGGGCAGGGCGATTTCGAGGACGTCGAAGCAGAGGGCGAAGGGCAGGTTCGCCAGGCTGAGCACGGTGATCGCCTTCAGGGCGGGCTGCGTACGCCGATCCTGCCGGGGCGCGCCGGTGGCCACAGCGGGAGCCGTCACGCGCATGGAGCGGACCAGAAGCGCGGCGGCCAGATACCCCACCGCCGTGACCACCGCGAGTCCGCGCAGCGTGCCCGCTCCCCCGGCGAGGGCCAGGGTCGCGAGCAACGCGCCGGCGCCGAGCCCGGCGTTGCGCAGCGAGCGGCTCGCGGCCAGGGCGGCGTCCCGCGCCCGGCCTTGGATGAGGGTGGCCACCATCGCCGCGTGTGTGGCGGGCCAGGTCTGGGTGCCGGTGCCGAGCAGCGTCGCGGCCACCGCGAATCCGGCGGTGCCGTCGGCGGCGAGGAGCACACCGACGCCCGCGGCGCGGGTCAGCAAGGTCACCACGACCGCCGTGGACCGCGCGCCGCGGTCGAGCCACCGCCCCAGCGGGGTCACCGCCAGCAGTCCGGCCAGCATGCCCGCCGAAAGCACCAGCCCGGCGGTTCCGACGCCCAGCCGTAGTACACCGATCGCGTACAGCAGCAGGAACGGCCGAAGGAGGCCGGAGCCGAGCGCGTCCACGACCAGAGCCGCTGCGTAGCGTCGGCCGCCGGGCACCGCGAGCAGTCCGGGGCCCGTACTCTTCGTATGCATGGCCATGTTCATGGCAGCCACGCTGCGGTCGGGCCGGGCTGCCGGTCACGTCGATTGACGCAGGTCGTCAACCCGCACGCCGCCGCCTGAGGGCTCTGCGACCATCAAGCCATGAGCGTGACAATCGACATCACGGGCCTGCCTCACGAGCGGCTGCTCTTCGCCCCCTCACCGCTCGCGGAGCTCACAGCGATGCTGCATGTGCTCGCCGAGCCCTCGCACCACCCGTCGCTGCACGGCTGGGCCACCGGTACCGTCGCCGCGCTCAAGCCGGAACTCGCCGACCGGCTGCTGGAAGCGGACTTCCTCTGGCGTTCCTCCCGCGCCGACTTCCTCGTCCCGGCCCACCCCGCCGCGACCCTCGCCGAGGAACTCGACGCGGTCGACCGCATCGACGACGAGCTCTACGTCGCCGCCGCCCTCGTCACGGCCTGCGGCTCGTCACGGATCACCTTCCGGCCGCGCTCCCCGCTCGTGGACGCGGCAGCCCGCGAACGCGCTCGCGAGCTGGCCCAGGCCCGTGGCCCCCGGCAGGCCGCCTTCGCCGACCGGCTGCTCGCCGACCCTCCGGCGGTGCGGGCGATCGTACGCCGCCTCCTGGAGGACTGCGCCTCGTCGTTCTTCACCGACGCCTGGGCGCGGGTGCTTCCCCAACTGGCCGCCGACGCACGGCTCAAGGCGGACCTTCTCGCACGGCACGGGCTGTCCGAAGCACTTGCCGCGGTCTCACCCGCGGTGTCGTACGACCGTGGGCGCGGGCGGATCAGCGTCGACAAACTCCAGGACAACGCGACCAGCGGGGCCGGAGACGGCGTCACCTTCATCCCCACTGCCTTCGGCCGCCCTCACCTGGTCGTCGTGCACTCCCAGGCCTGGCGGCCCGTTGTGCAGTATCCCGTCGCGGAGCCCGCCGTTCCGCGTCCCGTCACTCTGGACCAGCTCCAGCAGCGCCTGGAGGCGCTCGCCCACCCGGCGCGCATCCGGCTCGCCCGCACCCTCGCCCGGGGCGAGCACACCACGGGCGAACTGGCGGCCGCCTGGCAGCTCACCGCGCCCGAGGTCTCCCGCCACCTCGCCGTCCTGAAGAAGGCCGGCCTGGTCACGACCCGGCGGCGCGGCCGCTACGTCCTGCACCATCTCGACCTCGGCGCGAGCGCGCGACTCGGGACCGACTTCCTGGAAGCCCTACTGCGCTGAGGGCCCTGCGGGCCACGGCAGGAGAGGGTCCGCCTGCACTCTCCCCGCACGGCCGACCTGACCCGAGATCCCCTGCAATTCGGACGAGTTCACCGCGTGCAATCTCGCGGACGAATTCGTCCCAGCCGCTTCGCCACTCGCGTCACCACCCTGAAGGGCACCTACTCACGCCGAAGCGCTGACTTGGCGAGGCCGACCTCTCCTGCGATATACTGGCCGGGAATCTCCGCGCCTGCCGGTCCTACCTCGAGCAGTTCGACCGCAGCGGCCAGAATTCGATTCTGTCGCTCGACGTTGTGCCGCTCCCAGCGCGTATCGTGACCGTCGCCATTCGACGAGTGCATCGAGCCGAATGTCCGCAATCGAAAAAGGCGCGCGAGCAGCGCCACGCGCTGGTTGATCGAGCTCGGTAGGCGGTCGTCGCACGATTGTCGTCGTGAGGGAGATCAGTCCCATGGACCTCAACACCATCACCGAAGTCGTCCGGCGACCGTCCGATCGGCCAGGCGCGGACTGGCGCGAAGGCGACGCTTGGCTCGCAGGCGGCACGTGGCTGTTCTCCGCGGAACAGCCGAGCCTGCGCCGCCTGATCGACCTGACGGCATTGCGCTGGGATCCCCTCGTCCCGAGCGATGCGGGTCTCGAAATCGGCGCAACGTGCAGCATCCGCGACCTGTACGCCTTTGCGCTGCAAGGTGATTGGATCGCGGGCGCCCTTTTCGCGCAAAGCTGCGAGGCGTTCTTGTCCTCGTTCAAAGTCTGGAACTCGGCGACCGTCGGCGGCAACATCTGCATGTCCTTGCCCGCCGGCCCGATGATCACGCTGACCGTCGCACTCGAGGCGCAGTACGAGCTGTGGGCTCCTGACGGGTCCGCACGCATCGTCGATGCCCTCGACTTCGTGACCGGCGACAATCGGAACATTCTCACTCCCGGGGAAATCCTGCGGCGCATCGACATTCCGGCGCGCGCCCTGAGGAAACGCACCGCGCACCGCCGCTTCACGCTGACCCGCCTCGGGCGTTCGACGGTATTCCTCATCGGTACTCAAACGCCAGGAACGAGCGACCTGCTGCTCACGATCACAGCCGGCACCACACGGCCTGTGCGCATCGCTTTCGACACCATGCCCGAAGCCCGAACTCTCCAGGAGAGCATCGACGTTGTCCCCGCCGACGTCTGGTTCGCCGATCCCAACGGGACCCCCGACCACCGTCGCCACCTGACAAAGCACTTCGCCGAAGAGATTCGTCACGTACTCATAGCTGGGGGCCCGGCATGACATACATCGTGAACGGCAAGAGCTTCGACGAAGAACCAGACCCCGGCCAGTGCCTGCGCACGTTCCTCCGCTCACTCGGCCACTACGGCGTCAAAAAGGGTTGCGACGCAGGCGACTGCGGCGCATGCACGGTGTGGTTGGACGGCAATCCGGTGCACAGCTGCATCACCCCTGCCTTCCGCGCAGACGGTCGTAAGGTGACGACGATCGAGGGTCTCGGATCACCCGGCAACCTGCATCCCATGCAGCGACAGTTCCGCGACGCCCCGGGGTTCCAATGCGGTTTCTGCACCGCGGGGATGATCATGACGTCGGCAACGTTCACCGAGGCCCAGAAAAGGGACTTGCCGCGGGCGTTGAAGGGCAACCTCTGCCGCTGCACCGGCTACCGAGGGATCGAGGATGCTGTGAAGGGCGTCGCCGGCGTGGAGACGGCCGCGCCGGGAAAGGCCGTCGGGACGAGCGTCAGCGCGCCGGCAGCCAACGACGTGGTGACCGGTCGCGCCGAGTTCACGATGGACACCCACATCGAAGGCATGCTGCACCTCAAGGTGCTGCACTCACCGCACGCGCACGCCCGGATCGTCTCGATCGACAAGACCGCCGCACTCGCAGTTCCCGGCGTGCATCGGGTCTACACCTGGGAAGACGTGCCGCGGAAGCGTTTTACCACGGCGATCCACACCGACCATCTTGTCGATCCGGACGACACCTTCATCCTCGACAACACGGTCCGCTTCGTCGGCCAACGCGTCGTTGCGGTTCTGGCCGACACGGTCGGGGCGGCAGAAGAGGGCTGTCGAAGGGTCGTCGTCGAATACGAGGAAATGCCGGCGGTATTCGACCCCGAAGAGGCAATGGCCGAGGGGGCGCCACAGTTGCACGGCACGCACGATCCATTCGTCCGCGACCCCGTCCACAACATCCTGCTCGAAATCCATTCGCACATCGGCGATATCGACGCAGGGTTCGCCGAAGCCGACGTGATCCACGAAGGCACGTACTCCTCACCGCGAGTGCAACACGCGCATCTCGAAACCCACGGGTCGATTGCCTGGATGGAGAACGGTCGTCTGAACGTCCGCACCAGTTCGCAGTCACCGTCGATCGCGAAAGTCAAACTCGCGCATCTGTTCGCACTGCGCCCGGACCAGCTCCGCGTGTTCTGCAAACGCGTCGGCGGCGGCTTCGGCGGCAAACAGGAAGTGATCTCGGAGGACCTTGTCGCGCTCGCCACCCTGGACACCGGGCGACCGGTCTGCTTCGAATACACCCGCGAGGAGGAGTTCACAACAGCCTCGCCACGGCATCCCATGACCTTGACGGTCAAGCTCGGCGCGAAGGCAGACGGAACGCTCACGGCCTTCCAAGTCCGCAATGTGTCGAACACGGGCGCCTACGGCAACCACGGCGGCGAAACGCTCTTCGCAGGCGGCGCTGCCGTCATGATCTACCGCTGCCCCAACAAGAAGTACGACGCGTTCTCCGTCTATACGAACACCGTCCCGAGCGGGGCGCTGCGCGGTTACGGGATGACGCAACCGGCGTACGCCGTGGAATCGGCGATGCACGAACTGGCACTCGCACTGCACATCGATCCGCTCGAACTGCGACGGCGCAATATCGTGCGACCGGGCGATCCGCTCGTCGCCACGGATGACGGTCCCGACGACGTGATATTCACCGAGGACGGACTCGCGAAGTGCATCGATCTGGTGGATGACGCCATGGCCCGTACCGCCGATGAGCCGTCCCCCGGCCCCGGGTGGCTCGTCGGAACCGGCGTCGCGAGTTCACTGCACGAGACCGCGCCCCCGACCGAACACATCTCCGAGGCCTGGGTCACGCTTGGCGACGACCTCATGTACGAGTTGGCCGTCGGGACAGTCGAATTCGGCGAAGGTACGTCGACCGCGCATGTCCAGATCGCGGCCAACCAGCTGGGCACGACGCCGTCGCGGATTCGCCTGGTGCAATCCGACACCGACCGCACGGGATTCGACACCGGTGCCTTTGCGAGTGCGGGCCTTTTCGTGGCAGGCAACGCGGTACTTCGAGCGGCCAATGCCGTGCGCGACCGCATCCTGGAATTTGCCGCCGCGCACACGGGCGTCCACCTCGTGATGTGCTCGATGGACGACGAGGGTGTCCTCTGCGGCGACCAGCGCGTGTCGTTGGCCGAACTCGTCGCATTGGCCCGGGCACGCGGAATTCGATTCACCGCCGCCCGCAAGGCCTACGGCTCACCCCGAAGCATCGTCTCCAATACCCAGGGCTTCCGAATCGCCGTCCATCGGGTGACGGGTGAGATCCGTATCCTTTACAGCGTCCAGGCGACCGACGCTGCCGTAGTCATCAACCCCGCGCAAGTCCGGGGACAGGTAGAAGGCGGTGTCGCCCAGGGAATCGGCTTCACTCTGACCGAGAATTACCACGTCGACGCGAACGGCGTCATGGTCAACCCCAACCTCCGCAACTACCGGATCCCCACCTACGCCGATATCCCCCGCACCAACCTGCTCCTGGTGGACTCGGCGGATTCCGTCGGGCCCATGCGGTCGAAGGGGATGGCGGAATGCTGCATCAACCCGGTGGCCCCCGCGTTGGCGAATGCACTCCACGACGCCACCGGCCTCCGCTTCCGCGCACTGCCCCTGACTCCGGAACGGATTTACAGCCGGCTCAACGAAAGGCAGTCGGTGCGGACGGCCTGAGCAGGCGGCCCGCGGGTCATCGACACATCCGGCTCCGTCAGTGACACCGGACTGGGCAGCGCGCTCCTCGAAGTTGCCGCGATCTCCCGTGCCGTCGGCGGCCGTCGAGACCTGGTCACCGTGCTGCCGTGCGACGCGGCGGCCCGGATCGTGCACCCGCTGTGCCGTGCCGAGGGAATACCGCTGGTGGGCGGCGGGGGTACGGATCTGCGCACGGGCTTCGCCAAGGCGCTCCTAGCGCGGCACCGACCGGACGTCATCGTGGTCCTGACCGACGGCCGGACGCCCTAGCCGGGCACGCGACCGCCGTGCCGGACGGTGGTAGGGCTGTTCCCTCGGCAGCACGCAGCCCGGTCGTGGGACGAGGACAATCCCCACTACGTACCGGACGCGCCGCCCGAGTGGGCCCGAGTGGTGGTCATCGGGTCGGCTTCCGCTGCGCGGTGAGCCCCCTCAGGGTGGCGCGGATATGGGCGGACTGCGGCGCCTCGCGGATCAGGGCAGCACCACCGCCGCCGAGCAGCTCATGGAACTCACCGCCGAGTGACAACCTGCTGCGATTCGGTGGTTCGACGCCGACGATGACCGGGGCGGTCGAGAGGCGGAGGGAGAACCGTCGCTTGCACGCCGGAACCCGTGGGGAACGGGTTCCGGCGCCCCGCGTACGGGATCGTTCCCGTCAGCCGATCTTGTCGGTCAGGCCGACGGACAGGTAGGTCCGGTGGGCGGCCTTGCCGACGTTGGCGCCCTTCACCCACGTCTCGACGCTCTCCAGGAGCACGCTCGTCTTCGGGTCGATGATCATCCGGTCACTGAACGTGGCCCCGTTGAACACCAGTTCTGTCCCGCTGCGCCCGACACTGTCCTTGACGGTGCCGCCGAGCTTGACGCCCTTGATCTGTGCCAGCGCCTGGAAGAGCCCCGCCCGCAGCTTCGGGCTCGCCGGGGCCCCGCCGAGCAGGTAGCTCGCCTGCTGGAAGGCGTTCTGGTCGGCGGACTCCGTCGAACTCTGCATCAGCTTGAGCAACTGCGCCGGGTCGGTGGTCAGCCGGTCCAGGCCGTTCCAGTCGAGGCTCTTCGGCCCGAGGTCCCAGTTCGGACGACGCCCCTTGGTGGAGGTCTGGCCCTTGATGACGAAGTAGTCGTGCATGGACCGCGAGACGTACTCATCACCGAACGGGAAATGCGTCTTCCAGTACTTGCCCGAGCCGGCCGGCCTCGTGTCAGCCACCTCGGCGACGTCATTGAGGAAGACGGACGCGGAGGCCGCCTGCGACGCGCGCCGCGCGTCCGCGGGCGCCGCCCCCGTGTTCACGTACGCCAGCACACCGGCCGCCACCGCGGCGGCGGCCAGGATGGCAACGACCCGGCGACGGCGCGGGAACGGCGTCACCACGGCGTCCTCCCGTGCGGCCGCCTCGACCGCCGCCAGCGCCCGGGCCAGCGCCTGCGCCGACGGCGGCTCGACCCGTCCCGCGGCCTGCAGTGCCTCGGCGCCCGGGAAGTCCAACAGTGCCTGCCGCTCGGTCATACCGGTCTCCTCCACGTCGTACGTACTCATGTCAGGTCTCCCGCCACGCTCAGGTTCCGTCCCGCCGCGCGGGCCGGCGCGAGGTGGTTGCGCAACCGGCCCCGGGCCCGGTGAAGCCGCGAACGGGCCGTCCCGGCCGGGATGCCGACGGCGGCGGCCGCCTCGGTCGGCGTCAGCTGCTCCCAGCTGACGAGCAGCATCACCTCCCGCTCCTCGGCGGGCAGTTCGGCCAGCGCCCGGCGCAGTGCGGGAGCCAGCGCAGCCGCGTCCAGCCGCTGGTCCACCGCCTGCCACGGGTCGGTGACATCCGCCCCGGGCGCGGCCCCTTCCCGCGCCGCTCGCCGCACATATCCGGCCAGTACGTTGCGGGCCACCCCGAACAGCCAGCCGCGCGCCGATCCGCGCGAGGCGTCGAACGTGCGCCGCGCGGCGAACGCCTGCAACCACGCCTCGGCCAGCAGATCGTCCGCCGCGCCTGGCACCCGCCGGGCGAAGTAGCCGTGCAGGGCGGGCGAGTACTTCTCCACCAGCGGCGTGAACTCCCCCGCGTCGGCCGCCGCCCGCGTCAGCTGGGCATCGCTGTCGCGGTCACCGTGCTCCTCGTGTTCCGGTTCCACGGAATCTCCATCTCCGACCGCCGGACGACAGTCTCACCCCGTACTTGTCGAGCGGCGCCAGGAGCGTTCGCGCGACGGTCCCGCGGGGTTCGTCCCACGTCCTGGTGACGCTCTCGACCCGGTCCGAAACTCACTGTCCGCGGCATCCTCCTCGGCTACGTGCCGTGAGCTTCTTCGCCCCGGCGGCACAGGACCCGAAACGGCTTTGCATGATCATACGCGACAGTGCATACTCTTCCTATGTCCAAGGTCCTCACCTCCCTTCCCTCCGGCGAGCGCGTCGGCATCGCCTTCTCGGGCGGCCTCGACACCTCGGTCGCGGTCGCGTGGATGCGCGACAAGGGCGCCATCCCGTGCACCTACACCGCCGACATCGGCCAGTACGACGAGCCCGACATCGCCTCGGTGCCCGGCCGCGCGAAGACCTACGGTGCCGAGATCGCGCGCCTGGTCGACTGCCGCGCGGCGCTGGTCGAGGAGGGCCTGGCCGCGCTCACCTGCGGGGCGTTCCACATCCGCTCGGGCGGCCGTGCCTACTTCAACACCACGCCGCTCGGCCGCGCCGTCACGGGCACCCTCCTGGTCCGGGCGATGCTCGAGGACAACGTACAGATCTGGGGCGACGGGTCGACCTTCAAGGGCAACGACATCGAGCGGTTCTACCGGTACGGCCTGCTCGCCAACCCTCACCTGCGGATCTACAAGCCCTGGCTGGACGCGGACTTCGTGACCGAGCTCGGCGGCCGCAAGGAGATGTCGGAGTGGCTTCTCGCCCACGCCCTGCCCTACCGCGACAGCACAGAGAAGGCGTACTCCACCGACGCCAACATCTGGGGCGCCACCCACGAGGCCAAGACCCTGGAGCACCTGGACACGGGTGTGGAGACCGTGGAGCCGATCATGGGCGTGCGGTTCTGGGACCCTGAAGTCGAGATCGGCACCGAGGACGTCACGATCGGCTTCGATCAGGGCCGCCCAGTGACGATCAACGGCAAGAAGTTCGCCTCCCCCGTCGACCTGGTGATGGAGGCCAACGCTGTCGGCGGCCGCCACGGCATGGGCATGTCCGACCAGATCGAGAACCGGATCATCGAGGCCAAGAGCCGCGGCATCTACGAGGCGCCCGGCATGGCCCTGCTGCACGCGGCGTACGAGCGCCTGGTCAACGCGATCCACAACGAGGACACCCTCGCCCAGTACCACAACGAGGGACGACGCCTCGGCCGGCTGATGTACGAGGGCCGCTGGCTGGACCCGCAGGCGCTGATGGTGCGCGAGTCGCTGCAGCGCTGGGTCGGCACGGCCGTCACCGGCGAGGTGACGCTGCGGCTGCGGCGCGGTGAGGACTACTCGATCCTCGACACCACAGGCCCGGCGTTCAGCTACCACCCGGACAAGCTGTCCATGGAGCGCACCGAGGACTCGGCGTTCGGCCCGGTGGACCGGATCGGCCAGCTCACCATGCGCAACCTCGACATCGCCGACTCACGCGCCAAGCTGGAGCAGTACGCCGTGCTCGGCCTGATCGGCACCGCCCATCCCGCCATCGGTGCCGCCCAGGCGGCCGCGACCGGGCTGATCGGCACCATGCCGGAAGGCGGCGCCGAGGCCATCGCCTCCCGCGGCGAGGTCTCCGGTGACGAGGAGATGCTGGACCGCGCCGCGATGGAGCTCGGCACGGACTGACCAGCCCCGTCGAGCGGAAAGCTCGTCACCACCGGAAAGGGCGGGGCGGACGAGCAGCAGAGGATGGCGGCGGTTCGTAAGCCGCACACCCCCCCGGCCCGGGGGCCGGCCGTAGCGAGGAGCAAAGAACACCC
>NZ_JBHYXC010000064.1:0-28510 GCF_042751495.1 Streptomyces sp. NPDC059373 | reverse complement strand
GTGCCGGTACCGCCCGCGGGCGGTACCGGCACCGTGGCGTCTGTCTGTCCCTGCCGATCAGAGCGAGATACCGACCAGCTTGGTGTCGAGGTACTCGTCGATTCCCTGTGGGCCGCCCTCGCGGCCCAGACCGCTCTCCTTGATCCCGCCGAACGGCGCTGCGGCACCGGTCGGGTTGATGTCGTTGATGCCCACGATTCCGAAGCGCAGCGCCTCGGAGACGCGGAGAGCGCGAGAGAGGTCGTTGGTGTAGACGTAGGCGGCGAGCCCGTACGCGGTGTCGTTCGCCATCGCGACCACCTCGTCCTCGTCGTCGAACGGGATGATCGGGGCGATCGGGCCGAAGGTCTCCTCGTAGTAGACATCCATGTCGGGCGAGACTCCGGTGAGCACGGTGGGCGCGAAGAACTGTCCACCGGCCAAGCCCTCGCCGAGCAGCCGCTCGCCGCCGGCGAGGACCTTGGCGCCCTTGTCCACCGAGTCGGCGACCTGACGCCGCATCTTCGCCATCGCGGCGGCGTCGATCAGCGGTCCGATGGTGACGCCTTGGGTCAGCCCGCTGCCCGCCCGCATCGCCCGCACCCGCTCCACCAGCACGTCGAGGAAGCCGTCGAGCAGCGCACGCTGGACGAAGACGCGGTTCGGGCAGATGCAGGCCTGCCCGCTGTTGAGGAACTTGACCAGGCCCAGACCCTTCGCCGCCCGCGCGGGGTCCGCGTCACCGAACACGATGAACGGAGCATGACCGCCCAGTTCCAGCGAGACCCGCTTCACCGTTCGCGCGGCCTTGGCGTTGAGCATCGTGCCGACGTCGGTGGACCCGGTGAACGTCAGTTTGCGCACCTCCGGGGCCGCCAGCATGGCATCGGCCACGGGGCCGGGGTCGCTCGTGGTGACCAGGTTGACCACGCCCGCCGGAACGCCGGCCTCGTGCAGCAGGTCGACGACCGCGGCAGCGCAGAGCGGGGTCTGCTCGGCCGGCTTCAGTACGATGGTGCAGCCTGCGGCCAGCGCGGGCGCGACCTTGCGGGTGATCATCGATATCGGGTAGTTCCACGGTGTGATCGCGGCGACCACGCCGACCGGTTGGCGCATCGTCAGGAACCGGTGACCGGGGCGGGACGAGGGGATCGTGCTGCCGTAGACCCGCTTCGCCTCCTCCGCGTACCAGCTCAGGAAGTCCGCGGCGTAGCGCACCTCATTGCGGGCCGCACGGATCGGCTTGCCCTGTTCGCGGGTCATCAGCCGGGCCAGCCGCTCGGCGTTGTCGGTCATGGCGCGGTGCGCGCGCTCCAGGACGGCCGCCCGTTCGTAGGCGGTCGCCGTCGACCAGGACGGGAACGCGCGGCTCGCCGCCTCGATCGCCCGGCGGGTCTCGGCGGCGCCGGCGTCGGCGGCGCGCCCGAGCACGGTGCCGTCGGCGGGGTTCGTCACATCGAACTCCGCACCCGAGTCGGCGGCGTGCCATGTGCCGTCGAGGTAGATGCTGCGGGGTGAGGGCACGGCGTCATCGGGCATCTGCAGGACCTCCGGGAGAGTCGACGCGTCCGGCTGTGCGAGTCGGACAGGATACTTCGATACTTCGATAGTAATAGAGAGTCAATGTAGCAAGCGCGGGATTGGCCGCCCACCGTCGATCACCGCGCGGTGCCCGGCGATAGCATGGGGCCGCAGCAGCGACAGAAGCGAAGGGCGGCACGCATGGCCAGGATCGCCGGGACCAGCCGGTTGCGGCAGGCTGCGGCGTCACCGGAGCTCGGTCCCGCGGACGTCTTCAAGGCCCTGGGTGATCCGGTGCGTTGGAGCATCGTCTCCCAGGTCGCCGCGGTCGATGAGCTCGCCGCCAGCACCCTGGAGGACACCCTGGAGGTGTCCAAGCCCACGATCTCCTACCACACGAAGATCCTGGTGCAGGTGGGCCTGCTCGCCGTCCGCAAGGAGGGCCGCAACTTCTTCTACACGCTGCGGGACGACGTGCTGCACGCGCTCATCGACGACATGCGCGCGCTGGCCCCCGGACCGGGTCCGGACGGGCTCCCCGGTGCGTCCGCGCCCTCCCGGCCGGCGTCCGCTCGCCGCCGCCCGCGCCCGCGACAGGCCGCCGAGCCTGCCGGCGAGGAGTCCGACGTGGCGATCCCGACGTGGTAGCGGGGCGCGCGGGCCGGCGCCCCCGCCCCGGGCCGGTTCAGCCGAGGTCGGGCAGCGAATCGCGGACCAGGTGCCAGGCGTCGACGTCCACGCCCTTGTTGACGACGGAGCCCGTGCGAGCCAGATGGACGAGGTGTGCGTAGGCCTCGCCTATCGCGAAGCGGCGGGGCGGGCCCTGCATCTGCGACCAGGACCGGCTCCACTTCAGTCCGGCCGTGACGGTGACCGTGTCCGCACCGGGTTCGGCGCGGACCACGTCGATCACCTCGGCCAGGCGGTCGCGGTGGTGGCGCCGAAGGTCGTGCACGCGGCGGCTCAGACCGGTGAACCGGTATTCGTGCGCCGGCAGGACCTCGGCGTCGTCGTATTCCGTCAACAGCAGCAACGAGGACAAGTAGTCGCCCAGGACGTCGTCCTCGACGCCCGGCGCGGGGCTGATGTTCGGGGTGATCCTGGGCAGGACGTGGTCTCCCGTCAGCATCAGGTTCCGCTCCGCGTCGAAGAAGCAGATGTGCCCCGGAGTGTGGCCGGGGGTCCAGATCGCCGAGAGCGAGGAGCCCGGCCCCAGCGGCCGGTCGCCGTCCTGGATCAGCCTGTCGGGCACCACGTCGAACCGCTTGAACATCCCCGGATGCGGTTGATCGACGCCCGTCGCCAGGTCGGGGGACATACCCCGGTGGGCGAGCCAGGCGTCGTTGGCCTGCTTGAAGGAGTCGAAGCCGGCGAACTCCCGCTGCGGGCCCGCATCCGCCTCGTGCATCCCGATCCATGCTCCGCTGACCTCGCGGACACGGCGGGCCAGGCCGAAATGGTCGGCGTGGCCATGGGTGACCAGCACGGCCCGGACATCGGTGATGTCCCAACCTGCCTCGCCGAGACCCGCCACCAGGCCGTCCCAGGCGTCCTCGCACGGCCATCCGGTGTCGACGAGCGCGACTCCTCCCGCGTAGCCGACCGCATAACTCAGCACGTAGCGCAGCGGGTTGTTCGGGAACACCGTCGGGATCGACCACAGGCCGGGCCTGACCTGTTCCACCGGGGGTACGACGCGGTCCAGCCACGCCTGGCGCTGGACGTTTCCGGTGACGGTGATGCTGTCCGGCTCGTACGACACGGCGGCCCCTTGGTTGGGTGCGCCGGACTCCAGATCCGCGGAACTCGTCGGAAGGCACGTCGCACGGTTTCTTATCAACCTACTTACAGTATGGCTTTCCGTCCATGCCGCCGAACTGTGTCCGCCCTGTCAGCTGTGTCACAGGCACCGCTGCCGCCCCGACCTCCCGGTCGGGGCGGCAGCGGTGGGGCGTCGGGCCGCGAGGCGTCAGTCCGCCACCGCCGCGCCGCCGGTCGCCTGCGCGCGACCGTGCCGCATGAACAAGCTCAGTACGACGGAGATCGCACCGAGGGCCGCCACTCCCAGGAAGACGTAGGTGTAGCCCTTTCCGGCGTAGGCAGGGCTGGTGCCCCCCACCACGTAGAGCGCGAGCACCACGGTCGCCAGCACCGGCGCGGCACCGGCGGTGAGTGCGGAGGTGGTCGCCTGCAGCCCGCCGCTCACACCGGTGAGACGCGGCGGAACGGCCTCGATGACCAGGTTGACCGTCCCCGCGTAGTAGAAGCCCGTCGCGATCCCGAACAGCATCATGCTGATCGCGTACTCCCACAGGTGGGAGTGCGCCAACGCGATCACCACCGAGGCGACGACGCCGATGACGGAGCACAGCAGGACGACCAGTCGCGGCGAGTGTCGTCGGCACAGGTAGCCGCCGAGCGGCCCGCAGACGATGGTCACGACACCTGTGAACAACCCGAACAGACCCGCATGGAACGAGGACAGGCCCATTCCGTACGTCACGCCGCCGCCGGAATGGCTCTCCAGCATCTGCGGGATCAGGAATCCGGCGGAAGACGTGGGGACCGACGCGAACAGCGCTATCAGCAGCGAGGTCCGCAGCGCCGGAGCCGCCAGCAGTTTCATGTCGATCAGCGGTTCGGGCAGGCGGTTCTCCAGAACCACGAACCCGACGAACGAGAGCACCGCGATGGCGAAGGGCAGGAGCGTGCCGATCGACGTCCACCCCTCACTCGAGCCCTGGGTGAAGCCGAACAGCAGCATGCCGATGCCGAGGGTGAGCACGACCGCGCCCGCGACGTCGATCCTGTGCCTGCTCCGGCGCCCGACGTCGGGAACGCCGAAGTACACGATCGGCGCGAGGACGAGCATGTAGAGGGAGCAGAACCAGAAGACCGAGTGGTAACTGAACGAGCCCACCAGGGCACCACTGATGATCGGCCCTATGGCGACGGCGACCCCGACTCCCGTCGCGCTCAGGCCGATCACGATGGGAACCATCCGCTTGGGCAGGTACTCGCGGAAGAACGCGTAGTTGACGCCGGGCAGTGCGATGACGGATGACTGCAGGACTCGTGCCACCATCATCATCGGAAACGTGGACGTCAGCGCCCCGAGGAGTGAGCCGATGAGGAAGAGCAGCACCGCTGCCATGAACAGCTTCTTGTAACCGAACACGTCGGAGAGCTTTCCGGCGAGCGGCTGCAGTGCGCTGCCGACCAGGAAGGTGATGGTCACGATCCACGGCAACTGACCCGGGGTGAAGGGCGGGATCATGTTGTGCAGGATGTTGGTGAACATGAGGGCGGAGAAGACGGTCGCCTCCATCATCATCATCACCGCGACCGTGACCAGCACATAGTGCGCCGTGGATCGCTGCTTCTGCTCAGGTGGATCTTCCACGTCGGGCTGGGTCAGCTTGCCGACATCGGTCATGGCCTCTCCTTTGAGTACATGCGGTGCGGAGCGTGCCGGGGACGGCGCCGGCGCGGGTGGTGTGTGGGGCGACAACTCGTCAGGGGAGGACACTCGTCCGGGGGTCGTGGACGAGCTCGCTCGTTGGCGGATGTCGGAGGGCTCGGCTCGGTCGGAACGAAACCCTCCGAGCGGAGGAACCAGCATGGCGGCTGAGATCGCCAATTCATTTCGATACTTCGAAATGTTGATAGCGGTTGGCACAGTATTACCCCACCGCAGCCGGGCGCGCTAGTGTCGTGCGCGTTACGGCAAGGCTTCCGATAGCTGGGTGAATCGGCGGTCCTCGGCTCGGCGTCCGAAGCGGGACCGGACGGTGCGGTCGTGGCGCACGGACGAGCGGAGAGGAATGCGTATGGAGGAGACGGGATCCGCCGCACAGCTGAGCGGTGTTGACTACGCCCCGTCAGGTCACCGGGCCGAGTCGGCCGCTGTCGGCCTGGCCGGCCTGTTCGACCTGGAGCGCTCGTCGGCAACCGGCTTCCGCGCCGTTGGCTCGGGTATCGGCACGGTGCGGTTGTTCGGTGGCCAGACCGTGGCACAGGCGCTTTGGGCGGCGGGACGAACGGCCCCCGAAAACCACAGGGTGCACAGCCTGCACGCCCACTTCCTGCGCTCCGGCGAGAGCTCAGGTGCGGTCGACTACCGGGTGGAGGCGGTCCGGGACGGCGCCGCGTTCGCCACCCGCCGGGTCGTCGCCGTCCAGCGGGGGACGGAACTCCTCCACCTGACGGCCTCCTTCCATCGCCCGGAGCCCGGGCCCGCGCACCAGAGGGCGGAGCTCGGCGCGCCCGACCCGGAATCGCTGCCCACTCCGGAGGAATCGCTCCCGGACGCGCGGTCGAGGGAGTGGTACCGGGGCGTCCGAGCCACGTTCCCGTTCGACATGCGCTTCGCCGGCGCCCCGCCGGGAGCGGTCGGCGGCACTACCGCACCGTCCCGGCACGGCGTGTGGTTCCGGGCGCGCGAGCCCCTGGGGGCCGACCCTCTCCTGCACGCCTGCACCCTCGCCTTGGCGTCGGACATGTTCCTCCTGGCCGCGGCCCTTCCTCCGCACGGTCTGCGGATGGGCGAGGCGGGGCTGCTGGCGGTGAGCCTGGACCACACGGTGTGGTTCCACGACGGCGCCTTCCGCGGCGACGACTGGTTCTTCTGCGCGCAGGAGGGGGAGTGGGCCGGCGGCGGCCGGGCGCTGTGCCGCAGCACGGTCTTCGACCGCCGTGGCACCCTCGTCGCGACGGTCGCGCAGGAAGGACTCGTCCGCCTCGGACCGCAGCCGGGCCGGTAGGGCCCGGCCGGCACCTTTCCGGGCGAACTCCGGGGAGCCGGCCCGTCAGTCGCCCATGAACAGGGGAGCGCGGTGCTCCCTCTTGGCCTGGATTCCCTCGTGGATGTCCGAGGTCGCCATCGTCACCGGCTGGGCCAGCGCCTCCCACTGCAGTGACGCGGCAAGTCCGTTGGCCGACTGCTCGAGCCCGGCCTTCGTCAGCCGGGTCGCGATCGGCGAGGCGCTCGCGATGCGCCGCGCCACATCAAGGGAGTGGGCCAGCGCGTCGTCCGCCACTGCGGTGATCAGTCCCCACAGGGCGGCTTCGTCGGCCGGCAGTTCGCGGCCCGTGTAGAGGAGATCGCGTGCGCGCGGCACGCCGACCGCCTCCTGGAGCAGCCAGGTCGCCGCCATACCGCCATGGGTTCCCAGGTAGACGAACGGCGTGCTGAACCTCGCGGAGGTGCTTGCGTACCGTAGGTCGCATGCCAGAGCCAGGCACAGCCCCGCGCCGACGACGGGCCCGTTGACAGCGGCGATAACCGGGAAGGGCAGCTCCCTCGGCGCGAGCCAGGTCCGGTAGAAGGGCAACATCCGCCGCCGCATCCGGTCCGGCGTGTTGTCCCGCGCCGATCCCTGGTCGAGCCAGGAGAGATCGGCGCCCGAGCAGAACGAACTCCCGGCCCCGGTGACCACGAGCACCCGCACCTCGTCGTCCTGGGCGACCGTGGCCAGCGCGTCAGACCAGGCGGCGGTCACCTCGGCGGTCATGGCGTTGCGCACGCCGGGGCGGTTGAGCGTGATCAGCCGTACGCCTGGCGCCGGCTCTTCCAGGAGCACGGCGTCGTTCGAGCTCATCTCGGTCTTCTTCCTCACGATGGTCCCGCAGTTGGACACGTCGCCGTCCGCGGGCGGGCGGTCGACCGGCTCGGCTGCGGCCCCCGCGCCGCCCGGCTGTCGCAGCCGCCGAGGCGGCCTAGCGGTGCGAGGCGCTCAGGCGTTCTGCGTCGGCTCGTACAGGGCCATCACCGGAGGCCGACCCTCCATCGCCGACGACATGTCGAGCTTACCGGCGGCGGCCGCCTCGCCGATGGCACCCAGCACCGAGGCCGGATCCTCGGCCTCGATCTCGTAGAGGGCCAGGTAGCGCTGCTCGGTGGGCGGACCGGAGGGGGATGCCGCGAATCGGCTGGCCCTCACGATGCCGGGGATGCGCTCCAGCAACTGCGGGATGTGGACCTGCTCGTACCAGGTGTTGAACTCGGCTTCTCGTTCCGGGCTCACGGCATTGGTGTGGACGAGGAGGAGGGCCTTACGTGTCATCGTTGTCTCCTGGCGGATCCGCACCGCCCGCGACGGGATCCTTTGACGGACGTAAGTCTATCGATGTAAATCTAGGCAGAGCGGAGCTGCTGCGTCAACGTATCCCCGTACGCTGTCGCGCTCCGGTGCGGACGGCGTGACAGAAGGTCAGATCTCTGACACATGTGGTCAGGGCTGCGGCGGGGTCACCGCGTTCAGGCAGAACCTCACCAGGTGCTCGGTCTCGCCCGGCTCCGGCCGGGTGCCGCCGGCCAGATGACGTCGCATGGTCCCGAAGACGACCTCGAAGACGGCGGCGCCGTCCCGTCGTGGATCCGCGCTGCCGACCTCCGTAAGCGGGCCCATCAGCAACTCCCGGAGCGGCGCCGTCATGCCCGGGTCGACCATCCAGCGATCGCCGGCGACCGAGAGCTGCGTCAGCGCGGCCCGGCTGGCGCTGGCCACCCCGGGGTCGGCCGCCTGGAGCATGACGCCCTCGATCCAGCGGGTGATCCGCCCGGCCGGGGTGTCCTCCTTGGCCATCTGGTGTTCGAGGTACGAGGCCAGCCTCCCGACGCCGCTCTCCATCACGGCGAGGACGAGGTCGTCCTTGCCGCCGAAGTACCGGTAGAACGCCTTGTTGGAGGTGCCGGCCTCGGCCACGATGTCGCTGATCCGGGGCGTCTGAGGGGCCACCCGCTCCATCACCCTGACCGCCGCCGCCAGGATCCGCTCGACCTCCTCCGCCGCCTCGCGCTGCCGCCCTTCCAATGCGCGCCGGACCGCATCACCCGCCCTGGTGTTCATCGTTTCCCCTTCTGAGTATTGCGTTCTCCATATAGAGAATCATATTCTCCGCAGTATGGACCAGACGAAGACTACGGTCGGTGGCGGTCTCGACCGCCACCGGCTCGAACGGTGGATGGACGCCGAGGGACTGCCCGGCACCGGCTCCGAACTGATCGTCACCCCACTCAGCGGTGGATCCCAGAACCAGCTCTACGAACTGCGCCGGGGCACCGCCCGACTCGTCCTTCGCGGCGCCCCGGCCCACGCCGACGCGGCCCGGGCAGCCCGGATGATGCGCGAATACCGCCTCGTCCGAGCCCTGGGCGGCACCGACGTACCGCATGCCCGGGCTCACGCGGCCACGGACGACCCCGCCGTCCTCGGGCGGCCCTTCTACGTGATGGACCACGTCGAGGGCTGGTCGCCGCTGCCGACCGGCTGGCCGGCCCCCTTCGACCGGGATCTCCAAGCCCGGGCCGGGCTGGCCTTCGAGCTGGTCGACGGGATCGCCCGGCTCGCCCGGGTGGACTGGCAGGCGCTCGGCCTGGACGGTTTCGGGCGGCCGGACGGGTTCCACGAACGGCAGGTCGACCGGTGGACGGCCTTCCTCGACGCCTACCGGTTCCGCGAGTTGCCGGGCCTGGACACCGCGGCCGCCTGGCTGCGCGACTACCGGCCGAAGACGTACCGACCCGGGATCATGCACGGCGACTACCAGTTCGCCAACGTCATGTACGCGAAGGGCCGCCCGGCCCGGCTCGCCGCGATCGTCGACTGGGAGATGGCCACGGTCGGTGACCCGCTGCTCGACCTCGGCTGGGCGCTGATCACCTGGTCGCCCGAGGGCGACGACATGGAGCACTCGCGCTACCTCGACTACACCGGCATGCCACCCCGGGACGCTCTCCTCGACCACTACGCGAAGGTCAGCGGACGACCGGTCGACGAGATCGACTACTACGTCGTCCTGGCCCGGTTCAAGCTCGGCATCGTCCTCGAACAGAGCGTCGCCCGGGTGGCCGCCGCGAACGGCGGCGATCCCCAGGCCTCGCCGTTCGTCCACATGGTTCCCGAACTCATCCGCAAGGCGGCCGAGCTCTCCCGTACGGCGGTGGCGCGATGAGCGAAGTCCCCGTCCCCTTCGACCGGTTCGACCTGACCGGCAAGGTCGCGCTCGTCACCGGCGGCAGCCGGGGCCTGGGCCGGGAGATGGTCCTCGCCTTCGCGCAGGCCGGCGCCGACGTCGTCATCACCAGCCGCAAGTCCGACGCCTGCGAGCAGTTGGCCCGCGAGGTGACCGAGAGCACCGGACGCAAGGCACTGGCGCATGGCTGCCACGTCGGGCGCTGGGACGAGATCGATGGCCTGCTCGAGGCGGCGTACGGCCACTTCGGCCGGGTGGACGTGCTGGTGAACAACGCCGGCATGTCCCTGCTCTACGACGAACCGGCCGACGTCACCGAGAAGATGTGGGACAGCGTCGTGGGCCTCAACCTCAAGGGTCCGTTCCGTCTGTGCGCGCTGGTCGGGCGCCGTATGGCCGAACAGGGCGGCGGCTCGATCATCAACGTGAGCAGCACCGGCTCGATCCGGCCCATGCCCGCCATCCTGCCGTACGCGGCCGCCAAGGCGGGGCTCAACGCCATCACCGAGGGCTTCGCGCACGCCTTCGGCCCGTCCGTGCGGGTCAACTGCCTCATGGCGGGACCGTTCTACACCGACATCAGCAAGGCCTGGGACATGGAGCACACCGAGAAGGAGCTCCAGCGGCACGCTCTGCGCCGTGGCGGCAGGCCCGAGGAGATCGTCGGCGCGGCGCTCTTCCTCGCGAGCGACGCCTCCAGCTACACCACGGGAGCCATCCTCCGGGCCGATGGCGGCATTCCCTGACCGGTTGGTCCGGCCGTAGGACGGCGCGACGGCACCAGTAAACGACACCCCGCATCAGGAGGACAGCACGACATGGCATGGGACTTCAGCACCGACCCCGAATTCCAGCACAAGCTCGACTGGGCGCACACATTCGTGACCGAAGAGGTCGAACCCCTCGACCTGGTGTGGCCCGCCCCCGCCAACTACCAGCCGCTCACCCCGGAGCGCCGTAAGGTCGTCGACCCGCTCAAGCAGGCGGTGCGGGACCAGCGGCTGTGGGCCTGCCACCTCGGCCCGGAGCTCGGGGGAGAGGGATACGGCCAGGTCAAGCTGGCACTGCTGAACGAGATCCTCGGCCGGTCGTCCTGGGCGCCGATCATCTTCGGCACCCAGGCGCCCGACACCGGCAACGCCGAGATCCTCGCGCACTACGGCACGCAGGAGCAGAAGAAGCGGTACCTGGAGCCGCTGCTGTCCGGTGAGATCTTCTCCTGCTACTCCATGACCGAGCCACATGCCGGTGCCGACCCCGCCATGTTCACCACCCGTGCGGTCCGCGACGGCGACGACTGGGTCATCGACGGCTGGAAGTTCTTCTCCTCCAACGCCCGCTGGTCGGAGTTCCTCATCGTCATGGCGTACACCGACCCCGAGGCGGGCCCCGTCAAGGGCATGTCGATGTTCCTCGTCCCACGGGACACACCCGGCGTGAACATCGTCCGCAACACCGGTCTCATCGGCGAGACCGAGGACGAGGGCGCGCACGCTCTCATTCACTACGAGCAGGTCCGCGTCCCGGCCGACGCCCTGCTCGGCGAGGAGGGCGGCGCCTTCGCCGTCGCCCAGACCCGGCTGGGCGGCGGGCGGGTGCACCACGCGATGCGGACGGTGGGCTTGGCCCAGCGGGCGCTGGACATGCTCTGCGAACGCGCGCTCAGCCGGACCACGAAGGGCACGTCCCTGTCCGCCAAACAGACCGTCCAGGAGTACATCGCCGACTCGTACGCACAGCTGCGGCAGTTCCGCCTCTTCGTACTGAACGTGGCCTGGCAGATCGACCGATACCAGGACTACAAAAAGGTCCGCAAGGACATCGCGGCCATCAAGGCCCTCACCCCGACCGTGTTGCAGGACATCGTGCGCCGGTCGATTCAGGTGCACGGCGCCCTGGGGGTGTCCAACGAGCTGCCTCTGGGTCGTATGTGGATGCAGGCACCGGTCATGGCCATCGTGGACGGACCCACCGAGGTTCACAAGATCACCGTCGCCCGTCAGGTGCTGAGGGACTACCGGCCGTCGGACTCGCAGTGGCCCTCGGAACATCTGCCCCCGAAGACGGCGGCGGCCCGGGCCAAGGTCGCGGCGGCACTGGAGCTGGACGTCGACGACTTGTAGGAAGACTCGGAAAGCCTCTTGTCGAATCAGTTGTACGACCAGAACCTGCTGACACGCCGGTTGGACTGGGTGGAGGGCGAGATGGCCAGCCGCTTCCCCGCGCTGTGGCGTGAATCCGCGGAGGATTCGCGCTGCGGCGCCTGACGCAGACCGCCACCACCCGTTGCCTGCGGATCGCCGTATTCCGCGGAGGCCGACGCCGGCTGCCTGCCGAGGGCCAGAGTGAGGACGTCCGGCCAGCTGGGGGGCTGTCCGGCCGTCGGTGGCCCCGGACGGTGTCTGGGGACCAGCACGCGCAAGCGTCGTGGGCGGAGGCTGCAGATGACGGGGGTCGGCAGGTCAAGCGCCTCCCCGTCGACGGCGACCGGGATGCTCGGCGATTCGCAGTCCACAGTGACCTGGGCGGAGGTCAGGACATGCAGGGCCGACGCGCGGACGCCTCGCAGTGCGATCTCGGCCGCCTGGGCGGCGTTGTTGACCCGCACCCCGACGACACCCAGGGTTCCCAGATCGAGCCGGGCCCGGCGGCCGCCGGCGGCCATCGGTTCGGGTTGGGCGTAGGGATTGTTGCTGACCAGGATTGCTTGCTGTGAGTCCAGGTGGGTGTCGCCCACCAGAGTGTGGAGGGGATGGCCGGAGTATCCGAGCAGGAGCTCGGGCAGCGCGTCCAGGGTGGTACCGGCCTTGGCTTCCCGGTATTCGGGGCGCTGCACGATCTGGGCGTAGGCACCGAAGGAGACCGTGTTGACGAAGGGCCGCCCGCCCACCATTCCCAGGTCGACGCGCAGTTCCTCCCCGTCGGTCAGCGCGTCCAGGCTGCGAGCCGGGTCATCGCGGTCCAGACCCAGGTCCATGGCGAAGTGGTTGCGGGTGCCCGCGCAGACGACCACGAACGGCAGGTCGTGCTCGGCCGCTACCTCGGCCACCAGTGCCTGGGTGCCGTCACCGCCTGCGACCCCGAGCAGATCTGCGCCCTCGGTGACAGCGCGGCGGGCGATCCCGGCGACATCCTGCTCGACAGAAGTGTCCAGCAGCACGACCCGGGCCCCCAGCGTCTCTGCCTTCTCCACCAGCCCGAAACGGCCGACCTTCCCGCCCCCGGACTTCGGGTTCATGATCAGCACCGGATGTGCGGGCCGGAGCGCCGCGACTGCCCGCATGCCGGGCGAATGCCGCGCCCGCACCAGTGCCCATCGCGCGCAGGCCACTGCGGCCCCCGAGAGGGCCAACGCGGCCAGCGCGGCCGGCCACAGGCCGGCCCGCGTGTAGATCGCCACCACGGCCGCAGGTGCGCCGAGCGCGAGCAGCGCACCGGCCACGCGAACAGCCCCACGGTGGGAGAGCACCCACCACGTCCCGGCCGCCGCGACCACCAGCCCTGCCACCCCGGCGGCAAGGACCAGCAGACTGCCCAGGCCGCTCACGGCCAGCAGCACCGCCACCGCGCCCACCACGCAGACCAACGCCAGCCGAGCCAGGAAGCGAGCCTGCGCCAACGCACGGGAGATGGTCGATACCACCGCACTCCTTCCGGTCTCCTCCGATGATGACTCGTCTCGCGGCGGTGCGGATGTCCACCGCCGGCCCACGGCATCGCCCGGCGATCAGACGGCGCCGGCCAGAAGGCCTGGCCACCCTCCCCACACCGCACTACGTGTGCCCCGGGCCGGCTGGGCCGTACGGGTGGGCCCGGGAGCAGGAAGCGCCTGCGCCGTGCACACCTTCCGTACGGTGAGCAGCACGATCCTCGCCACGCGTGGTCTCGCAGGGGACTGGGTCGTGGGCCAAGGACGCGACGGTCGGGCTGACGGTGGCGGCCGTGGCGGTGCCCGCCGCGATGGGTATGGCCGAACTCGCCGACCGCGGCATCACCCTGGCGTTCGCCCGCCCCAAAGCCACCCTGCGCCGGGTCTTCGCCACCACCGGCCTGGCCACCCAGGTCGGAGAGGCCCTGCATTCGTCGCTACATGGAGCCGAGAAATACAGGCACAGAAGGCTGCGGCTGAGGCCAAACTGGCAAGTATCGAGAACGCCGCAGGACCCGGCTGCGGATGACTCGAGGCGAGATCCGCGCACTGGTGGACGCCCTCGGCGGGCTGCTGTCCGTGCTACGCGAGGCGGATCCCATGGACAAGGCCAAGATCTACCGTCAGCTGGGACTGCGTCTGACCTACGACCATGAAAAACAAACAGTGCCGGCCGAATCGCAGCCAGCACCGTCGATGGGCGTAGTGGTTGTGGTTGTTGTGTCCGAGGGGGGACTTGAACCCCCACGCCCGATAAAGGGCACTAGCACCTCAAGCTAGCGCGTCTGCCATTCCGCCACCCGGACCAGGTGTTTTGTCGCTTGCCTCTCGGCGCGGCGACGTAGGAAACGATAGCAAACATTCGGGGGTGCCCGATCACCCCGGACGCGCCGCCGCCGGGGGCGCGGAAGGGTGGTGGGCGGTGGGGTGGACAGGCGCGGGAGGATGGCAGTGGAACCCGAACGAGGAGGAGACAGCGTGAGCGAGTCGAACTCGGCCGCCCGTACGATCGCCGGCGAGGACGAGGTGGTCGACCTGTGCCGGGACCTGATCAGGATCGATACCAGTAATTACGGCGATCACTCGGGGCCAGGTGAGCGTGGCGCCGCCGAGTATGTGGCCGAGAAGCTTGCGGAGGTAGGCCTTGAGCCGCGGATCTTCGAGTCGCACCAGGGGCGGGCCTCGACGGTGGCGCGGATCGCGGGGGAGGACCCGTCGAGGCCGGCGCTGCTGATCCACGGGCACACCGATGTCGTACCGGCGAACGCGGAGGACTGGACGCACCACCCGTTCTCGGGCGAGGTGGCGGACGGCTGCGTGTGGGGCCGGGGCGCGGTCGACATGAAGGACATGGACGCGATGACGCTGGCGGTCGTACGCGACCGGCTGCGCAGCGGGCGGAAGCCGCCGCGGGACATCGTGCTGGCGTTCCTCGCGGACGAGGAGGCGGGCGGCATCTATGGGGCGCGGCACCTGGTGGACAAGCACCCGGAGCTGTTCGAGGGGGTGACGGAGGCGATCGGCGAGGTCGGCGGCTTCTCCTTCACGGTGAACGAGAATCTGCGGCTGTATCTGATCGAGACGGCCCAGAAGGGCATGCACTGGATGCGGCTGACCGTGGAGGGCACGGCGGGCCACGGGTCGATGACCAACAACGACAACGCGATCACCGAGCTGTGCGAGGCGGTCGGTCGGCTGGGGCGGCACAAGTTCCCGGTGCGGGTCACCAAGACGGTGCGGTCGTTCCTGGACGAGCTGGCCGACGCGCTGGGCACCGAGCTCGACCCGGAGGACATGGAGGCGACGCTGGCCAAGCTGGGCGGTATCGCCAAGATCATCGGTGCGACGCTGCGCAACACGGCGGCCCCGACGATGCTCGGCGCCGGATACAAGGTCAACGTGATCCCGGGCCAGGCCACGGCGCATGTCGACGGGCGCTTCCTGCCGGGCCACGAGGAGGAGTTCCTCGCCGACCTGGACCGGATCCTCGGGCCGCGGGTGAAGCGGGAGGACGTGCACTCGGACAAGGCGCTGGAGACCGGCTTCGACGGCTCCCTGGTGGACGCGATGCAGGCGGCACTCAAGGCCGAGGACCCGATCGCGCACGCCGTGCCGTACATGCTGTCCGGCGGTACGGACGCGAAGTCCTTCGACGACCTGGGGATCCGCTGCTTCGGCTTCGCGCCGCTGAAGCTGCCGCCGGAGCTGGACTTCGCGGGGATGTTCCACGGGGTGGACGAGCGAGTGCCGGTGGACGGACTGAAGTTCGGCGTCCGGGTGCTCGACCGCTTCCTCGACGACTGCTGAACCGCCGCTGCGGAAGCGACTCGTCGACATGTGACCCTTGGTTACGCCTCCTGCCTGTTTTAGCCGAAAAGGGTGAATGAATCCGGCCACCAGTAGCTGACCTCCTCCGGTGTCGTTGGTTCATTTGCGGTCCGCGGTTGGGGCCGTTTTGCCAACGAGGAGGAAAAATGATCAAGAAGGTCGTCGCCGCTGCCGCTGTCACCGGTGGTCTTGTGGCCGCCGGCGCGGGCGTGGCCGTCGCCGACTCCAACGCCCAGGCTGCCGCTGTCGGTTCCCCGGGTGTTGTGTCGGGCAATGTCATTCAGGTTCCGGTGAACATCCCGATCAACCTGTGCGGCAACACCATCAACGTCGTCGGGCTGCTGAACCCCGCGATCGGCAACACCTGCATCAACAAGTGACGTTGCGTCGGACCTGTTGATGGTCCGACCCCGCTCGGCCCCGGAACGCCGCTGGCATTCCGGGGCCGATACGGCTACTGGTGGGAATCGGACAGCGGTCCAGGACCCATCTGCTCCTCATTCCTTCCAAGTCAGGGAGAATCATGCGACAGGTCGCCAAAAAGGGCCTGCTCACCGTCGTCGCCACGGGTGGCGTGCTGGCCGTGACCGGTGGGCTGGCCTACGCCGACTCGAATGCGCAGGGCGTGGCCGCCGGATCACCGGGTGTGCTGTCCGGGAATGCCATCCAGGTGCCCATCCACGTCCCGGTGAACGCGTGCGGCAACACGGTCAACGTCGTCGGAGTGCTCAACCCGGCGGCGGGCAACACCTGCGTCAACGCAGGCGGCGGGCACGACTCCGGGCACGACTCCGACCACGGCAACAAGCACGGTTCCGGCTGGGACCACGGCTCGGACCACTCGGACCACGGCTCCAGCCACGGGTTCGGATCGGGTCACGACGACTCGGACGAGCACCACGGCCGCGGCGGTGCCTCCGCCGACGCCATTGCCGCCGGCTCGCCGGGCGTCGCCTCGGGCAACGTCATCCAGGTGCCCGTCGACGTGCCGGTCAACGTCTGCGGCAACTCGGTGAACGGCATCGCCGCGGCGAACCCCGCCATCGGCAACACGTGCGTCAACGCCGAAGGTCACGGCCACCACCACGGCCACGGCGAGGACCGCGGCCACGGCCACGGCCCGAAGTTCCCGCACCACCCGGAGAAGCCGAACCACCCGGGCAAGCCCTCGCACCCGGGCAAGCCCTCGCACCCCGGCAAGCCGCACACTCCGGCCAAGCCCGCGCACCCGGCCAAGCCGGTCACGCACATGCCGGCGAAGACCGGCCCGCAGCTGGCCCACACCGGCGCGGAGAACATCGGCCTGACGCTGGTCACCAGCGCCGGCCTGCTGCTCGGCGGCGCGGCGCTCTTCCGCCGCTCCCGCAAGACCCGGGCCTGATCCCCGCCACAGCGGGCATCAGCGCTTCAGGAGCCGCGTGGATCGGGGCCCCGTGAACCTCACGGGGCCCCGATCCATGTCAGCCTGCGGTCACCGCACTGTCATCCGTGCTCACCCTGCGCTCACCACGTCGCACGGACCTGGCGGATGATCCGGCGGCGCAGCCGCACCTTGCGGCTCCCGTCGGGGTACAGGCGGACCCGGTCCAACTCCCAGTGGCCGTACTCCGCTTCGTCGGTCAGCAGCCGTTGTGCCTCCTTGCGGGTCACGCCCCGCGGCACATACATCTCTCTGAATTCGTATTCAGCCATCGCATCTATTGTGCGGGGAACACCCTGGTACGGATAGCGTCTGCTGCATGTCTGATGCCGCGCAGCCCACCGTTGACGAGGTACGTGCCGCCGCCGAGGCGGTCAAGACCGCGCTGGACCGTCACCTCGAAGCGATCGAGAACCGCAACGGGGAGGACGACCCCGCGATCTACGCCGCGTTCGACGCCCTCGCCACGGCGGCCGAAGCCTACGACGAGCTGCTCTACGACGCGTATGACGAGGTCACCCCCTTCGAGGTGCCCTCCGGCGACACCCTGCCCGAGTACGCCGGGCCGGAGGACCCGGTCGCGATCAGCGTGCTGATCCGCCGCGACTACACCGTGGCCGAGCCCCAGCGGCTGTTCGCCCAGGCCGAGCGGATCGCGGGCGCCGACGACGACACGGCGGGTGACAGCGTCAACACAGCGGTCGGGGTGCTCTTCGGGGAGTACGAACCCGATGAGATCGCCCAGCGGCACAAGGAGTTCGGCCTTGAGGAGGGCGACTCCACGCTCTGGGTGGCGGCGGCCGAGCCCACCGAGCCGGGGGAGTGGCTGGCAACCCCCTTCGACCAGGCGGACCCCCAGCTCGTCGTCTGCCGCTTCGACGTCAGCGCGGTCTTCGACGACGAGCTGGACGCGCTCGACCCCGACCACTAGGGCCTGTCCGGCGGATCTCCGCGGCGTCGCGTGCCCTGGCACCTGGGGGCACCTCCTGGCCCCCAGGGCTGGGGGAGCTCGCGGCGTTGTCGTCAGTCAACGACGTCCCCCAGCCTGGCGGCTGGGAGGTGCCCCCACCGCGTCGCTTCGCTCTCCCCCAGCCCTGGTGGCTGGGGTGCCCCCACCGCCTTGCGATCACAGGCGCCAGACCCCGCTCCTTCTCCCACGGAGATCCACAAGACAGGCCCTGAGCCCTTACACGGCGCCCACCTGCTCGCGCAGCACCGCGCGCAGGCGGGTCGTCCGCTCCTTGGCCGGGATCTCGGCCACTGCCCGGGCCAGGGCCTGGTCCGCGCCCTGGACGACTGACAGGTGCTGCTCGGCCCGGCTGAACGCCGTGTAGACCCACGCCCGGGTCAGCCCCCCCACCGCGTCCCCGGGCAGCACCACGACCACCGCCGGCCAGCGCAGCCCGGCCGCCTGGGGTGCCGTCACCGCCCAGGCATGGCGCACGGCGCCCGAGGCGACCGCCTCGCGCGGTACGACCACGCGGGCACCGCCGCAGTCGAGGTGGAGCCCGTCCGCGTCGGCGGTGACCACGGTGCCGAAGGCGGAGCGGTGGAGCACCCGGTCGCCCGGATCGAAGCCGGCGAACCGGCCGGGGCCGGGATTGAGCCGTTCCTTCAGGGCCGCGTTGAGCACCCGGGTGCCGGCCGCGCCGCCATGGCCGGGCGTGACCACCTGGGTCTGCTCGGCCGGGACGCCGATCGCGCGCGGCACGGAGTCCGCGACCAGCTGCACGGTGCGGTGCACCGCCTCACCGGCGTCGTGCACCGGCACGATCACGACCTCCTTGCCCGGTGCGTCGACCTGCTCCAGCTCGCCGATGCCGATGCCGGACACCAGCTCGCCGATCGGTCCCGGATCCGGCGTCCGGGACGCGACCTGCGGGCAGGTCTTCGCGGCCACCAGATCCGCGAACGCCCGGCCGGGACCTGTCGACCACAGCACGCCCGGATCCCCGCTGAGCACCAGCCGGGCCCCGTCCGGTACGGCCTCCACCAGTGTCGCCGCCGCCTCGACGTCCAGCAGCGGCGCGTCCAGGACTGCCAGCAGGTCCAGCGCCAGCGTGCCGTCCTCGTCCCGCCCGGGGCCCTGTGCGCCCGACAGCAGTCCGGCGACGGTCAGCGACTCCGGATCGTTCGCGCGGGGGGCGTGCGTGGCCGCGTATGCCCGCAGTCCCAGCGACCGGGCCGCCGCCACGAGCGCCGCGGGCTCGGCACGGGCCGCCTCGCCGCCGGTGTGGGCCACCAGGCCGCTCCCGGCCACCGCCCGGATCAGCGCGGCGGTGGACGATGAGGGCGCGGCCGCGGCGGCCGCCTCCCAGCCGTCCTCCGAGTCGTCGCCCCCCTCGAACGTGTTGAGCAGCCGCCCCAGCCCGTCCGCCAGGCTCTCCTCCGCCAGCGCGTACCGGTCGAGGCCGAACAGCAGCCGTACGGACGGCTCGTCGTCCTCGTCGCGCTTCGCACTGCCCGGGGTCTCCTCGGCGTCGTGGAAGACCAGGACGCCGCCGTCGGCGACGGCCGCCCGCAGCGCCTCCTCCGGGTCGGTCACCGCCTGCTTGCCCAACGCGGCCTGCAGGACGGACGATTCGAGCGCGGTGTGGCCCTGCTCGGCCGCGCGCTCCAGCAACCAGCCGACCAGGGCGCGCACCCGCCGCTCGTCATCTGGCCCGCCCTCGCCGCCGAGCAGCGCCTTGGCGAACCCGTCCGCCTGCTCCACCCGCACCCCGGCCACCGCGAGCACCTGCCACGGGTCGTCGCGCAGCAGTTCCCCGGCCCGCTCGCCCAGCACGGCCACCGCGGCCTCCGCCAACGCCTCCGGCGCACCGCCCGCCGCCAGCACGGCCCGCGCGTCGGCGACCGCGTCGCCGGACGCCGGAATCACCGGACGGCCGCGCGGCGGTTCGGCCGCGGGGGCCGGTGCTGCCGCTGGAGCCGGGGTCGGCGAAGGCGCGGACGAAGGCGCGGACGATGACGCAGGCGAAGGCGAAGGAGCGGGCGCCGTCTTCTTCGCCGCGGGCCGCTCGCCCCGCTCGATCGCCCGGACGGCCGCGGCCAAGTCCTGCAACCCGGGCGGCAGTTGCGCCCCCGCGGCCGCCGCAGGGCGGGCGGTGTCGTCCTGGTCGGTGCGGTCCTCGGTCACGATGGCCTCCGTGGTGCGGCGGACCGGCGCCTAGAGCGAGCTCCAGTCGTGGTCCGGATAGCGGTGCAGCGGCGCCGACACGTCGTCCAGCGCCTGGCAGATCTCATCCGGAAGACTAAGGGTCTCCACTGACAACGCGGCCGTGAGCTGCTGCGCGGTGCGCGCGCCGACGATAGGCGCGGCCACGCCCGGCCGGTCGCGCAGCCACGCGAGGGCGACCTGCAGGGGCGACGAGGCCAGCCCGTCGGCCGCTATGGCGAGGGCGTCCACGATGCGGCGGGCCGGCTCGTCCAGGTACGGCGCGACGAACGGCGCCATGTCCTGGGAGCCGCCGCGCGAGTCCGGCGGGGTGCTGTGCCGGTACTTGCCGGTGAGCACGCCCCGCCCGAGCGGCGAGGAGGGCAGCAGACCGACACCCAGGTCGAGCGCGGCCGGCAGCACCTCCCGCTCGATGCCCCGTTGCAGCAGCGAGTACTCCATCTGCGTACTGGCCAGCGGAGTGCGCCCCGGCACCGCCCGCTGCCAGGTCGCGGCCTTGGCGAGCTGCCAGCCGCAGAAGTTGGAGACCCCGACGTAACGGGCGCGCCCGGTGGTGACGGCGATGTCCAGGGCCTGGAGGGTCTCGTCCAGCGGGGTCGTGGGGTCGAAGGCGTGCACCTGCCACAGGTCGACGTAATCCGTGCCGAGCCGCTGGAGGGAGGCGTCCAGCGCGGCGAGCAGATGGCCGCGCGAGCCGTCGAAGCGCCGGTCGGGGTCGGGCACGCTCCCCGCCTTGGTGGCGATCACCAGGTCGGACCGGGGCACGAGGTCCCCGATCAGCCGCCCGAGCAGATACTCGGAGCTGCCGTCGGAGTAGACGTCGGCGGTGTCGACGAGGGTCCCGCCGGCCTCCCAGAAGGCCTTGAGCAGGTCCGCGGCGTCCCGTTCTCCGGTGTCCCGGCCCCAGGTGAGGGTGCCGAGCCCGAGCCGGGACACGCGCAGGCCGGTGCGACCGAGATGCCGTTGCTCCATGACGGCTGAGATTACTGGCCAGAGGGGGACTATGGGGTGCAGTGACGAACCCGACAGGCGCCGGATCGCCACGAGGGCGATAAGGTCCGGGGAACAAGGACGTTACTGATCGGTAAGGGGAGCGGTATGCGGCTCGGGATCAACCTCGGTTACTGGGGCGCCGGGATGGACTCGGACAATCTCGCCGTCGCGCAGGAAGCGGACCGGCTCGGCTACGCCGTGTGCTGGGCCGCCGAGGCGTACGGCTCCGACGCGCCGACCGTGCTGTCCTGGGTCGCGGCGCAGACCGAGCGGATCGACATCGGCTCGGCGATCTTCCAGATCCCGGCCCGTACGCCCGCGATGACCGCCATGACGGCCGCCACCCTCGACTCGCTCTCCGGTGGCCGCTTCCGCCTGGGCCTGGGTGTCTCGGGCCCGCAGGTCTCGGAGGGCTGGTACGGCGTCAAGTTCGACAGGCCGCTGGCCCGCACCCGCGAGTACGTCGAGATCGTCCGCAAGGCGATGTCCCGCGAGCGGCTGTCCCACGAGGGCGAGCACTGGACCCTGCCCCTCCCCGGCGGCCCCGGCAAGCCGCTCAAGCTCACCGTGCACCCCGTGCGCGAGCACATCCCGCTCTACATCGCCGCGATCGGCCCCAAGAACCTGGAGCAGACCGGCGAGATCGCCGACGGCGCCCTGCTGATCTTCCCCTCCGCCGAGCACCTGGAGGAGACCGCCCTCGCCCCGATCCGGGCCGGCCGCGAGAAGGTCGGCAAGACCCTCGACGGCTTCGACGTCTGCCCCACCGTCCCGATCGCCCTCGGCGACGACGTGGACGCGCTGGCCGACCTCTTCCGCCCGTACACCGCGCTGTACGTCGGCGGCATGGGCAGCCGCCAGCAGAACTTCTACAACAAGCTCGCCCGCCGCATGGGCTACGAGAAGGAAGCCATCGAGATCCAGGACAAGTACCTGGCCGGTGACAAGCAGGGCGCGTCGGCCGCCGTGCCCCGCGACCTGATCGACTCCACCACCCTGCTGGGCTCCGTCGAGCGCATCGCCGACCGCATGCGGGCCTACGCGGAGGCCGGCGTGACCACACTGAGCCTCAGCCCGGCCGGCCTCACCCTGGACGAGCGCCTCGCCGCCCTGCGGGCCGGTACGGAGGCCCTGGAGCTGGCCGGACTCGCCTGACGCTCAGCCCGGAACCAGCCGGCCCAGCAGCCGTCCGAAGTCGATGAGGCGCGATATCTGCCCGGCGCCCCCGTCGTCCAGGGACTTGCTGAAGCGGAATGCCTCGGGCCGGAAGCGGGCCGCCGCGATGCCGCCGTCCGCGTCGCCGCTCTGGACGGCGCTCAGCTCGTGCGGCATGGCGGTGGCCAGGACGACGAAGACGCCCCGGTCGACGCGCCGCCCCTGCTCGTCGCTGCCGACGAGCGTACGCATGCCGACGTGACCGATCGCGCAGAGCGGAAGCACCTGCACGGAGGAGTCGAGGACGGTGCCGCCGGGGGCGGTGTCGTCCTCGAGCTCCTCGCTGTGCCAGAGGATGAGGCGGCGGCCGTCGCAGATGGCGGCCTCCTGCCAGACCGAGGTGCCGGACTCGGAGAGGTCCACCACCCGCTCCAGGGTGAAGCCGCGGATGCGGCGGCGGCCGAGCACCCCGGAGATCGCGTCCAGCGCGACGTCGGCGTGCAGGAAGTAGGCGTGCGCGGCGTCGTCGAGGCGGTCGTACGGTGACCAGTCCGAGCCCGCCGGCCCGAGCCGGCTCGCCGTCGGACGGATCCTGGTGACCTTGCTGAACATGTCCACCCGCTTCGCGATCCCATACCTCTGAAGAGAGGGCGCCCCTCGACCTCGTTGTTGCACCTTACCCAGGAGGTACGACAAGTTACGCCGGGTTGTGAATCGCTTCGCTTTCTGCGGCCGTGGTGGGGGCTCGGGGGTCTTCCCCGCCACGGCCGTCACCAAACACAACGCACGTGAACGCCAAGGGTTACGAATCGGTTGGGTGTCTTCGTGTTGCCCGCCCCGCCGACCTCGACTTGACTTTTCCTCTGCATACGTTCGCTTTCGGGCGATTCGCGGAGGTACGTGATGCTGTCGGCCAGGAGCCTTTTCCAGGAGATTCTCGACAACGACGACTCGTTCCGGCTCTTCTGCTCGATCGCCGCCAGCGGGGAATCGCAGGGCGGCTGGGAGAACGGCAGGATCGCGGCCCTCGTACCGGCCACCCAGCAGGACCTGGTCCCCAAGGTGACCCGGCACGGCGCCGACGAGGACAAGCACGGCCGGATCTTCAACGCCCTGCTGCACAAGCGCGGCCTCGACCCCGTCCCGGTACCTCCGGAGACCGACTACACGATGCTCCTGGAGCGGGCCGGTATCGGCCTCGCCCACGACCAGCTGCGCCGCGACGAGCCGCTGACCGAGCGGGACATCGTCACGTACCTCTCGCACAGCCGGGTCACCGAGCAGCGGGCCGCCGAGCAGATGGCGCTGCTCACCAGGCACTTCGGGGACCACCCGGTCATCGGCAAGGCGATGCGGATGATCTCGCACGACGAGGACAACCACCTCGCCTACTGCCACGAGGAGCTGCTGCGCCTCGCCCACGCGGGCCAGGGCCGCACCATCCAGCGCATCCTGCGCGAGTCCGCCCGCGCCGAGATCCGCGTCTACCGCGACGTCAGCCTCGCCGTCATGGCCAACATGGGCCGCATCCTCGGCTGGCCCCGGCCGAAGGCACTGGCCCTCCGGGCCGGCATCCACGCCCTGTACGCCTACGAGCGCCTCGTCGGCTGGCGGCGGATGGTCACCCTCGCGATGCCGGCCCGCCGCAACGCCATGGGCGGGACCGCGCCCGCTCCGGAACCCGTCTAGTGGCGCGGCACTAGAGCCAGCCGCGGCGCTTGAAAGTGCGGTGGAGGCCGTAGACCAGCCCGAAGATCACCGCCATGACCGTCGGGTAGGACCAGACGTAGTGCAGCTCGGGCATGTGGTCGAAGTTCATGCCGTAGATGCCCGCGATCATGGTGGGGACGGCGGCCATGGCGGCCCAGGCCGAGATCTTGCGCATGTCGTCGTTCTGGCGGACGCTCACCTGGGTCAGGTGGGCCTGGAGGATGTCCGACATCAGCCGGTCGAGGCCCTCGACCTGCTCGTTCACGCGGGTGAGGTGGTCGGCGACGTCGCGGAAGAAGGGCTTGGTCCTGGGCTCGGTGTACGGCACGTCGCCGGCCGCCAGGCGGGTCATGGGCTGCGCCAGCGGCCCGGTCGCGCGGCGGAACTCGAGCACCTGGCGCTTGAAGTTGTAGATCCGGCTCGCCGTGCTCGCCGTGCTCGCGGTGCTCGCGGCCCGGTGCCGGGAGCTCGGCAGGGCGGCCTCGGGCTGGAAGACCTCGGCCTCCAGCTCCTCCAGGTCCGTCTGCAGCTCGTTGCCGACCTCGGTGTAGTGGTCCACGACGGTGTCACTGATGGCGTACAGCACCGCCGAGGGACCGTGCCGCAGCACCTCGGGGTCGGCCTCCAGGCGGTGGCGTACGTCGGCGGGGGAGATGCCGTGGCCGTGGCGGACCGTCACCACGAAGGCGTCGCCGACGAAGACCATCAGCTCGCCCGCGGTGACGGTGTCCTGGGCGTCGTCGTAGTCGACCGGCTTGAGGACCGCGAAGACCGAGTCGTGGTAGACCTCCAGCTTGGGCCGCTGGTGTGCCTTCAGGGCGTCCTCCACCGCCAGCGGGTGCAGCCCGAACTCGGCGGTGACCAGCCCGAACTCCTGCTCCGTCGGCTCGTACAGGCCGATCCACACGAAGGAGTCACCCTCCGCGCGTGCTTTGTCGAGGGCGTCGGACAGGTCCGAGGGCGCGTCGACGCGATGTCCGTCCTTGTAGATGGCGCAGTCCACGATCACCCTGGATATTCTTCCGCGATCGCCGCGATCCATGCCCGATCCGTGGCCGGCCGGCGCCCAGTCCGTGCCCGGTCGGTGCCGGTGGGGCCCCGGACGTAGGCTGGCGTCCATGCCCACCGTGATCCTCGTCCGGCATGGCCGGTCCACCGCCAACACCGACGGCGTGCTGGCCGGCTGGAGCCCCGGCGTCGCCCTGGACGACAGCGGCCGCGACCAGGCGGGCGCGCTGGCCGGCCGGCTCGCCGGAGTGCCGCTCGCCGCTGTCGTCACCAGCCCGCTGCAGCGCTGCCGCGAGACCGTACAGCCGCTGCTCGACATCCGTCCCGAACTGCCGATGTACACCGACGACCGGATCGGCGAGTGCCACTACGGCGACTGGACCGGCCGCAAGCTCGCCGAGCTGGCCGGGGAACCGCTGTGGGCGACCGTCCAGCGGTACCCGTCCGGCGCGGTGTTCCCGGGGGAGGGCGGCGAGTCCATCCGGGCCATGCAGGCCCGCGCGGTCGACGCGGTGCGGGACTGGAACGACCGGATCGAGGCCGAGCACGGCCCGGACGCGGTCTATGCGCTGTGCTCGCACGGCGACATCATCAAGTCCGTCGCCGCCGACGCCCTCGGTATGCACCTCGACCTCTTCCAGCGGCTCGCCGTCGACCCCTGCTCGGTCACCGCGATCAACTACACCCCCCAACGGCCCTTCCTGCTGCGCCTCGGTGACACCGGGGACCTCAGCGTCCTGGTACCGCGGGAGAAGCCGGACGCCGGGGCCCCGGGCGACGCGGTGGTCGGGGGCGGCACCGGCGCCTCGTGATCAGCTACAGCAGTAGGGTGGTGAGCCTGTACGAGTGACCCAACCAAAACGGAGCAGGAAGTGCCGCGTCAGGTGTTCCTCTATGACAAGCCGGACCGGTTCGTGGCCGGGACGGTCGGCCAGCCCGGTCAGCGCACCTTCTTCCTGCAGGCCACCGCCGCCGGCCGGACCACCAGTGTGGCGCTGGAGAAGACCCAGGTCGAGGCGCTGGCCGAGCGGATCGACGAACTGCTGGACGAGGTCGTCCGGCGCACCGGCGGTGCCGCCCCCGTACCCGCCGTGGCCCCCGCCGAACTCGCCGACACCGCGCCGCTCGACATGCCGGTCGAGGAGGAGTTCCGGGTCGGCACCATGGCGCTGGCCTGGGACGGCGCCGAGGAGCGGATGATCCTGGAGGCCCAGGCGCTCGTCGAGATCGAGGCCTCGGAGGAGGACGACCTGGAGGCCGCGGAGGAACTGCTGCTCCAGGACGACGAGAACGGCCCCCCACTGCTGCGGGTCCGCCTCACCGGAGCGCAGGCCCGGTCCTTCGCCAAGCGCGCCCTGGACGTCGTCTCCGCGGGCCGGCCGCCGTGCCCGCTGTGCAGCCTCCCCCTGGACCCGGAAGGACACGTATGCCCGCGTCAGAACGGGTACCGGCGGTCGGCGACGGCCTGACCGGTCCGGCGGCCGATCTCGCGCTTCTCACGCACGGTGTGCTGACCGTACGCGGGCGCCTGCGCGACGCCTCCAACGCGGTGCTCTACTGCGCCGTCGAGTACGAGGGCCGGGAGGCCCACTGCGTCTACAAACCGGTCGCCGGCGAGCGGCCCCTGTGGGACTTCCCGGACGGAACGCTCGCGCAGCGCGAGGTGGCCGCGTACCTCGTCTCCGAGGCGACCGGCTGGGGGCTCGTACCGCCGACGGTGCTGCGCGACGGGCCGTACGGCCAGGGGATGTGCCAGCTGTGGATCGAGACGGCACCGGAGGGCGAGGACGACGGCCTGCTCGCCCTGGTCGACGGTGAGGAGCCCGAGCCCGGCTGGAAGGCGGTCGGCTTCGCCGAGGTCGGCCAGGGGCGCACCGCCCTGCTCGTGCACGCCGACGACCCGCGGCTGCGCCACCTCGCCGTCCTGGACGCCGTCATCAACAACGCCGACCGCAAGGGCGGCCACCTCCTGCCCACCGCCGACGGCCATCTCTACGCCATCGACCACGGCGTCACCTTCAACGCCGAGAACAAACTCCGGACCCTCCTGTGGGGCTGGGCCGGCGAGCCCTTCGACGCCGACACCCGCGACGTCCTCGGCCGCCTCGCCGCCGACCTCTCGGACGGCCTGGCCGACCGGCTCTCCGGCCTGATCACCGCCGTCGAGCTCCAGGCCGTACGCGACCGCGTCGCCGACCTCCTCGGCACCGGCCTCCACCCGGTCCCGAGCGGCGAGTGGCCGGCCATTCCCTGGCCCCCGATCTAGGGCAGAAAAGAAAGGTCACACCAAGCGGGTGCCCTCCGGTCGTTTTGCTGATCAGGCGGGCGGTTAATCTCATGACATGCATGCCTGGCCCGCTTCCGACGTCCCTGCCCTCCCGGGCAGCGGACGCGACCTCAGTCTTCACGACACCGCGACCGGCGGACCGGTAACCCTGGTCCCCGGTCCGGTCGCCCGCATCTACGTATGCGGGATCACTCCATACGACGCCACCCACATGGGACACGCGGCCACCTACAACGCGTTCGACCTCGTGCAGCGCGTGTGGCTCGACACGAAGCGGCAGGTCCATTACGTCCAGAACGTCACGGACGTCGATGACCCGCTCCTGGAAAGGGCGGCGCTCAACGGCGACGACTGGACGGAGCTCGCGGAGCGCGAGACCGATCTCTTCCGCGAGGACATGACCGCTCTGCGGATGCTTCCCCCCGCCCACTACATCGGTGCCGTCGAGGCCATCCCCGGGATCGTCCCGCTGGTCGAGCGGCTGCGGGACGCCGGGGCGGCGTACGAGCTCGAAGGGGACGTGTACTTCTCGGTCGAGTCGGACCCGAACTTCGGCAAGGTGTCGAACCTCGACGCGACGGCGATGCGGATCCTCTCCGCGGAGCGCGGCGGCGACCCGGACCGGCCGGGCAAGAAGAACCCGCTGGACCCGATCCTGTGGCTGGCCGCCCGCGAGGGCGAGCCGAGCTGGGACGGGGGCAGCCTGGGCCCCGGCCGTCCCGGCTGGCACATCGAGTGTGTGGCGATCGCACTGGATCACCTGGGCATGGGCTTCGACGTCCAGGGCGGCGGCTCGGACCTGGCCTTCCCGCACCACGAGATGGGCGCGTCGCACGCCCAGGTGCTCACCGGCGAGTTCCCGATGGCGAAGGCGTACGTCCACGCCGGGATGGTCGCGCTCAACGGCGAGAAGATGTCCAAGTCCAAGGGCAATCTCGTCTTCGTCTCCAAGCTGCGCCGCGACGGGGTCGACCCGGCGGCCATCCGGCTCACCCTGCTGGCCCACCACTACCGCGACAACTGGGAGTGGACGGACGGCGTGCTCGCCGAGGCGGCCGAACGGCTCGGCCGGTGGCGTGCGGCGGTGTCCCGTCCGGACGGCCCGTCGGCCGACGCGGTGGTCGAGGAGATCCGTACCGCCCTGGCCGACGACCTGGACGCGCCCGCGGCGCTGGCCGCCGTGGACCGCTGGGCGGCCCGTCAGGAACGCGAGGGCGGTGAGGACACGGGCGCGCCCGGTCTGATCTCCCGGGCGGTGGACGCGCTGCTGGGCGTGGCGCTGTAGGACGCGTGAACGGCGGTGGGGCC
>NZ_JBHYXC010000063.1:0-29172 GCF_042751495.1 Streptomyces sp. NPDC059373 | reverse complement strand
CCAGTACCGCAGCGACGTAATCGACGGCTGCCTCACCGGAACCGGACTCGTCCGCACCCCACCATGACGACATCACGCATTCAAGGTCAGTAACCATCTGCCTCAGCGACCCCTCCACCGCTCTCATCGCGCTCATCGACGCTCACTCACGCACGGAGTTCAGCGGGACCGACTATCTTGACTGCCTTTCCCAGGCCCGCCGACAGCTCGAACTTGATGGCCGCCTCTTGTGCTGCCAGGGAGCCCGCCCCAACGTCCACCCGTCCGGACAGCTCCGACAATTTACCAACGGGCGGCAAGCGTATGTCCGCCACTCGGAACCCCGGAGCGAGGGTACTGAGACAGTCGACATCTTCGCCCCCGCACCCACCGGAGACGTTGTAACTCTCGACGACCAGCGAGCAGCGATAATCAGCTCTTGGAACGCCCGGCACCCGGGAAATCAAATCTGACGCCCTCATAGCCTCAGTCACGCTGCGTAGATCCTTCACACAACTCGTGCCAGAACCAGCTCTCACGTACAAAGCCAGGAGGATGCGCGCATGGCGAGGTTGGGTCGTCCGGGGATGTCGGACGTGCAGAAGAGAGAGTTGTGGGACCGCTGGAAGGCCGGCGAGTCGATCAGTGAGATCTCCCGCGCCCTTGGCAGGCCGCCGGGGTCGATCTTCACGATCCTGAAGTCCAACGGCGGCTATGTCCCGGCCGTTCGGCGGCGTCGTGCGGACGCGTTGACCTGCACCGAGCGCGAGTCGATCTCCCGTGGCCTGGCCCAGGGCGACTCCATGCGCGCAATCGCCCGTGTTCTCGGGCGGTCGGCCTCGACCATTAGCCGTGAAATCGCACGCAATAAGGGGACGGAGCACTATCGGGCTGTGGATGCGGAGGATCGCGCCTGGGACCGTGCCCGGCGGTCCAAGCCCTGCCTGCTGGCCACCAACGAGCCCCTGCGCGCCCTGGTCGCCGAGAAGCTGGCCGAGGACTGGTCGCCGCAGCAGATAGCCGGGCACCTGGCCAAGACGCAGCCGGCCAGCACAGGGATGCGGATCAGTCACGAGACCATCTACAAGTCCCTGTTCATGCAGGCCCGCAAGGTCCTCGCGAAGGAACTCCAGCAGCACCTGCGCTCGAGGCGCCCCACCAGGCGCAGTATTCACAACACCATTACCGGGCAGTGGCGTTCACAGATCAAGGACGCGGTTCCGATCCACGAGCGCCCCGCCGAGGCAGACGACCGCACCGTCCCCGGACACTGGGAAGGCGACCTGGTGATGGGCAGTGGCGTCACCCAGGTCGCGACCCTGGTCGAACGCACCACCCGCTTCACAGTGCTGGTCCAGCTCGACGGCCGCGACACGACCACCGTCACCGCAAGGGTCTCCGCAAAGATGCTGGACCTGCCCGCCCGGCTGCGGAAGTCACTGACCTGGGACCGCGGCATGGAACTGGCCGCCCACAAGAACGTCACCGCCGCGACCGGCCTGGCCGTCTACTTCGCCGATCCCCAGAGCCCCTGGCAGCGCGGCACCAACGAGAACACCAACCGTCTCCTGCGCCAGTACCTGCCCAAGGGCACCGGGATGGGCCACCTCACCCAGGCCGATCTGGACACCATCGCCCTGCGGTTGAACACCCGCCCCCGCAAGACCCTCGAATTCGACACCCCAGCCGATAGACTCACCGCCCTGTTGCGCTGACCGTTTGACTGCACCGACGCCGCCTTGAGGATCTCGTTGGCCCGCCGAAGCCCGGCGTTTTCGGCCTTGAGCCGCTTGATCTCCGTGGCATCTTCGGAGGTGACGCCGGGCCGCTGGCCGGCGTCGACTTGGGATTTGCGGACCCATGTCCGCACCGTCTCTGCGGCGCCGATGCCCAGCTTCGCGGCGACCGCCTTCATCGCGGCCCACTCGGTCGGGTAGTTGGGACGGATCTCAGCGACCATGCGCACCGCACGCTCACGAAGCTCAGCAGGATAGGGGGACGGACGTGCCATGACTCGATCCTCTCAGGGAATCGAGTCTCCATTCGAGCCGGGGCGGTTCACCCTGCGAGTTGAAACGCACCCACTCAGAATGCGTGGAACTCCCCGAAGGGCGGCTCGAACGAGGGGTCAGGCAAACGAATCGCCTTGCAGCGAGTCACTGGTTCAGCCCAGAGATCGGCGGCGACCGTCGTCAAAGCTTTACTGGGAAAGGCGTCGGGAATCCCCGCCCACCCCAGGTTCCGCTCGTAGTAGTGCACGGCGGTTCGCACTGACGACGCCCAGGCGTCGTCAATGACGATCAGTCCCCCGGGCCGGACGATCTTGCGCAGGAAGTAGAGATCGACGAAGACTTCGTGGAACCGGTGACTGCCGTCCACGAATGCCGCATCGGCGGCGAGACCTTCGGTGATGAGTTGCGGGAGCGCGATCGACGACGGAGCGAGCATGAGCGAGGCGATCGAGTCCAGTCCCGCAGAGCGCAGCAGATCCCAGCCGGCATTGGACCAGTCACGTTCTTGAAACGGGTCGATGATGACGTGCCGGGGACGCGGCGGGCTGACTGTGACTAGCGCTTCACCGATCGCGAGCGCGGAACTGGCATAGGCGAGACCAACCTCGACAACCGTCTGCGCGCCCTCGGAGATCAGCAGGTCGCGCAGCTGGTCGCATTCGGCCTCGGGCACCGTGACCGTCTCGAAGTCCGCCTCGCGGTCCCGCGTCCGCGGAGGACCGTGCTTCGCGAGCCGGCGGCGCACCTCGCGGACCCGCGTCCTACGTTCATCCGTTTCCATCCTGCTGGCCACCCTTCCACACGCCAGGGAGTGGTCAACGGTCAATTCTGAAGGGCGGCCACAACCTGGTCAGCATCCACGTCCACGTCCACGCCGCGACGCAGGACCACGACCTGCCCTTGCGCAAGGTCCACGACGACGACGGCGGTCGCATCCGCATGAAGCGGACCTGCGAGAAGTGCGGCCAGGAAGTCCCCTACGCCGACATCGCCCGCGGCTAACAGGACGATGCCGGTGGACCGCGGTACTCACCGACGCCGACTTCGCGGAGTTGCCGCTACCGAGCATGAAGGTGATCGACATGATGGCCTTCGTCGACGCCGGCGACGTCGACCCCGTCTCCCTGTCACGCGCCTACTTCCTCGCCGGCGACACCCCCGCTGCTGTCGCCGGGACAACCACCGCCCGGACCACGAACCTACAATCGCTGCTCCGACACCGATCAGGCCGCCAACTACTGCTTCGATCAAGCGCACAGCATGCAGCGCCCAACAAGACCAGCCCGCAGCCGAGGAGGGCGACCGGTCTCTTGGGACAGACCGCGAACGACCCTAACCGCCCTTCTCACCCACTTTTGCTTGCCACTTTGAAGGCCGCATGCCGCCCGCCGCGGACCCCACCACACAGAAGGCAGCCAGCGCGCCAACCGGACGTTGACCCGCGGACAGTCGTCCCGGTCCTGCGCGGCGGGCCCTGTCGGCGGTGGTGATCAGACCGGGAGGGCGCCGATCGGTTGCGGCGCTTCGGGAACCGGCGGGTTCACGCGACGAAATCGCTCTTGTAGAAGATGCTGGCGTCGAAAGTGTCGTCGTCGGGGTAGTCAGGATTCCCCAGAGTCTTCGACGAAAAGCCGAAGGCGAGCCGAGGCGCCCCCGAGGCCATCCAGATAGCTGTCCCTTGCGGTTCTCGGCCTGGCAGGGACTGCCCGGCTGTCGTCTGGAATTTGTCGTAGTACGAACCCCCCGTGTCGTTCAGATCAAGGGTGACGAGATAGGAGTTGCCGCCCGGACCGCCGAAGAGCAGGTATGCGTACTGCCCGCACAGGGTGATGCCCTGGAACAGGTCGGAGCTGCTGAGACCGAGTTCGTCGTTGTTGGGGATCGCCCGCTCGACCAGGCGGTAGCTGTCGCTGAGGCGTCCGGCGACCGCGTCGGCCATGTCGAAGACCACGATGCGCCACACCCGGCTCGCGCTGTCGCTGGTCGCATAGCGGACGAGGAGTCTGTTGGTGTAGGGATCGATCGCGGGCCGGGGCAGCTTGGCGAAACTGGAGATCGTCGGCGTGCGGTCGTAGATGGTGATGGACGGGGCGGAGTACTTGAGGGTGAGCCCGTCGACGAACTCGAAGCGGGCCAGCTTCTGGCCCGTCCCGTTGTCGTCGGAATCGTCGCCCTCGATCCACAGGTACGGTGACGCGCCCGTCCCCCGGGGCTCCACGGCCATGTTCGAGCCGTGCCCGAATCCCTGGATGGCCATCGCCGCCAGCACGTTCCCTGAAAGATCGGTCTGGGAAATCCACAGGTCACCGTTGTGATCGGCGAGGTCGCCGACTCTGTGCTGCGCGAAGTATATGCGGCCGTTGACGTTGTCGTATGCGAACGACTGCATTGCCCAGTAGGGCTGATGAAGGGTGGCCCTCCAGATGGGGTTGCCACCGTTGCCGGACAGAACGAAGTGTTTGGACGAGGGCACAGTCGCGTTCGCCGTTCCCGCTGCCAAAAGCGGAGCCACCGAGCCGATGGTGGTGGCGGCGGCGATTTTGGCCCCGGTTCGAAGGATCTGGCGCCGGTTCGGTCCCTGCTGGTCGTTCGCGGAGCTCGCGTCGTGCACCGGGTTTCCCCCTCGGTTTTCGCCGGGCGAGTGCCCGACGTGAGACAAGCGAGGCTAGAGGTGCGTGGGCTGGGTGTCGAGGCGGCGGGTGTCTTCGCCTTCTCCTACCTGATGCCAGCGCTGGGCCTTCGTAGCCCTGGCCTCTCTGTTGGTGATCTGGCGTGCGGTGCTGACGGTGGGGCGGCGGGGTGCTCCGCTGGAGGAGTGCGGGGTGGCCTCGGGTTCTGGGGTGTGGGTGCGGTGTCGTTACGGCCGAGGAGTTTCCAGCGGATTCCGGTGAGGACGTTGTGCTGGTGCGGGACCGGCTGGATGTGCTGTTCGAGGACTAGGAGTTCGCGGACCTGTATCCCGCCGACGGCCGTCCGGAGTTCTCGCCGCGGCAGCTGGCGATGGTGTCGGTGCTGCAGTTCGCGGAGAACCTGTCGGATCGCGCCGCGGCAGACGCGGTGCGCACCAGGATCGACTTCAAGTACGCGCTGGTGCGCCACGAGGCGCCGCTATTTCCGGGCGGGGGTGAAAGACCCCCGCCGCTGGTCTGTCGCAGCAGGCTGGTGAAGCTGAGGGCAGCCTGATCGCGGAGACGCGCGGGAGGGTGGCAAGCAGCCCTGACAACGACGGGACGTACTGGTACTGCCAGACGGTACGGGCCCGGCAAGCGAGACGAGAAGCTGTACGAGGGGAACCAGTGCCCGAAGCCTCGTAACACTTGAACCGGCTCGAACCTGGTGGATCTGGGCCGGGTGCAGTGCGCGTGACTGCCTAATCGCGGCGGTCGCGACTCCGCCGCTGGTGAAGTGCGCTGGCGCGGAGGCCATGTTGAAGGTCTGCGGCGTAGGCATGGCGATGCTGCCGGGGTACAGCTGGGCGGCTCACTCGACAACCGGTTAGCGGTGAACGTGGGAAGCGGTCCGATGCCGCCTGAATCCCGGCAGCCAGCTGGGCGGCGGGCAGGCCCGTCGTCGGCTGGAGGCAGCGGATCGTGGCGGAGCCCTCGTAGTAGTCCGAGCGCGCGAGAGGCGCGTACATGGCGAAGGGGGACAGCAAGTCAGCAGCGGAAAGAGTGGAAGACCAGGAGGTGTCGTTGGTGAATACCGACGAGCTGGAGTACATCCTGATGAGGGCGGAGCGCCGGGTACTGGAGATCCATACGAAGCTGCACCGGTGGGCCCGCGAGGATCCTCATCGCAGGTTCAGTGATCTGTTCAACCTCGTTGCCGACCCCGCGTTCCTTCTGGTCGCGTGGGTTCGGGTGCGGGGCGGCAAGGGAGCCCGCACGGCCGGAGTGGACGGCGAGACCGCCTACTACGTGGAGACCGTGCGGGGCGTCGAGAACTTCCTCGACGGGATGTGTTCCTCGATCAAGGACCGCAGTTTCTGCCCGCTCCCGGTCCGGGAACGGATGATCCCCAAGGCGGGCGGCAAGCAGCGCCGTCTGGGGATCGCGACCGTGAGGGACCGGGTGGTGCAGGCGTCCCTGAAGCTGGTGCTCGAGCCGGTGTTCGAAGCGGACTTCCTCCCGTGTTCCTACGGGTTCCGCCCGAATCACCGGGCCCACGACGCGGTGGCCGAGGTCCGCCACTTCACCTCCCACTCCTACGAGTGGATCGTGGAGGGCGACATCAAAGCCTGCTTCGACGAGATCTCGCACGCCGCCCTGATGGACCGGGTGCGCGCACGCGTCGCGGACAAACGCGTCCTGGCCCTGGTAAAGGCATTCTTGAAGTCCGGGATCCTCGGTGAGGACCGGGAGTTCAGGGAGACCAGCGCTGGAACCCCCCAGGGATCAATCCTCTCCCCGTTGCTGAGCAACGTGGCCCTCTCCGTCCTGGACGAGCATGTTGCCCGGGGCCCGGGAGGTCCTGCGAGCACCTTCAACGACCACCAGAAACGCCGCCGTCGCGGACTGCCGAACTACCGGCTGATCCGTTACGCGGACGACTGGTGCCTGGTCGTGTCGGGCACCAAGGCCGACGCGGAGGCGCTCAAGGAAGAGGCCGCCCAGGTCCTCCCCACGATGGGCTTGCGCCTGTCGCCGGAAAAGACGCTGGTCACCCATATCGACGCGGGCCTCGATTTTCTTGGCTGGCGCATCCAGCGCCATCGCAAGCGAGGCACCAACAAGCACTACGTCGACACCTATCCGTCACGCAAGGCCCTCGCGGCCGTGATGGCCAAGGTCAAGACGCAGTGCCGCAGAACAGGCACGGACGTGCCCTTCGACACCCTGCTCATCTGTCTCAACTGGATGTTGCGGGGCTGGTGCGCCTACTTCCGGCCGGGGTGTCAAGCGCCGTTTTCCAGTACCTGAGCTCGTATGTCTGGGGCCGGGTGATCTGGTGGCTTCGGCGCAAGCACCCCCGGATGAACTGGAAGGACCTGCGCCGCCGCTTCTGCGGTGGCGGGTGGTGGCCGGCCAGCGAGGAACGGGAACTGTTCAGCCCGGCGAGAGTGCACACCACGCGCTATCGCTACCGTGGATCAGTCATTCCCTCGCCATGGCCTCACGGGATGAGGACAGCCCTCAAGGAACTGCCGGGGCTTGTGGAGCGCCCGTTGCGTTGAGAGGCGCACGGCGGGTGCGGGAAGCGGTCCGGAGAAACGGCCCGGCCGAAAGGCCGGGACCGCGCTCCGGGCCGACTTCACGGCCTAGAGCTGGAGGACCCGGGATTCGACTACTCGGTGCTCAGCGAATTCCGGGCCCGGCTGGCCGAAGGAGATGCCGCTGACCGGCTGCTGCGGGCGATGCTGCAGCGGCTGGTGGAGGCCGGGCTGCTCAAAGCCGGGGGCCGCCAGCGCACCGACGCCACCCATGTGCTCGCGGCGGTCCGCATGCTCAGCCGCCTGGAACTGGCCGGGGAGACGCTGCGGGCCGCGCTGGGCGGTAGGTGCGGCCGGTGTGCTCCCACGTGCCCTCTCCGCGCACGACCTTGATCCAGACGGGGTAGCGCCCCCGGTGGCTACCGACCCAGATCGATTCCGACAGCCGCACGGTACGGCGGGCCTGCCCTGCGCCTGCCTCGTGCTTCGTTCGAGTGATGCTCTCGGCGGCCGGGGCTGAACAAATCCCCAGCGTGTGAGGTTTCTTCACCGTCATCAGGCGCCGGCGTTCTGTGCGCTGCAGGCGTAAGCAGTCCGGGATCATGCAGTGTGCGGCGTCGGTGGAACGTCCTCTGCGTCCCCTGTCCAAGCACCCGATCAGGGGGCGTGCCCACCGGATTCGGCGGAAGTGGCGTGGTCGCGGACGACGCCGCACGGAGGACCACGCGCCGGGCTGGGCGTCGTCGTGGATGTGTTTGCGGGTGGCTCGCCGACCGGCGGCACCTACCCGGAGCAAGGGGAAGAAGGTACTGATGCAGGCAGGTCTGCCGTTGACCGCTGTGACCGAGCCGGACCCGGACACCTCGGCGTGGCTGTCCGTTCCGGGTGGGCAGGCCGTGGCAGGGGCCGCACGACGGGCGGCCAAGCCGGCCTGCGCAGCGGGGTTCCCTTCGGGATGCGCCCGCCGAACGGCTCCGCGAGAGCTGCGCGCGGGCCGTGGTCTTTGCGTCGGCCTTCCGGCTGGAGCGTTGCTGTGATCCCGGCCCAGAGTGCGCGGACTGTCAGAGACGTGCGGGCCGTGGTCGTCGGAGCGGGGTTCTCCGGGATCGGCGCCGCCGTCCGGCTTCGCGAGGCAGGGTTCGACGATGTGCTCGTTCTGGAGAAGGGCACGCAACTCGGCGGCACCTGGAGCGAGAACACCTACCCGGGCTGCGCCTGTGATGTGCCCTCGACGCTCTACAGCTACTCCTTCACCCCGGATGCCGCCTGGAGCAGGGTCTTCGCCGGGCAGCGGGAGATCCTTGCCTATCTGCGGGCGACCGCCGAGCGGTACCGGCTCGGTGACGTACTGCGCTACGGGGTGCAGGTGCTGGGAGCCCGGTGGGATGGGGCAGCCGGCCGCTGGCTGCTGGAGACCAGCGACGGGCCCTACAGCGCGGCGGTACTGGTCCTGGCCACCGGGCCGTGGCACGTCCCGCGCCGCCTGGAGGTCCCCGGGATCGAGGACTTCAACGGTCCGGTGTTCCATACCGCCCGGTGGGACCACAGCGTCGACTTGGCCGGGCGGCGGGTGACCGTGGTGGGCAGCGGCGCCTCCGCCGTCCAGATCGTCCCGGCCATCGAAGCCCAGGCTGCGGCCGTGGACCTCTTCCAGCGCACCGCCCAGTGGGTGCTGCCCAAGCCCGATCTGCCGGTACCCGCGGCGTTCAACCGGCTTCTGGACCGCGTCCCCGGTGCGCGCGGCGCCCTGCGCGCCGGGCAGTACGCCCTTCAGGAGGGATTTGGCTACGCCTTCCGCCACCCTCAGGCCGCCCGCCTCCTCGAGGCGGGCGCCCGCGCACACCTGCGGCTCGCGGTCCGCGACCGGCAGCTACGCCGGCAACTGACACCGGACTACCGGTTGGGCTGCAAGCGCCTGCTGACGTCCAGCACCTTCTACCGGGCCCTGTCTCAGCAGCACGTCCGCCTGCATCCCACCGCCGTGACCGCCGTACGCGGCAACGAGGTCGTCGGCGCCGACGGCACCACCGTCAAGACCGACGTGCTCATCGAGGCCACGGGCTTCCGCGTCGCTGAGCTGCCGCTGGCCAAGACCCTGTACGGCACGAACGGCCTGACACTCGACGAGGCATGGGGCGGTGAACCGCAGGCATACATGGGCACCACCGTGAGCGGCTTCCCCAACCTCTTCCTGCTTCTGGGACCCAACCTGCTCGGCGGCTCCACCTCCGCGATCACGGTCCTGGAAGCCCAGCTGACGTACCTCATTGCCGCTTTGGCCCACCTCGACGAGGGCGGCCACCACGCCCTGGACGTCCGGTCGGCCGCACAGGCCGCGCACAACACCGCCCTTCAGGAGGCGCTCGCGGCCACGGTCTACAACGCGGGCGGCTGCACCAGCTACTACTTCACCTCCACCGGGCAGAACGTCTTCGCCTGGCCGTGGTCCACCGGGCGGCTCGTGCGCCGGCTGAGCCGATTCGACGCCGATGTCTACACCTTCGACGCGCCGGCCTGGCCCCTTCCCCTGCCCGCTCAGGCAAGGCCGCAGCATGGGGACCGTGAAGTAGCCGCGAACGCAAAGCAGCCATGACACGGCGCCCGAAACCGCACACCGCCGCGACCATGGTGCAGGTTTCCTCAAGGGCGACCTGGTCAAAACCCATGCCGCCCTTGAGCAGGGAAAACGCACCCGACAAGAGCGACTACCCGCCGGAGAAGATCGCCTTCCAGATGAAGACCCCGCTCTGGTGCCGCACCCAGGCCAGCGAGGTCGGCGACACCTGCCGCGAGGTCGTCGACCAGCTGCTGGAAGTCAACGCACTCTGCCGGCTCCGCGCCGCCCAGGGGGTTCTCGGGTAGATAAAGAACTTCCCAATGAGGATGTCAAGCCGCAAGTGTGACTGGTGGTGCTGCTTGGTAGCACTCTCCGTCGCGGATCATGGCCCACAGGACGTTGGCTCCGCGGCGCGCGAGGGACAGCAATGCTTGCTTGTGCCCTTTCCCTTCAGCGCGCTTGCGGTCGTAGTACGCCCGTGACGCTGGACACGACCGCAGGCTGGCCATGGAGGAGAGGTAGAAGGCTCGCAGGAGGCCGCGATGGTAGCGGCGGGGCCGTCGCATGTTGCCGCTGACGCGACCGGAGTCGCGCGGGACCGGGGACAGGCCGGCGAACGAGGCCAGCCGGTCGGGAGTCCCGAAGGCTTCCATGTCGCCGCCGGTGGCGGCAAGGAACTCGGCGCCGAGCAGGGCCCCCATGCCGGGAAGGCTGCGGATCACCTCGGCATGCGGGTGTTCGTGAAACCGGGCCTCGATGAGTGCGTCGAGCTCGGCGATCTCCTCTTCGAGGGCCGTCACCTCCTTCGCGAGGCGAGCCACCATCGAGGCGGCCAGCTTCTCGCCGGGCAGCGCGGTGTGCTGGGCCCAGGCCGCCTCGATGGCGGCCTGGGCGATCGTGGCAGCGCCTTTGACCTTGCGATTCTTCAGCCAGGACTCGATGCGCCTGACACCGCTGCGACGGATGGCGGCCGGCGTCTGGTAGCCGGTCAGCAGCAGGATCGGTCCCTTGTTCGTCAGGCTCAGCGCGCGCTCCAGGGCCGGGAAGATTTCCAGGAGTTGTTCCCGGAGCCGGTTGATCTGGCGGGTGCGGTCGTTGACAAGGTCCGTGCGGCGTCTGGTCAGGATCTTGAGGTCGACGGCTATCTCGTCGCCGGGCCGCAGCACGCCCAGGTCCTTGCGCATGCGGGCCTGGTCGGCGATGACGAAGGCGTCCTTCGCGTCCGTCTTGCCCTGGCCGCGGTAGGCGGCTGATGCCTGGTGAACCGCAAGGCCGGTGAGATAGACCATCGGCTGGTCGTGGCTGAGCAACAGGCCGATGAGCAGGGTGGCACCGCCATGGTTGATGTCCACCGCCCACAACGCGTCCTCGGCGAGAGCGAGTACGTCGCCGATCAGCTCTAACAGCGCCGACTCGTCGTTCAGGACTCGCCGCGACAGGAAGCGTTCACCTCGCGCGTCGATCACCACGCAGTGGTGATGTTCCTTGCCGATGTCCACCCCGGCCCAGATCTCAGGCACGGTCACCTCCGCCAGCTCGTCGTTACAGCAGTCCCGCAGACGACCTCGCCGACGTAGTCCTACGCAGCGATCAAGTCGCGCATCCCAATTAGCGGGCGAGTCGTCGCGGGGCTCCGGGCGGCCAAGTTCTTTGAACCATCAGACGGCGACAAGCTCACAGCCATACCCGCAACCCCTGGGTCCGACGATCTTACGAATGACCGCCTCAGGCCCACGCTTGGAAGGTAGGACAAGGTCAGAGCCTGTGAACAAACCCCAGTCTGCCCAGATCACTCCGTTACGGGCAGGCACTCGGCGAGCAGGTCGATGACGTCGTGCCAGGCGCGCTGCGCGTGCCGTGGGTGGTAGCCGACGCCGGGGACCACGGGGTGGTCGACCGGCGGGTGGTGGAAGGCGTGCAAGGCGCCGCCGTAGACCACGAGGCGCCAGTCGACGCCCGCGGCCTGCATCTCGGCGGTGAACGCGTCCCGTTGCGCGGGCGGCATGATCGGGTCTTCCGACCCGACCCCGGCCCACACCGGGCAGCGAATGCGCGCCGCCTCGCCCGGTCGGCCCGTGGTAGTTGCGTTGACTGTCCCGATCGCGCGCAGGTTGACGCCATCGCGCCCGAGTTCCAGCCCGACGGCGCCCCCGGTGCCGTAGCCGACGGCCGCGATCCGGTCGGGGTCGGTCCGCGGTTCGGCGCGCAACACCTCGAGCGCCGCATGGCCGATGCCCCGCATCCGGTCGGGGTCGGCGAGCAGCGGCATGCAACGGGCCAACATCTCCTCGGGGTCACCCAAATAGCGCCCGCCATGAAGGTCGAAGGCCAGCGCTACGTATCCCAACTCGGCGAGCGCATCGGCCCGGCGACGCTCGACGTCGCTGAGCCCCATGCCCTCTGGTCCGAGCAGCACCGCGGGCCGGCGGTCGACACCGGCCGGGAGCGCGAGGTGCCCGATCATCGTCAGACCGTCGGCCGGGTACTCGACCGTGCGCGTTGTAACCGTCGTCATGAGACTGGACCGTAGTGGTCGTCGAGCCCGGTCGGGCCGGTGTTCACCGCTGGCAGAAAAGCGCGGGTGTGCCTCTGAAATGCGGCGATAGCTCACAAGATCCGTCACAAACCCCGTTCCCACGGGGCATCGACGCCCAGCATCCGGGCCGCGATGGAGCGGCTGCTGACCGGTATCCCACTGCGGTCTGACGGCGCCCTGACCGTGGTCGCGCTGGCGGCCGAGGCGGACGTGAAGCGGCACGTTCTCACCCACCGGCACACCGACCTCAAGGACGAGTTTTACGCGAGGGTGCGGGCCCAGGGGCAGGTTCCTGACAGCGAGCGCATGCTGCGGGAGGAGCTGAAGAAGACCAAGGAACGGATGGCCGAGCTGATCGCGGAGAACAAGCGCCAGAAGGCCGAGATCGACATGTTCGCCCGGGTGGTGAACGTTCTGACCGTTGAGAACGACCAGCTCAAGAGGAAGCTGGGCGATCAGCAGGCTCCGGTGGTGCGGTTGCATCCGGCCCCCGAGTAGCTGCACAGACGTGTCCTGTCCTGCCCGCGAAGTGGGCAGGACAGGACGACCGGGCATGCCTCAGGCGGCGACGCCGAGTTCCGTGCGGGTGCGGTGGATGAACTCACGGACGGCCGGCTCGCGCCGCCTCAGTCGATGCCTTCGACGATGCGGAAGTCGCGCTCGACGCCGTCGGAGAGGGCGACCAGCGCCTCCTGGTAGGCCGCACTCTCGTGCGCCGCGACGGCCTGCTCGAAGCTGTCGAACTCGATCAGGACGGTGCGCTCGGCGATTCCGGCGTCATGCGCCACGACCCGACTGCCACGGGCGAGGATCCGACCGCCCCCGGCCTCGACGGCCGGAGCGGCCAGCTTGTTGTAAGCAGCCAGCTTCTCAGGGTCTGAAATGGTGCGGTAGGCGCTGACCCAGTAGCCCTTGGGCATGGAACCTCCAGTGTTGGGATGAGTGCATCTGACTTACGGGTTGGTCTCGGACGAGCGTCGGCGGGCGAGAGCGAGGCTTGTCAGCGTCGTGATCGCCATGGCGCCGATGCCGACCAGCGCCGCGGTGGTGTAGGCGCTGTCGTCGGGGAAGAGGTGGCCGGGGCCGGTGCCCGCGGCGAGGATCAGGCCGCCGATGGCGCTGCCCAGGCAGTACCCGACGCTGCGGACGACGTAGTTGAAGCTCATGGCGCTCGACGTCTCGCTCTTGGGGGTGACGGCCAGGATGACGCCGGGCATCGCGGCCGAGAAGCCGCCGACGCCGAAGCCGAGCACGCCCATCGCCGCGAACAGTTCGGCCAGGTCCGACCGGGCCGCCGCGAACAGTGCGAACCCGCCGCCGACCACGACGGCGCTGCCGGCCAGGAGCAGGGGGTCGGCGATCCGCGTCCGGACCCGCGGCGTGAGCTTGCCAGCGACGAACCCCAGCACCGAGAACGGGATGAGGACCAGCCCGGCGACGAAGGTCGTCAGCCCGAAGCCGTAGCCGGCGCCGTGCGGCGTCTGCGCGTACCGGGTGATGAGCGTGAGCAGGAGGTACATGCCGATCCCGCCGACGAACATGGCAAGGTTCGCCCCGGCGACCGCCGGGTGCCGCACCGCCCGCACATCGACCAGGGGCGTCGTGCTGCGCAGCTCGATGACGGCCCAGACGCAGAGCAGCACCACCGCGACGACGGCGAGGCCCGCCGCCACGGCGAGGTGCCGGCTCCACAGATTCCGTTCGCCGGCGAGGAACAGCACCAGGAGCAGCGCAGCGGCCAGGACGACCGCGCCTGCCACGTCCACGTGGGCGGAGCGGCCTTCGGGGGCTTCGGGCATGGAGCGCCACGCGGTCAGGAGGGCAGCGGCGGTGACGACCAGGCCGAGGCCGTAGGCGGCCCGTACCCCGCCGAGCTCGGCGAGCAGTGCGGCCAGCGGGTAGCCGACGCCGGCCCCGATGATCGAGACCACCGAGATCAGGGCGATCACGGCCGCGCTGCGCTCCTCGGGGAGGTGGTCCCGGGCCACGCCCATCATCAGCGCCGTCAGCCCGAGCCCGACGCCCTGGGCCGCCCTGCCGGCCAGCAGCCACGCGAACGGCAGCGGCAGCACGGTGAGCGCGCTGCCGGCGACGACGACCGCCAGCGTGGCGAGGATCGTGGCCCGCCGGTGCGGGCCGGCTCCGAGCCGGCCCAGGACCGGCGTGGCGACGGCGCCGCTGAGCAGCGCGACGGTCAGCGTCCACTGCGCGCTGCCGAGCGAGACGTGGAACGAGGTCGCCACGCTGGTGATGAGCGGCGTCCCCAGGCTGGCGACCGCCGCCACGACCAGAGCGATGAACATCAGGGCGGGGACCAGCAGCCGCGCCTGGGAACGCGCCACCGGGAACGCCTTCACCGCGACCCCGCCGACCGGCTGCCCGGTCACTGCTTCGGCCCTTCGCGGTCCTGGCTTTCGAGCTCTGCCAGACGCTTCAGCGCCGGAAGGGCCGCCACCAGCGCCTCGACCTCGTCGCCGGTGAGCTCGCCGATCAACCGCTCGAACGCGTGGACGCCCGCCTGGCGCCGCGTCCGGACATAGGAGGCGCCGGCCTCGGTCAGGCACACCAGCGTGACCCGCTTGTCGGACGCGTCGCCCCGCCGCTCGACCAGGCCGGACTCCTCCATCACCCGGACCAGGGCCGTCATCGCGGGCTGGGTGACGCCCTCGACCGCGGCCAGATCGGTGATGCGCCGCGCGCCGGTCCGGTCCAGGGTGGCCAGGGTGGCGGCGGACGTCAGGCTCATGTCCCGGGGCAGGCGTCTCGCGGCCCTGGTGGCCAGGCCGTAGAGGGCTCCCCCGATGGCGGCGGACGCGCCAGGATCGGTGTCTTGACGACTCATGCTCGAAGCATAGCATTTTTATATTCATAGTTTATGGAAATGGTCGACCGGCGCGGACGCGCGCTGGCCGTCACGCCCGCCGCGATGGAAGTGCTCAGGTCTGATCCGGACCTGAGGTTCGAACTTGCCATCGACACTGTGAGAGGTCGTTTCATCCTGTTGTTTCATCCCTGGATGCGGCTTTGATGGGCTGGTGTCGGGTCGCGCCAGGAGATGGTGTTCTCGCCGGTGAGTCGGCGGGGCATGAGGTCGGTCATGGCTAGGTGGATCATGGCTTCGGAGCGGTGGGGGTGGGTTTCGTAGTCGCGGGCCAGTCAGCGGTGAAGCATGAGCCAGCCGTAGGTCCGCTCGACTGCCCAGCGTTTCGGGATGGGGGTGAACCCTTTGGCGCCGGGCATGCGTTGGACGATTTCGAGGTCGATGCCGAGGGTGGCGGCGTGCTCGACGAAGTGCTTGCGGTAGCCGCCGTCGACCCAGACCTTGCGCAGGCCAGGATGGTCAGCGGCGGCCTGGTCCAGGAGGGTTTGCCCGGCGGTGGAATCCTGGACGCCGGCGGCGGTGACCAGCACCGCCAGCAGCAGGCCGAGGGTGTCGGTGATGATGCTGCGTTTGCGGCCCACGATCTTCTTGCCCGCGTCGATGCCCTGGCTCTTGGCTTGGACGGAGGTGGAGGTCTTGACGCTCTGCGCGTCGATCACGCAGGCCGAGGGCTCGGGGCTCTTCCCTTCTTGCTGGCGCACTAACTCTCTCAGCAGACCGTTGAGCTGGGCGAAGACGCCATCCTTTTGCCACCTGGCGAAGTAGCCGTAGACGCTCTGATGCGGCGGGAAGTCGTGCGGGAGATAGGCCCACTGGCAGCCGGTGCGGTCCACGTAGAGGATCGCGTTCATGATCTCGCGCAGGTCATGCCGTGGAGGCCGGCCAAAATCCAGAGCCCGACCGCGGCGTTCGAAGCGCCAGGCGGACAGCACCGGCTCGATCAACTCCCAGCGCGCTTCGGACAGATCACTTGGATACGCACGACGCTCCGTCATGACCTGGGCATACAGCCTTCCGGGGGCGTGCGCCCAGGCGTGCAACCTGCCGCGTCGAAGCACGGGACAGACTCGGGTGTCCTGGAATGAGACAGGCGCAAACAGACCTCCGCCCCATCCGTCACACCGCCAGCCTCACCACGCAGAGCCGCCACCACAGCCTCACCAACAGCACATCGACAGGCAGAACAAACCGTCCCAGAGAACCGCACTCAAGATGAAAACGACCTCTGAGTGCGTGTTTTTGAAGGATGGTCTTGAGGTCTGAAGGTCGCGACGATCGGGGTTGTGGCGTCACATGGGTGGGCCGGCGGTATTGCCGGGAGTGTGGTGATCCGTTGCCGCCAACGATGGCGGTGAAGGCCGTGTACTGCTCCGGTCGGTGCAGGTCACGGCATTGGCGGGCGCTTGAGCAGGCCAGGCGACAGCCGCTACGGCCGGCCTGGTCTTGGACGACGCGGCGACAACCACCGCCACCGACGCCGACGCGGCGGACGTCACCGCCGAGGAGTCCGCGTCTTCGCCGGTGTCCCTGTCGGACGATCCCACTAGTGCGGACGCCTCCGACACTGACACCTCCGATGTCACGACCGCCGCCGCGGACGCCGGTGTCTCCAAGGCGTGCCACAGCACACTGGTCAAGGACTACGGCGCCCGCTCGGACATCGTGGGGCAAAGCTACAGCGCCACAACCGGCGTCACCCACACCTTCACCTACGTCTCCGGAGCCGACAGCTCGCTCGGCGTCGGGGTCTCCGCATCCGGAACGTACGGCAGCTTCAAAGTGGACGGCACGTCGTCGAAGTCCAGCAGCGCCAGCGAGTCGTTCCCCACGTACGGCAACAACAAGGGGGTCTACTACAAAACCGGCTTCCACTACGGCAAGTACAAGATCCTCTGCGGGTCGCGTGCCGGGATTTACACCTACTACAAGGTCAAGGCGATCAGTTTCGCGGGTGGTGCGACCACCTCGTCCGCGTCCATACCGACTGCGAAGCTCTGCGTCACACAGAACGCTGACACAACCTTCGTCGAGAACACCAGCACGGCAATCACCTGGACCGACGGACTGGAGATCAGCGACTACATCGGCATCGACCTGTCGACCGAGACGGGGTACACCAAGTCCGCTGAATTGACGTACCACTTCAACAAGAAGCGCCGACTGTGCGGAACCGGGGACTACCCGGGCGGAACCCCGCACCGCATCGTCGCACGCTCCATGAGCTGACCGGCTATGACACGAGGAACACGACGCGCCGCCGCGCTCGCACTGACCACGATGCTCACCACCATGGCCAGCTGCGACGCCGGCGGGGCCGGTTCGGTAGACACGAACGGACCCCTGGAACGGGGAACCACCAGGAACACCCTGTGCATGTCCACGACCACAGGCTCAACAGTGACCTTCGCCGGTGAGGTACTACGCAACACTGGCAAGGGCGACGTCGTGATCGATGACGTGAAATTGGTGAGCGCCCAAGGCCTGCGCCTGACCCACTCCCTGCTCGTGCCAGCTGACGGAAACCTGATCGGCTTCGACACCCACTATCCGCCGGCAAAGGAAAACCTGAACCAGTCCGGCCTGAAATGGCCGCAGCGCCGCAGCGCCATCCACGCGACGATCCACCCCCAGAAAGGATCAGTGGTGCAGAACCTCGTCGCCGCCATCAACGTCGCAGGCACATCGAGTCCGAAGATGTCAGGGATAGCTGTCGACTACCACGCGGGGTCGCACGCATACCGGTGGCTCAACACGATCAAGCTGATCGTTCGCATCAAGCCGGAGAAATGCTGAGACAGGCACGGACGGCACCGAGACAGACGAGAGCGCAAGCACGAAAGGGCGTCCCGCAGGGCACGCGCCCAGCGCTCTGGACAGTAATGACCCTCCTCGCGGGGTTGCTGGCGGGCCACGCGGACAGCGTCCCGGCGGCCACCGGGACGGCGGCACCTGCCGCTGCCTCAGTGGCCGCCCTCATCAACGCCTCCGCACCAAGAGATGATCTTCTGGGCGGCCAATTCTGCGGCGGGGTGCTCGTCGCACAGCGCCTGGTGCTGACCGCCGCCCACTGCGTCACAGGACGGCGCACCGGATCCGTGGACGTCGTCGTTGGCGCCGAAAACCTGTGCCGCAACGCCCCCATCGAGGGCCAGCCACTGCACGTGCGAAGCGTGGTCCTGCACCCGGACATTGACGGCGCCAACGTGGACGCCGCGCTGCTCATCCTCGACGGGAAGGCGCGAGCGACACCGGTCCGGATTCCCACTTCAACTGCGACGGACACGCCCGCCTCCGGGACCGCCTTCGGCTGGGGGCGCGACGGCTACGGCGGAGTGCAGCCATGCCACCGCCAGGCCGTTCCGTTGCGCTTCATCCCCTCAGGCCGCTGCGCCCAGGCCCAACGCAACCTCGGCCTCGTTCCGCACCCCGCTTGGCAACTGTGCGCGATACCGGCCTCCGCGGCGACGCGCAACACCTGCACCGGCGATTCAGGCGGCCCCGTACTGGGACACAATCTCCCCGCCACCTTCATCGGCCTGGTGAGCTGGGGTCCCAGCTGCCGCGTCGACGACGTCGGGGTCTACGTACGGCCAGCAGCTCTGCTTCCGTGGGTGACCGCCGTCGGCCAGCAGGCCGACCGAGCCGGTGCCACGAGTGTCAGGCGGTGACCCTCATCCCCCTCGTACGAGCTGGCCTGCCCCGTGTCGCCCGCGATGCCTTCACTATCGACATCGACAGTCGCCAGGTGACATGTTTCATGGCAAGACGAGCGGAAACTGGCTGGAGCCGACTGCTCAACCGCCGTACACGATCGTGAGGTTCCGACAACCGAGTGCGACCCTACGCGGACAGAGCACGTTGCACCTACTCCCACGCCACTTGTACGAACTCCAGTCCAGGAACCACATCCAGCAGCAGGACGAGGAATGACGGATGCTGGCGGACATCACCGACCCGCAGGATCCGCGCGGGGTCGGACATCCGCTCGTGGCAGTGCTGGGGTCCCGGTGGTGGCGACGCCGGCTGGGCGGCCAACTACCGGGAGCTGGGATCAGTCGCAGCCGGCCTGCCCCAGGAATTGCTGTCCCTGCTGGGTGCCCGCTGGGATCTGGCCGACTTGGTCATCATCGCGCCCAGCGCAGGCACGCTGCGGCGGGTGCTGATCGCTTCGTGTCCGGGGTCAGCAGCGCGTCGATCGCCTTCACGACCAGGGCGCGGGCTTCCGCCCCGTACACGGCCCTGCTGCGCAGTTGCTCGAAGGCCTTCAGGTACAGGGCGATCTCGCTGGGCTGTGTGATCTTCACGCGTGCCGACAGCAGCTCGACGGACACCAGGGTGTCGTCGTACATGTGGAATGTCTCGACAGGCCACTGGCGGCGAGTGCTCGTCGCCACGGGGATGATGCCCAGGGACACGGCGGGCAGAGCGCCAGCGGTGAGGAGATGGCCGAGCTGGGCGGCCATGGCTTCTGCGTGCCCGCAATGAGCGGAGCGGCACGGACTGACGACCCGTCTGTTGCGAGGATCAACGGTCAGGGCGTCACGCTCCGAGGAAGCTCACTGTTTCTGTCATGTCCGCCCGCCCGGTGCGCAGCCGTGGCATGCCTTCCTTCTCGAATCCCACCGAGACACCGCAGAACAGGACGAGCGCGTCATCGGCTCCGACCATCTTGCTGACGGTCTCGCGATACATCGTCCACATCACCTGGGGGCAGCTGTGCAACCCTTCCGCCCTCAGCAGCAGCATGACCGTCTGCAAATACATCCCCGCGTCCCCCCACTGTCCGGGCCCCATCGTCCGGTCGAGGTAGCAGAACAACACGACCGGCGCCCCGAACGCCTCCGAGTTCAAGGCGGCGATCTTCATGGGCCTGTCGGGGTCGTCGCGTTCGATGGCCTGCGCTTTGTACCGCTGGGTGGCCGCAGCGGCGAAGCGGTCCAGATAGGGCGAGGCCAGTCCGGCCGGGTACATCGGATACTCCCGCTCATCACCCGGGTCTCCCGCCAGTGCCCTCGCCGTCGCGCGCCTCTTCAGTTCGGCCAGGGGCTCGCCGGTCACGACGTACACGTGCCACGGCTGGAGGTTCCCACTCGACGGAGCCCGCGTTGCTGCGGTCAGCACTCGTTCGAGTACCTCTTGGGGTATCGGCTCATCGCTGAACGCCCGCACAGCCCTGCGACTGTCCACGGCTTCATACACATCCACGTCTTCCCGTCCTCTCACTCCATGGCGGGCAGCGAAGACACGAGGATGATCATCGCACCAGGCGAGCAGACCGGGCGGAACTTTGGTGCGGCCATAACTGGCCGACATTCCTCCGCCGACGGATCACGAAGTGCTGTCGAAACTCACCACAGCGGTACCTGCCCACCGCCCCGGCGACACCGCGGGCAGGGCGGGCAGGGCGGGCAGGGCGGGCAGGGCGGGCAGGGCGGGCAGGGCGGGCAGGGCGGGCAGGGCGGGCAGGGCGGGCTGAAGCGTGGCCTCCGCAGCCGGCGCCGTTGCACTTACGCGCCCGGCTGTGTCAGTGGGAGTTCCCGCGCGACGATCCGACCGCCTCCCGGCCCGCTCTTACGCTCCTGGCCACGTGACATCGCGAGTGTGCTCCATCGTTCCCCAGCGGAGTCGACAGAGCAGCACATATTGGCTACATTGTATCCGGTATTCAGGAAGCCTTCTTCGCGGCCACCCGCCCGGCATCCGCGCCGCCTACCGACGCCCGAGAGGCACACGATGCCTGTTCTGATCGCGATAGCGCTCTACGCAGCCCGCATCGCGCGCACTCCCATGGACGTGCGCCTGAAGAAGGGCCACGCCGGGCCGTTGGCGGTCGCGGCCGCAGCCGTCGTGCTGTACCTGGCCTGGGACTGGCTCAGACCGCAGGGCATCAGCTCTGTCTACTTCATCGGCGAGTTCACCGGCGTCCTGGCCGCCTACCTGATGTCCTGCACACTGGTGCTCGCCACCCGGCTGACGTGGCTGGAAAAGTGGTTCGGCGGCCTGGACCGCATGTACCGGCGGCACAAGCAGTACGCCCTGCTGTCCCTGCTCCTGCTCACCCCCCATCAACTCCTCCACTTCTTCTTCGGCTTCGACGCGAGCCAAAACAATCACGTCGACGCCCAGCAAGCCGCCCAACTCGTCGGCCTGGGACACCTCCTGGGTGCCGCGTCCTCCATCGGCCTGCTCGTGCTCGTGGTCATCTCACTCGGCCAGGTCAGCCGCATCCTCCGGCTGCCCTACGAGCGTTGGCTTTTCCTGCACCGCCTGACCGGCCTGCTGCTCCTGTCCGCCCTTTTCCACGGCTGGTTCCTCGATCTCATCATCAGGGGATCCGCGCCGCTCCTGGCGATCTACGTCACCATGGCCACGATCGGCATGGCGGCCTACGCCTACGACGAGCTGGTGCTGCGGCACAGGGAGCCCCGGGCCGACTTCACCATCCACCGCGTCAGCCGGCCCAGACCCGACATCGTCGACCTCACCCTCGCTCCCACCGGACCCGCCAGGCTGCCATTGACGGGCGGCCAGTTCGTCTACCTCCGCGTCGGCGGCCGGCGCGCCTGGCGCGAGCATCCCTTCAGCGTTGCCGGAGTCCAGCCGGACGGCTCGGTCCGCCTCACCATCCGCGCGCTCGGCCCCGGCACGCGCAGGCTCCACGCAGACGTACGCGAGGGCCTGCCCGCCACCCTCAGCGGTCCCTACGGCATGTTCGACCACACCCTCGGCGGGCCCCGCCAGATCTGGATAGCCGGGGGCATCGGCATCGCCCCGTTCCTCGGCTGGCTCACCCACCCCGGCGAAACACTCCCCCGCACCGACCTCTTCTACTGCGCCCCCACCGCCCAAGACGCGCCGTTCCTGCCAGAACTCACCGCAGCCGCCGCACGACTACCCGGACTCCGCCTCCATCCGACGTTCAGCCGCAGCCACGGCCGGCTCAACGCCGAGATGATCCAGGCGCAGGCAGGCCCGCTCACCCCCGACACCCACGTCTTCCTCTGCGGCCCCGCGTCCCTGGTCGAAGACCTCTGCCGCGCCCTCCACCGCCAGGGCATCCCCCGACACCATCTGCACGCCGAGCACTTCGCCTTCCGCTGACCAGCCACCCGTACCGCTGGTGCACACGCCAACAAGCCGGCGACCCCGTACTCCGAGGGTCCGCCCCGGCACGCACCGCCAGCAACTCCGCCACGGCAAGGCCGTCATCGCCCAGACACCCGAATCGTCGAGCGGTATGCCCCAGGCACAGCCCGTGCCGGCCCGAACAGCGCACTACCCGGCACAGCCCCTGTCCCCACCCGCACGCACCAACGCTCGACGAACTCCCCGTCATCGTCGTCCAACACGCTCCCGACCAGGACGGTCGCCGCGCCGGCCTCCTGCGAGCGGTCACCCAGAACCCGCTCCAACGTCTCAACCGCCACCTCGTGAGCCAGTGCGGGGGTGTTCTCAAAACTCAGGTGATAATGCGTCGCGCGAGACTACGTGCCCCACGCCAATCGCACTCGACCTGCAAGATCGCGGGCGAACACTGCTGCGACTCTTCGGGATAGGTGACACCGGCTTCGAAGATTGGCAGTGCCCAGCCCCGACGGCTACTTGAGTGCGTCGCAGAAGCTCACCCGCACCGCAACAACGGCGCCCGATGAATCAAGGTCGGCGGACAAAGGGAAGTAGCCGTCGCCCCAACTCGTCATCGCACAGAGCAGTCGGGCATCGCCGAAATCCACGGTTCCGGCCTCGACTTCGGAGGCGCGGATCTGACGCATGACCTGCCAGTGATGGGAATGCGGCCGGAAGTCCACGGCCATGCGGCGTCCAGTCTCCTCCTTCCATCTCAGCAGAGCACGGGCCTTGTCTAGCGCCTCCGGTATGGCCAGCCCGGTCCACCCGCGGATGCTTTCCTCACCAGGCTCGCCCAGTTCAGGTGCTGCGAACGTCGCGGCGACTTCGTCCGCCGCAGCACCCCAGAATGCGACGTCGGCCAAGCCGTCCACAGGCTCGTCGTGCTGCCAGGCGTTCAGTGCATCGGCATCGCCGAACAGCACCCGGGCCCAGTCGACGCCGATGTCACCCAGCGGCACGGATGACTCCACGAGGGCGTCGCTCATCCGAACCGAGATCTGAGACCAGCGCGACCCGACCCCGTCGCCAAAGTCCACCCGCGAGGCCAGCACCGGAAGGTGACGGTCGCGGGGCACTCCACCCACCGCGACGACCGGCACCCCGAACACCAAGAAACTGCCACCGCCTTCATCGGCAGTCCGACGCACCCGTTGGGCATGTGGTTCGCGACTCGGCAACCTCTCCAGGCGGGCGTCCAAGCCCGCGGCCCGGCAGTGCTCCGCGAACATCGTCCCCAGCTCCGCAGCCTTGGAAGCCGGGACGTCGTGGAGCATGGCGCCTGGCTGTCGGTCGAAGCTGCGGACCGCCGTCGAAGCGTCCGGTCCGACCACCGCGAAGTCGACCGCGTCGATGACATCAGCAGCCATCATCGGGTCCTCGACGCCAAGCGAAGCAGGATCGATCTCCGCCGGCGACCGCTCTCCACTCCACATCCCCAGGTGACCGCCGTCGATGACAACGAGGTACCCGGAGGGGCAGCTGATCTCGCCGAGCTTGAAGATCTCTTCCATGGCGCGTAAGCCTACGACCGCCCACCAACTCCCCGGCAGACGCCTTGGGCCGATACCGCAGAACGGCTGCCGGAACTCATCTGGCAGAGCCGGTACGTCGAGTCGCCGGAGTGCTCGCGGTTCATCCTCACGGACGAGTGCCCGGCGAAGGCCGAGAGCTGGTTCCTCGCCCGCTGCTTCGACGAACTCCTCGTGCTCGGTGTACGCGGGGTCATCTCGTTCGCCGGCCCCGTCCCGCGCAGAGACATTTCCGGAGCCGTGGTGGCCGTAGGGCACGTCAGTACGATCTACCAGGCCACGAACGCCGTCTACATGGGCCGAGCGACGCTGCGGACGGTCAAACTGCTGCCGAACGGCGTGGTCTTGAACGACCGGGCGCGTCATGGAGGAGACGGCGCTGGTCGACGGGATGACGGAGCCCGTCATCTTCCGGGAGACCGCCGAGCTGCACGGCATCGATAGCGACCGGGAGATGTTCGAGGCCTTCGCCCGCTGCTCCGCGCAACGGCATCGCGTACGCGCCGGCGAACTGCGCGAGCGCGGTCACGCGCTGCCCGGGGCGGCCGCGCTGGAGGCCGTGGCCGGCCTGGACGGCGTGGTGCAGAGCGTGGTCACCGGCAACATCCGCGACGTCGCGGAAATCAAGCTCGCGGTGTTCGGGCTGGACACGCACATCGTGTTCCCGTACGACGGGTTCGGGGAGAACCGCGACGACCGCGCCGAGCTCGTACGCATCGCCATCCACCGCACCAGCCAGGCCCTGGACACGACGATCAACATGTCCGACGTGCTGCTGATCGGTGACACTCCCGCCGACGTCGCCGCCGGCCTTCAAGCTCATCGAGTCCGCCCAGGAACGCTGGCGCGCGGTCAACGCTCCCCACCTGGTCGCCCTCGTGCGCGCCGGCACCCGGTTCGAGAGGGGCGTCCTCGTCGAGCGCGAGGAGGCGAACGCGGCATGACCGGCCTGGGGACTTCTACCGTCCACCAGCGGGGAGCTCTGTTGTCCGCCACCCGGGAGACCCAGCTGCCCCTTGACAGTTGAGGACGGCGAACCGCCATGACCCGTCGGCCGACCGGCGGGCGACGGCCGTCGTCGTTCCGGTCGGCGAGATCCGGGTGCCGTCCGGCAACGTCGCCTCGAGGTTCCAATCGACGATGATCAGGGCCGTGTCGCCCCCGATCTGGGTGAACCTGGGCTTGTTGGTCAGACGCGCCTGAGCCGCGATCGAGTTGACCGTCTCAGCGCGCAGCGCCTCCCGGTCGGTGAGGACTTCGCCGGTGAAGGTGCGCATCGTCGCGTCCTGGTGGAACAGCGCGAGGACGGCGTCGGCGTCCCCGGCGTTGAGCGCGTCCGCGTACGCGAACGGGAGGCGGGCCGGGTCGACGATCCGGGAGTCGACGGTTTCCTGGCTGTTCATGGCTGACTCACTCCTCGTGTGGGTTCGATCCGGACTCCCCGAAGCCGGCGCGACCACCTCCCATCCGGCCGGGTCGACCGGGCGCACCGGCACGACCCAATCGCCGACCGAGGCCACCAGCGCTCCGGCCCGAGGTACCTCGAACCGGACAATATCGCGCGCTCCGGGACCAACCAGCGCCGCCCCCTCCCCTCGCCGCCGCAGGACGCCGCTTCGGCGCCAGGCCCGAACCACATCAGGAGATCCCGCATCTGTCCGACCGGCCAGCCCGGCGATCTATGACCGAATCAATCCACAGGTATTGACAATTGCTCGATCCGTGATCGCAAAGGGGTTCTGGTGGTGAGCGAATCGGTGAGTAGCGCCGGGCTTCATAGGGGCAACACCCCGAACGCTCCTCTCCCAGGAGCTCCTGTACGCCCAACCAGATCCCACGAAGGCCAGCCCCTGAGGCTTGCGCCCCTCCCCCCACCCGCTGCACACTCCCAGCGCCTCCCTCGGCACCCTGAAGACCGCCCACCGACGGGTCTCCCTGGCCCGGATCGGCGTGTGGGCGGCGCTGGCAGCCGGCCCGCTCGCGCTGGCCGTCGCGTGCGCATCCCCCGCGCCGTCGTGGCCACTGCGCAACCCACGACCCCCGCACCCGCTGCATTGCGCAACCCGGACCCGGCCGGGGTAGCTACACTGTTCTGCGATCTGTGGCTGCGCAGCGACGCCACCGCACCCGACAGCGCGCGACTGCGCAAATCCGTCCACGCACTCGTGCCAGACGTCGATCTGCCCACCGGGTCCGGCGCTACGGCTGCGCAGTCGCTACTGCGCAGCACCGTGGCGGTGCGCAGTGCACAGTCGAGTGACGGCAGCTGGTCGGTCGTCGTCGCTGCGCAGTTCACCGTCCGTAACAACACAAGCGGTTCGTCCACTGCTTCGGCAGCGGATGCGGATGCGCTGACGGTTGTGCGGTACTTCGCGGTCCCGATGGTCGCGTCGGACAGCGCGAGCGGAACGGGGGCGTTCACGGTGACCGCGGCCCCCGCCGAGATCGCCGGGCCCGGCACGGCGAAGGCAGCCGATTCGGCGTTCGGGAATCCGCTGCCCGCCGACGGCGCGGTGGTGTCCTCGCTGGGCGAGTTCTTCGACGCCTACCTCACCGGCGTCGGCGAGGTCGACCGCTACCTCTCCCCCGGTACCCAACTGACCGCGGTGAGCGGGTCCGGCTACACGTCGGTGACCGTCGACCAGGCCGCCGCCGACTCCGATGTGGCCGGCGGTGCGGTGCCGGCCGACGGACCACAGTGCGAGTTCAGGCCCTTGTCACCGCCATGGACGCCCAGGGCGGGTGAGGTGGCCGCACGGCCGGTGGGGCCACGCGGGATGGGGCAGGCCGTCCGCGACGAGGGTGCGGGGCTGGCTGTCGACGGCCGCGTCCGCCCGGTGAAGTTCCTCCAGCGCGGCGCGGTGGTGCCGCTCGGCGGGGTCAAGGAGGCGGTGCAGCTGACCGACGCTGAGCGTTTTCAACGGACGGCTGCCGCCCGGTTTGGTTTCCCGTTCCGCAGCGCGCTCGACCGCCCGACGCCCGTCCTCGAGGTGGTTGTCGATCCGCCAAGCCAGGACGGCAGCAGGGTCCTCAGTGTCGGGAAAGGCCCGCTGCGCGAATGCGAGGGCGATGAGCTTTCCCGCGTCCCAGCCGTCGGCCTCGGCGGCACGCAGCGACAAACTCCAGGACCTCCCATGCGGCCGCACCGATGAACATGAAGCCTCTGGTAGTTGCGGACATGATCTTGTGGTGAGACCTGTCCTACCAGGGGTTTAGCGGCTGTCCATGGGCGGGTGCGCGGTGCGGTGAGCCCGGCTCGCAGCGCGGTGAGTCCTGCGTTCGTCGGCTTGAACCCGCAGGCGTCGGAGCAGAACGCCCGTATGTCGTCCTGGAAATCGACGTGCAGCCATGCGCAGCCCTATGTGGTTGGGGAGGGGGCAGTGGCGGGTCTGCCGGGTTCGGGGTCATGTCGGGCGACCGACGTCGTCCAGCCCTGGTCGAGCAGGAGACAGGCCTGGTCGATGGCGGCGGCAGGATCGGGGCGGGAGCCGGCGAACGCGAGGATTTCCAGGGTGAACCGGGCATAGGCGGCGCAGATGAGGTCGCCGTGCGGCCGGCCGGTCTGGTCGGCTAGAGCGCGGGCCAGAGCGTGTTCGTGGCGCAGCCACATCGCGCGGGAGTACTCGCGCAGGGCCGGGGTCTGCTGGATGAGCCGCTGGAAGTCGGCGAAGCGGGGGTCTCGGGTGTGGGCCGAGTCGACGAAGCCCCTGAGGTAGGCGCGCAGAGCGTGGGGGACCGTCTCGCCCGGCGCCCGGTCGGTGACCGCGCGGACCAAGGCGGCCTCGTTGCGGGCGTCCTCGTCGAAGACCAGGGCCTCTTTGCCCTGGGGGAAGTAGTTGAACAGGGTCGACACCGACACGTCGGCGCCCTCGGCGATCTCGCGGACACCCACCTGCTCGTAGCCACGTTCCAGGAACAGCCGCAGCGCCGTGTCGGCGATCGCCTGGCGGGTGGCGGCCTTCTTGCGTTCGCGCCGCCCGCCCGTTCCTGCGCGGTCGATCGTCTCTGCCATGTCTTCAACCCTACCCGGCATGTGCCAAAGTTAGAACGGTTGCATATTTGTAGCTGTTACAAATAATGTGGGCGGTGCCTGACGGGCCGCGCCACAGCGCTGCGGGCGCGATCCGGCGCCGACGAAGGGAACACCATGAACTCCGTAACACCTGCCCAGGCCAGGATCAGCGTCATCGGCGCCGGACCCGGCGGGCTGACCTGCGCCCGCATCCTCCAGCGGCGCGGCATCGCGGTCACCGTCCACGACCGCGCACCGAGTGCCGACGCACGCAACCAGGGCGGCACCCTGGACCTTCACGCCGACAACGGCCAGATCGCCCTGCGCGAAGCCGGCCTGCTCGAGGAGTTCTTCAAGCTGGCCCGCCCTGAAGGGCAGGAAATGCGCCAGTTGGACCCGGCCGGCACGATTACCTCACATCAGGTCCCGAAGGCCCACGACCTCTTCAAGCCGGAAATCGACCGCGGCCAGCTGCGCGACCTGCTGCTCGACTCCCTGCGACCGGGAACCGTGCACTGGGGACAAGCCCTCGACACGATCAGCGGGCCCACCGACGGGCCGCGACAACTGCACTTCACCGACGGCACGACCATCGAGACCGATCTCGTCATCGGCGCTGACGGCGCCTTCTCCCGAGTACGCCCGGCCGTGTCCTCCGCCGTCCCCGAGTACACGGGGGTGAGCTTTCTGGAGGCCTGGTTCTCCGACGTGGAGAACCGCCATCCCGACATTGCTGAACTGGTCGGCCTGGGCGGCGCCCATGCAGCTGACGGCGACCGCGGTCTGTTCGCCCAGCGCAACAGCGGAGACCACATCCGCGTCTACATCATCCAGCGAGTCCCGGTCGACTGGATCACCCAGGGCGGCCTGACCACCGACGACACCGACGACATCCGCGCCCTGCTCCTCGACGGGTACGCCAACTGGTCGCCCCGCATGCGCCAGATGATCACCGACAACGACGGTCCCTACGTCGAGCGCCCGATCTTCGCCCTCCCCGTCCCGCACACCTGGGAGCACAACCCGACCGTGACCCTCCTCGGCGACGCCGCCCACCTCATGCCCCCGCTCGGTGTCGGCGTCAACCTCGCCATGCTCGACGCCAGCGAACTCGCCCTCGCTCTCGCGAACGAGGCCACCGTCGACGACGCCATCCGCACCTACGAGAAGACCATGCTCCCCCGCTCCGCCGAGACGGCCAAGTTCCTCGAAGGCGGTGCCGAACACCTGCTGTCCGCCGACATCTTCGACTTCGGCGACGCCCAACCCTGAGCCCCTGCCCCCCTGGGGGTGGTTACTGACTTCTTCGGGGTGTTGTCGGGTGCTGGGTGAGACTGAAGCCGGTGCCGGCGAGGCACCCGTCGACGAGTTCGGGATGACGCTGGATGT
>NZ_JBHYXC010000062.1:5312-29977 GCF_042751495.1 Streptomyces sp. NPDC059373 | reverse complement strand
GACCGGGGCCGGCGACATGAGCAGGGCTCAGAACTCGCTGGTGTCCAGGTCGAATCCGAACGGCTCGGGGAGGGTGACGAGCTTGGAGAGGTCGACCTCGACCGTGCGGGTGTAGCGCTTCCCAGAAGGCTCGGAGTGCACGATGACGTGACCGATTTCCCGGTCCACCAACAGGTAGCAGGGGATTCCCGCCTCGGCGTACCCACGCATCTTCGGTCCGCGGTCGGTGGCGGCGGTGGAGCGGGAGGTCACCTCGCCGACGAGCATCGCGGGAGCGGGATCGTGGTACTCCAGGTCATCGTCGAAGCTGCCCTTGGGGGCGATCACCAGGTCCGGGCTGACCTTCCCGGACGCTGATGCCCCTGGAACCATCAGACCGATCCCTGTGTAGCGGCCGAGGTCCTTGCGGTGATCGCGCACCTGCCCCGTGACCTCAGAAATGATCTCTTCATGCTTGCCATTGGCGGGTGGCACCACGTGGATTTCCCCTTCGATCAGTTCCACGCGCCATCCCTCGGGGACTGCCGCGCTCACCTTTTCGAAGGCGTCCTCGACCGACGAGCCATTGGACCCGTCGGATACCGAGCGCGTCTCTCGCTCGGGGGCTGTCAATGCCACGGTGGACCTCCTTCGCAGGAAGCGACACTTGCCAGGGTAGGCGACAGCCCAGGGCAGCACCGGCGGAACATCACTCGACCGAGAGTCCAGGAACGTTTCCGCAGGCCGGACGAGACCGCGCAGCCCCCGCTCCCGCCCGTGCGACCATCGTCCTCGTGATCGATATCGGCTACTCGCTCTCCCGCCGCTTCCCCGACCCCCCGCAGGCGGACTACCGCACCGCGGACGTGCACGCGCTGCGCCACGACCTGTTCTGCGGCGACGTCTACCTCGCGGATGTGAAGGCGGACCGCGAGCTGTCCACAGCCTGGGGATGGGTGCCGGTACTCGACTTCGCGTGGGCGCTGTGCGACATCGTCGAGCGGATCGACCGCGATCCGAGGGGCAGCCGGGCGGCACGCCCCCAGTACGCCGAGCTGGACTTCACCGAATCCACGGACCGGCTGCGCTTCGAGCGGCGCTTCGGGTGGGTGGATGTGACAGCGGACTGGGCGCCGGACGATGCGCCGCTGAGCTTCAACCACGCGCAGCTGCGGCGGGAGGCCCGGGACTTCCTGCACGATCTGGTGGCGGACCTGACGGACATGCACGACGGGCTGGATGCGAATCCGGTGATCTGGGATCTGCTGGCGCGGTTCCCGCGGGCTTGACCTCAAGTCCGGTTGAGGTCGGAGGCTGGTGCGTACGCGCTGCCGCTCACCCCTCAAGGAGTCCCGCCGTGCACGCCATCCGCCTGTACGCCTTCGGGCCGGCCGAGAACCTCCGTTACGAGACGGCCGACGACCCCGAGCCGGGTCCCGGCCAGGTCCGGATCGCGGTCTCGGCGTCCGGCGTCCACGTCATCGACACCGCCATCCGCGCCGGGAACCCCAAGGGCCCGTACGCCCTGCCCGAGCTGCCGACCATTCCCGGCCGCGAGGTCGCCGGCACGGTGGACGCCCTCGGCGCCGGCGTCGGCCCCGAATGGCTCGGGCGGCGCGTCGTCGCCCACCTCGGCATGGTCCCCGGCGGCTACGCCGAACTGGCCGTCACCGACACCGAGCGGCTGCACGTCCTCCCGGACGGCCTGGGCTTCGCCGAGGCCGTCGCCATGATCGGCACCGGCCGTACCACCCTGGGCATCCTCCGCCAGTCCGGCCTCGGCCCGGACGACGTCGCCCTCGTCACCGCCGCCGGCGGCATCGGCACCCTGCTCGTCCAGGCGGCGCGCAACGCCGGCGCCGCGGTCGTCGGCCTCGCCGGGGGTCCCGCCAAGGCCGAGCACGTACTGGCCCTCGGCGCGGACGCCGCCGTCGACTACACCGCCCCCGGCTGGACCGACCTCGCCCGCGCCGCGCTCGCCGGGCGCCTTGCCACGGTCGTCTTCGACGGCGTCGGCGGCGACCTCGCGCGCGCCGCGGTCGACCTGCTCGGCCCCGGCGGCCGCCACCTCGTGTACGGCTTCGCCTCCGGCGGCCCCCTCCAGCTCCCCGCGGCCGAGCTGGCATCCCGCCGCATCACCTCCGACGTCCTCCTCGGCCCCGCCGTGCTCCGCGCCGCCGGCCCCGACGGCCTCCGCGCCCTCGAATCCGCCGCCCTCACCGAAGCCGCCGCCGGCCGTCTCCTCCCCGCCCTCCACCCCTTCCCCCTCGCCCAGGCCGCCGCGGCCCACGCCGCGCTCGAGTCCCGCCGCACACTGGGCAAGGTCGTCCTGCGCACCGCCTCCTGAGGGGGTCCAGGGGGCCGGCCCCCTGAACCCCCGAACGCCCTACGGGCTGAATTTCAGGGCTGGGCCGGGCGGTCCGCGGGGCGGGCCGCGGCGGCCCAGCGTTCTTCGACGCGGGCCGCGCGCCAGTAGAGGAGCGCGGCGGCCCAGACGACGACGAAGAGGGCGACGATGAGGAAGCCGACGTTGCCGAGGTCGATGTCGGCGATCCACCCGGTAAGCGGGTCGGAGAGGTCGAGCTTCTGGTGGAGGACCCCGACGAGTTCGATGGTCCCGATGAGGAGGGCGACGGCGATCGACAGCCCGGTGATGGTGAGGTTGTAGAAGACCTTCCGTACGGGGTTGGAGAAGGCCCACTGGTAGGCGAAGTTCATGAAGGTGCCGTCGAGCGTGTCGAAGAGGCTCATCCCGGCGGCGAAGAGCAGCGGCAGGCACAGCACGGCGTACCAGGGGAGTCCGGCGGCGGCGCCGGTGCCGGCCATGACCATGAGGGTGACCTCGGTCGCGGTGTCGAAGCCGAGGCCGAAGAGGAAGCCGAGCGGGAACATCTGCCCGGGGCGGGTGATGGAGCGGGTGAAGCGGCCGAGCAGGCGGTTCATGAAGCCGCGCGCGTCGAGGTGCGCCTCGAGCTCGGCCTCGTCGAACGAACCGGCGCGCATGGCCCGGTAGACCCGCATGATGCCGACGAGGGCCACCAGGTTGAGCGCGGCGATGAGATAGAGGAACAGCCCGGAGATGGTCGTCCCCATGACGCCCAGCACTTCATGCGTGCGGGAGCCCTCGTTCATGATCCGCCCGGCGAGCCGGGTGCCGCCGGCGATGAGGGCGGCGAGGACGACGACCACGCTGGAGTGCCCGAGGGCGAACCAGAAGCCCACCGAGACGGGCCGCTTGCCGTCGGCCATGAGCTTGCGGGTGGTGTTGTCGATGGCGGCGATGTGGTCGGCGTCGAAGGCGTGCCGCATGCCCAGGGTGTATGCGGTGATGCCCAGGCCGACGCCGTAGACCTGGGTGCCGACGGTGTAGCGGTGGGGGACGACCAGCAGGAAGAGCACGCCGAAGGCGACGACGTGCAGGGCGGCTATCACCGCCAGCAGCCCGGCCGTTCGAAGGGAGTCCTGACGTCGCCAGCGGAAATCGGGGGCAGCAGTCATTCGTTGATCACGCTCCAGCACCTCGTGGAATTGCTCGTGAGATGCCGTGGCCGGTCTCCTGGCTTACGGGTGTACGCGCGCCGCCCCTGCCTTCCCAGCCACCTCGCGGCGGCCAGTGGCACGTACGTTGGGACGGAGCTCCCGATCACAGTGGCGAGGGCCGCTCCGGGCTGAGACCCCTGAGGGTCTGTCACCGGTCTTCCCGAGCACCACGGCCCGACCACCCTAACCGCAGCTCGTTCACAGCCATGACACAGGCTCCGTCGCTACGCTCCCGTCCATGCCGCTCGCCCATGCCGCCGTACAAGCGATCGTCGAGGAAGTCGCGTTGGAGGGTGTGCCGGGCCGTGACCCCGACCGGGACCCCGGGGCCGCGCTCTGGGCGGCCAAGTCGTCGCTGCCCGGCTTCGAGGCGATGGCCGCCGCCGCGCGCCGGGTCGGTGAGCCCACGCAGGAGCTGCGCGAGGAGCTCGGCGCGATCGGCCGGAGCACCGAGTGGACGGCGACCCGGGCGGGCTGCGGCGTACGCAGCCACCGGGGCGCCACCTGGGCCGTGGGCCTCCTGGTCGCGGCCGCCGCGCTGGAACCCCACGGCGACGCCCATGCCATCCTGGCCACCGCCAAGCGCCTGGCCGGCTTCCGGGACCGCCGCGCCCCGCTGCGCCCCTCCCGGGGCTCCACCGTCTCCACGACCTACGGCGCCGCCGGCGCCCGCGGCGAGGCCCGCGCGGGCTTCCCGCACGTCAAGCGGGCCCTTGCCGCGCTGCGTACGTCCCGCGACGCGGGTGCGGACGAGCCCGTCGCCCGGCTGGACGCACTGCTCGCCATCATGTCCTCACTGCAGGACACGACCCTCCTGCACGCCGCCGGGCCGCCCGTCCTGCGGCTCGTCCAGGGCAGCGCGCGCGACGCCGTGGACGCGGGCGGGGCCGGTTCCCCGGGCGGCCGCGACGTGCTCGCCGCGCTCGACGCGGAGCTGCGCGAGCGCGGCCTGACCCCGTCCGGCAGCTCCTCGCTGCTGGCGGGGGTCTTCTTCGTGGACGGCCTGCGGGTGCCGGTGCCGCGCTGACCCGGCCTACCCCAGCCGCAGCACGGCCCCCAGCACATCCAGCAGCCACGCCTCCGGCTCGGGCGGCAGCCCGGGGGCGCGCCAGGCGACGAAGCCGTCGGGGCGCACCAGAACCGCGCCGCTGTCCGTGATGCCGTAGGTGGTGGCCCACTCCGTGCCGGGCTCGGGGATGAGGTCGGCGTCGGTGCCGAAGCCGATGCGGTGGACGGCCAGGGGCACCCGGAGGAGGCCGGCCGCCGAACGGGCGGCGTCGCGCCAGGCGGCGCCCGGTTCGCCGTCGCCGACCAGGAGGACGGGGGCGCGCTCGTACAGGTCGAGGGTGGAGCGGCGGACGCCGCTCTCGTCGGTGACCCACAGGTGTGGGGCGCGGCTGCCCGGCTCGCCGGTGGGGCAGAAGGCCTCGGGGACGACGGGCAGGCCGGGGTCGGCGCCGATGACGGCGCCGTCGGGGTAGCGGTAGCCGAGGGCGACGGCCATGACGTTCTTCTGGGGGCCGCCGCCGGCCGGGGCCGCGTAGCCGGGGTGGCGGTGTTCGGCGGAGCGTGCTGAGGCGCGCTCGCCGGTGGCGATGGCGACGGGGCGGCGCTCCTGCTCGTACGTGTCGAGCAGCGCGGGCCCGGCCCAGCCGCCGATCACGGCGGCGAGCTTCCAGGCCAGGTTGTGCGCGTCCTGGATGCCGGTGTTGGAGCCGAAGGCCCCGGTCGGGGACATCTCGTGCGCGGAGTCGCCGGCGAGCAGCACCCGCCCGAGGGCGTAGCGGTCGGCGACGCGCTCGGCGGCGTGCCAGGGCGCCTTCCCGGTGATCTCGATCTCCAGGTCGGGCAGGCCGACGGCGGCGCGGATGTGTTGCGCGCAGCGCTCGTCGGTGAAGTCCTCGAGCGTCTCGCCCCGGTCCGGGTGCCAGGGGGCGTGGAAGACCCAGTTCTCGAAGTTGTCGACGGGCAGCAGGACGCCGTCCGCCTCCGGGTTGGTGAGGTAGCACGCGATGAAGTGGCGGTCACCGACGGCGTCCACGAGGCGCTTCGCCCGGAAGGTGACGCTGACGTTGTGGAAGAGCTCGCCGCGTCCGGTCTGGCCGATGCCCAGGGCCTCCCGGACGGGGCTGCGCGGGCCGTCCGCGGCGATGAGGTAATCGGCCGTGATCTGCCGCCGCTCGCCGTTCTCGCGGTCCAGCAGCTGCGCCGTCACGCCGGTCCCGTCCGCGGCCTGCTCGAAGGACAGCAGCTCGGTCGAGAAACGGATGTCCCCGCCCAGCTCCTGTGCATAGCGCAGCAGAACCGGCTCGAGGTCGTTCTGGCTGCACAGGCACCACCCGGAGGGGCTGATCCGGGACAGCTTGCCGCCCGGGTCGATCTCCCTGAAGAGCCATTCGGCCTCGGCGTCGATCAGTGATGCGGCCTGCAGGATGCCGTGGTTGTCGGCGAGGACGGCGGCCGCCGCGCGGATCAGCGGCTCGGCGCCGGCCGTCCGGTACAGCTCCATGGTCCGCAGGTTGTTGCCCCTGCCGCGCGGGTGGATGGAGGTGCCGGGATGCTTCTCGACGACGAGATGCGGGACGCCCAGGCGGGCCAGGAAGAGCGAGGCGGAGAGCCCGACGAGGGAGCCGCCCACGATGAGGACCGGGACACGGTCGTCGGCCTGTGTGGTCATAGGTAGCTCAATGCCCGATTGCGGCCATATTTGTCGCGATTCACCCGAGCGGATCACATATCTCGCCCCATCCGGGTCACCGAACCACGATCAGTGGACGACGGACCCTCACTAAGGACCCGCACGAAGGACCGCACGAAGGATGAGGTGGACCATGACACCGCCGGTCGAAAAGGTCTCGCAGTCCGCACTGGACGGCTCCCGTACCCGCGTCGTACTCCTGCTGGAGGTCGAGGACGGCGCCGAGCAGCGTCTGCTCGAAGCGTACGACCAGATGTGTCAGCGGGTGGCGGCCGTACCGGGCCACATCAGCGACCAGCTGTGCCAGTCGATCGAGAACCCCTCGCAGTGGCTGATCACGAGCGAGTGGGAGAGCGCACTGACCTTCCTGGCCTGGGTGGACAGCCCGGCGCACCTGGAGATGGTCGAGCCGCTGCACGGCTGCGTACGCGACACCCGGTCCCTGCGCTTCGGCGTGCTGCGCGAGACCGCCGAGCGCACCAGCGCCGGCGGCAGCCTGCAGGCCACCCCGCGCATCGGGGACGGCGTGGTCCGGCACGCGATCACCTTCACGGTGAAGCCGGGCAGCGAGGCGGCGGTCGCCGAGATCCTGGCCGGCTACACCTCGCCGCAGGCGCGGGTGGACGACACGACCTCGCTGCGCCGGACCTCGCTCTTCATGCACGGCAACCGGATCGTACGGGCCGTCGAGGTGCGCGGGGAGCTGGTGAAGGCGCTGCGCCACGTCGCGGAGCAGCCCGAGGTGCGGGCGGTCGAGGAGGCCATCAACCCGTACCTCGAGGTCGACCGGGACCTGAGCGACCCGCACTCGGCGCGGGAGTTCTTCACCCGGGCCGCGCTGCCGGCCGTGCACCATGTGGCGGCCCGCGCCGACGGCTTCTCCCCGGACCTGCGGCGGCACGCGCTGTTCTACCCGGCGAAGGCCGGCTGCGGCCAGGCGCTGGCCCGGCTGCTGGCCCGCCAGGACGAGAGCGCGGCCGACGACCCGAAGAGCCCGGTCGCGGGCAGCACGGTCTTCCTGCGCGAGAGCGAGGACATCGTCGTGCGCCTGGTGGACCTGCGGGTGCCGATCGAGGAGGCACCGCTGGCCGCCGTGGGCGCCGAGGGGCCGCACAAGACGGGCGTCCTGGCCAAGCTGCTCACCGAGGGCGTGGACCTGGCGGACGCGCAGGGTGTCAAGCGTTTCCTCACCGAGTACGACATGCGGCTGGTCACTGACCGCCGGGCACCAGGGGATTGATCCGCTCACACCACCCCGAAGGGCACCGGCTGAGGAGGAGGCAACCATGGCTAGGACTTCCCGGAGATCCATACGCCGGGTGGCGGTCACCGGGGCCGGTGTCGTCGCCCCCGGCGGAGTCGGGGTTCCCGCCTTCTGGGAACTGCTGACCGCTGGTCGGACGGCGACGCGCGGCATCACCCTCTTCGACCCCGCCGGCTTCCGTTCGCGGATCGCCGCCGAGTGCGACTTCGACCCGGCCGCACACGGGCTCACCCCGGCCGACGTCGAACGGGCCGACCGCTACGTGCAGTTCGCGCTCGCCGCCGCCGCCGAGGCGGTCCGCGACTCCGGGCTCGACCTGGACGTCGAGGACCCCTGGCGGTTCGGCGTCTCGCTCGGCACGGCGGTCGGCGGCACCACGCGCCTGGAGCACGACTACGTACGCGTCAGCGAGGGCGGCGCCCACTGGGACGTCGACCCGCGGCAGGCTGGCCCGCATCTGCACCGGGCCTTCGCGCCCAGCGCGCTGGCCTCCGAGATCGCCGAACGGCACGGCGCGCGCGGCCCGGTGCAGACCGTCTCCACCGGCTGCACGTCCGGCCTCGACGCGGTGGGCTACGCCTTCCACACCATCGAGGAGGGCCGCGCCGACATCGTGCTGGCCGGCGCCTCGGACTCGCCGATCTCCCCGATCACGGTGGCCTGCTTCGACGCCATCAAGGCGACGTCCGCCAACAACGACGACCCGGCGCACGCCTCCCGCCCCTTCGACGCCAACCGCGACGGCTTCGTCATGGGCGAGGGCGGCGCGGTGTTGGTCCTGGAGGAGCTGGAGCACGCCAGGGCCCGGGGCGCGACCGTCTACTGCGAGGTCATGGGCTATGCCACGTACGGAAACGCCTACCACATGACGGGGCTGACCTCCGAGGGCCTGGAGATGTCCGAGGCCATCGACCGCGCCCTCGACCACGCCCGCCTCAACGCCGGGGACATCGACTACGTCAACGCCCACGGCTCCGGCACCAAGCAGAACGACCGCCACGAGACGGCCGCCGTCAAGCGATCCCTCGGCGCGCACGCCTACTCGACGCCCATGAGCTCCATCAAATCCATGGTGGGCCACTCGCTGGGCGCGATCGGCGCGATCGAGCTGGCCGCCTGCACCCTGGCCCTCGCCAACGGCGTGGTACCGCCGACCGCCAACTACGAGACCCCGGACCCGGAGTGCGACCTCGACTACGTGCCGCGCACGGCCCGCGAGATGAAACTGCGGACGGTCCTGTCGGTGGGCAGCGGATTCGGCGGCTTCCAGTCCGCCGTCGTACTCAACCGATCGGAGGGGTCATGAACAGACAGGCCGTCATCACCGGAATCGGGGTCGTCGCGCCCAACGGCATCGGCACCGACGCCTTCTGGAAGGCGACCCGCGAAGGCATCAGCGTCCTGGACCGGGTCACCCGTGAGGGCTGCGAGGGCCTGCCGCTGCGGGTCGCGGGCGAAGTGCGCGGCTTCGACGCCGCGACGGCCGTCGAGGAGCGCCTCGTCGTCCAGACCGACCGCTTCACGCACTTCGCGATGACCGCCGCCGACCTGGCCCTGGAGGACGCGCGGCTGCGTACGGATCCCGACGAGCCCTTCGCCGTGGGAGTGGTCACCGCCGCCGGGTCCGGCGGCGGTGAGTTCGGTCAGCGCGAGCTCCAGCGGCTGTGGGGCCAGGGGCCGCACTTTGTGGGCCCGTACCAGTCCATCGCCTGGTTCTACGCGGCCAGTACGGGCCAGATCTCCATCCGGGGCGGCTTCAAGGGCCCCTGCGGGGTCGTCGCCAGCGACGAGGCGGGCGGCCTCGACGCCATCGCCCACGCCTGCCGCATTCTGCGCCGCGACATCGGCACCGACGCGGTCGTCGCGGGTGCCGCCGAGGCCCCGCTGGCGCCCTACTCCGCGGTCTGCCAGCTCGGCTACGCGGAACTGAGCCTCGCCGCCGAAGCCGACCGGGCCTACCGGCCCTTCACCACCCACGCCTGCGGGTTCGTACCGGCGGAGGGCGGGGCGATGCTCGTGGTCGAGGCCCTGGAGCACGCCCTGGCGCGCGGCGCCGAACCCCGCGCCGTGCTCGCCGGGCACGCCGCCACCTTCACCGGGCCCTCGCGGTGGGCGGAGTCCCGGGAGGGGCTGGTCCGGGCGATCGGCGGGGCCCTGGAGGAGGCCGGGTGCGTGCCTGCCGACATCGATGTCGTCTTCGCCGACGCGCTGGGCACCCCGGACGCCGACCTCGCCGAGGCGCGGGCCATCTCCGATGTCTTCGGCCCCCACGGCGTCCCCGTCACCGCCCCCAAGACCGGCACCGGCCGCGCCTACTGCGGCGGCCCGCTCCTCGACACGGCCGCCGCCGTACTCGCCCTGGAGCACGGCACCGTACCGCCGACCCCCCAGGTCACCGAGGTCCGCGACGACCTCGGCCTCGACCTGGTCATCGGCCGGGCGCGAAGCGCCCGACTGCGTACCGCGCTGGTCCTCAGCCGCGGCCTCATGGGCTCCAACGCGGCCCTCGTAGTGAAGGAGTACATCCCGTGAGCAACGATCCGATCCAGGTACTGACCTACGACGAGCTGGCCTCACTCATGAAGTCCAGCGCCGGCATCACCGTCGACCCCCAGCGCCTCACCTCCTCCCCCGACACCCCCTTCGCCGACTACGGCCTCGACTCACTCGGGCTGCTGGGCATCGTCGGCGAACTGGAGAACCGCCGCGGGGTCTCCATCACCGGCGAGGCCGACTCGTGCAAGACCCCGGGCGCCTTCATGAAAGTCGTCAACACCTCGCTGAAGGCGGATGTCATATGATCGACGAGACCCGCGAATCCCAGGGGACCCACGACCGCCCACGCGTGCACCGCGCTCACCGGACGCTCATCGTCGCCCGTATGAAGCCCGAGACCGCCGCCGACATCGCGGAGGTCTTCGCCGCCTCCGACCGCGGCGAACTCCCCGGCCTCATCGGGGTCCGGGGCCGCAGCCTCTTCCACTTCGGCGACGACCTCTATCTGCACCTCGTCGAGGCCGACCGGCCGCCGGGCCCCGAAGTCGCCCGCCACAAGGGCCACCCCGACTTCCGTGACATCAGCGAACGCCTCGCCGCCTTCGTCCAGCCGTACGACCCGCTGACCTGGCGTGAGCCCAAGGACGCGATGGCCGTGGAGTTCTACCGCTGGGAGCGGGAGTCGGACGGGGACGGCTGATGGCGATCACCGACGGCCGCCCGCCACCCGCACCCGAGTCCGACGAGGCCCCCTGGGTCCGGTGCGAGCGCTGCGCCGCCCTCGTCTACGGCAAGCGCTTCGCCCGCGCCCTGCACGTCTGCCCCGAATGCGGCACCCACGCCCGCCTCACCGCCCGGCAGCGCCTCGACCGGCTCCTCGACCCCGGTTCGGCCGTCGCCCTGGACGACGCGGGCGGCGGCGTACGGGCGTTGCACGATCCGCTCGGCTTCACCGACACCAAGCCGTACCCTGACCGGCTGCGCGCCGCCCGCGCCGCCACCGGGCTCGACGAGGCCGTCCTGTGCGTCCGCGGAACCATCGAGGAACAGCCCGTCGTCGTCGCCGCGATGGACTTCCGCTTCCTCGGCGGCAGCCTCGGCTGCGCGGTCGGCGCCCACATCACGCAAGCCGCCCACACCGCCCTCCGCCTGCGGGTCCCCCTGCTCCTGGTCACCGCCTCGGGGGGCGCCCGCATGCAGGAGGGCGCCCTCTCCCTCATGCAGATGGCCAAGACCGCCCAAGCCCTCGCCGAGCTCGACGAGGCCGGCATCCTCACCCTCTCCCTCATCACCGACCCCACCTACGGCGGCGTCGCCGCCTCCTACGCGACCCTCCCCGACATCATCCTCGCCGAGCCCTCCGCCCGGCTCGGCTTCGCCGGGCCCCGCGTCATCGAACAGACCACCGGCCAGTCGCTGCCCGACGGCTTCCAAACAGCCGAATTCCTTCTCGCCCACGGCCTCGTCGACGACGTCGTCCCCCGCCCCGCCCTCCGCGCAGCCCTGGGCAGGCTGCTGCGGACAGCCTCGAATCCGGCCCGTCCGGCATTTGAGGACCGGGGGTCCCCCCGGCGAAGCGAAGGGGCGGGTCCGGGGCAGAGCCCCGGTCCCGGGAAGGGGCGGGATGGTGGGGACACCTCCCGGACGAAGGTCCGGGGGAGAGAACAACCCACCGCCTGGGACGCCGTACGCCTGGCCCGGCACTCGCACCGGCCCACCGCCGCGGACTACGCCGCCCACCTCCTGGACGACTTCCACCCCCTGCACGGCGACCGCCTCACCGCCGACTGCCCGGCCATCATCGGCGGCACCGGCCGCCTGGCCGGGCGCCCGCTCATGCTGGTCGGCCACCACAAGGGCGGCCCCGGACTGCCCGCCCGCCAGGCGCACCACTTCGGGATGGCGACGCCGCCGGGCTACCGCAAAGCGGCCCGGCTGATGCGGCTGGCCGCCAAGCTCGGGCTGCCGGTGCTGACGCTCATCGACACCCCCGGCGCCAACCCCGGCCCGGACGCGGAAAGCGGCGGCCAGGCCTTCGCCATCGCGGAGAACCTGCGGCTGATGTCCCGCCTCCCCGTGCCGATCGTGGCCGTGATCACCGGCGAGGGCGGCAGCGGCGGCGCCCTCGCGCTGGCGGTCGCCGACCGGGTCCTGGTCAGCGAGAACGGCGTCTACTCGGTGATCAGCCCCGAAGGCTGCGCCGCCATCCTGTGGAAGGACCCCGCCGCCGCCCCCACCGCGGCCGCGGCGCTGCGTCTCGACGCCCGCGACCTCTCCCGCCTCGGCATCGTCGACGGCATCGTCACCGAACCGCCCGGCGGCGCCCACCAGGACCACGCCGCAGCCGCCGCGCTCCTCGGCGCAGCCGTCACCGCGGCCTTCGACGAGCTGCTCCCGTACGAGCCCGAGCAGCTGCTGCGCGACCGCCGGGACCGGTTCCACCGCTTCGGACTGGAAGAGGAAGCACCGTGACACTCAACAGCGACAAGAAGACGGATCACACCCCCGTCAAGGGCATCAACGGCGACACCCGCTCCGCCCCACCACCCGCGCACTCCGTCCTGGACTCGGTCTGCCGCAGCGCGACCGAGCTCGCCAAGGCCGTGCCGAAGCCGCCGCAGCGCATCCGGCTCCAGTACGGCCAGACCTCCGTCGAGGTCGAGTGGCCGCCCGAGCCTGCCGAGCCGGCGCCGCAACCCGCCGCGCAACCCCCCGCCCAGCCCGGCGCACAGCACAGCGTCCAACCCGGCACCCAACCGGCCGCCCAACCCGGCGCACAGCAGGCGCACTCGGCGCAGGAGGCGCAGAACTCCCGTAGCACGCACTACCTTTGCGCCCCCACTGTCGGCACCTTCTACCGCTCCCCCGAGCCCGGCGCGCCGCCGTTCGTAGCCGTCGGCGACGTCGTCCGCCCCGGCCAGCCCGTCGGCGTACTGGAGGTCATGAAGATGATGAGCACCGTGGAGGCCGACGCGGCGGGCCGGGTCGTGGAGTTCCTCGTCCCCGACGCGCATTCCGTCGAATACCAGCAGCGGCTGCTCGCCCTGGAGCCCGTCGAGGAGGGATGACCGCCGTGTTCTCCACCGTCCTGATCGCCAACCGTGGCGAGATCGCCCTCCGCGTCGCCCGCGCCTGCCATGAGCTCGGCATCCGTACGGTGGCCGTCCACTCCACCGCGGACCGCGACTCCGCCGTCGTACGCTTCGCCGACGAGGCCGTCCACATCGGGCCGCCCCCGGCCAAGTCCAGTTACCTCAACATGCCGGCCATCATCGAAGCCGCCCACCGCACCGGAGCGCAGGCCGTCCACCCCGGCTACGGCTTCCTCTCCGAGGACCCCGACTTCGCCGAGATCTGCGCCGCCAACGGCCTCACCTTCATCGGTCCCTCGCCCGACGTCATCAGCCGCCTCGGCGACAAGGCCGCCTGCCGCGCCCTCATGGCCGAAGCCGGCCTCCCCGTACTCCCCGGCTCGGTCGGCGCGCTGGCCTCCCCCGCCGACGCCAAGGAGGCCGCCCAGCAGGCGGGTTACCCGGTCATCCTCAAGGCCGTCGCCGGCGGCGGCGGTCGCGGCATGGCCGTCGTACGCGACCCCGACCGGCTCCTCACCGCCTACGCCGACACCCGCGCCCACGCCCGCGCCGTCTTCGGCGACGACCGCCTCTACCTCGAGCGCTACGTCGACCACGCCCGCCACGTCGAGGTCCAGATCCTCTGCGACCGGCACGGCACCGCCCTCCACCTCGGCGAGCGCGACTGCTCCGTCCAGCGCCGCCACCAGAAGCTGATCGAGGAGTCCCCGGCGCCTTCGCTCCCGCCGCGCCTGCGCGCGGCCATGTGCGAGGCCGCGGTGCGCGGCGCGCTCGCGGTCGGCTACGAAGGGGCCGGCACGTTCGAGTTCGTCCTCACCCCCGACCACGACTTCTACCTCATGGAGGTCAACTGCCGCCTCCAGGTCGAACATCCGGTCACCGAACTCGTCACCGGCATCGACCTCGTCCGCGAGCAGATCCTCATCGCGGCCGGCCTCCCCCTCGCCTTCGGCCAATCCGACGTCACCCCGCGCGGCGTCGCCATCGAATGCCGCCTCAACGCGGAGGACCCCACCCGTGACTTCGCCCCCGCCCCCGGCCTCCTCACCGAATTCGCCCCGCCCGGCGGCCCCTTCGTCCGCGTCGACACCCATGCCTTCCCCGGCTGGCGCATCGGCCCCGACTACGACTCCCTCCTCGCCAAAGTCTGCGTCTGGGCCCCCGACCGCGACCGCGCCCGCGCCCGCGCCGACCGCGCCCTCGCCGAATTCCACGTCACCGGCGACGGCGTCCGCACCACGGCCGACTTCCTCCGCACGGTCCTGGCCCACCCGGCCTTCCGGTCGGCAACCCACACGACGGGGCTCGTCGGCGAGCTGTGACCCAGCCGGGCTGTGGCGGCCCGGCTGGGTCAAATCAGCCCGTCCGGGCTCAGGCCACCACGGAGTGGAAGGCGTGGAGGTAGGCGTTGACCGGGGTGACGGCATCGACCCGGAGGCCGGCCTCGGCCATGAGGCCGCCGAGGCTGTCGCGGGTGTGCTTCTGGCCCCCGACGTTGAGCAGAAGCATCAGGTCCATCGAGGTCGTGAACCGCATCGACGGCGTGTCGTCGACAAGGTTCTCGATGACGATGACCCGGGCACCGGACCCCGCCGCCGACACGACGTTGCGCAGGGTGCGCCGGGTGCTCTCGTGGTCCCACTCCAGGATGTTCTTGATGATGTACATGTCGGCCCGCACCGGAATCGCCTCCCGGCAGTCCCCCGGCAGGAGCCGCACCCGCCCTGCCAGGGCGCCGCCGTCCCGGAGCCGGGGATCGGCGCCGGCGACGACCTTCGGGAGGTCGAGGAGCGTGCCGCGGACGCCGGCGTGCCGTTCGAGGAGCGCGGCGAGGACGTGGCCCTGGCCGCCGCCGATGTCGGCGACCTCGCCGACGCCGGTCAGGTCGAGCAGGCCCGCGATGTCCTCGGCCGACTGCCGGCTGGAATGGGTCATCGCCCGGTCGAAGACGTGGGCGCTGTCCCCGGCGTCGTCGTGGAGGTAGTCGAAGAACTCCTTGCCGTACAGCTCGGGGAAGATGTTGCGCCCCGAGCGCACCGCCTCGTCCAGTCGGGGCCAGGCCTGCCAGGTCCAGGGCTCGGTGCACCAGAGCGCGATGTAGTGGAGGCTGTTGGGGGCGTCGACGCGGAGCATGCGCGACATGTCCGTATGGGCGAAGCGGCCGTCGGGCAGTTCCTCGAAGACGCCGTACGAGGAGAGGGCCCGGAGCAGCCGCGCCAGCGGCCGGGCCTCGGTGTGCACGGCGGCGGCCAGCTCGTCGGCGCCGGCCGGGGCCTCGCCGAGGGCGTCGGCGACGCCGAGCCGGGCGGCGGCCCGTACGGCGGCGGCGCACGCGGCCCCGAAGACCAACTCGCGGAGCCGCATGGCGCCCTGGGTGCCCGGAGCGCCCGGAGCGCCCTGCGTGCCCTGCGCGCCCTGCTGGGGAGCAGCGGTATCGGTCATGGCGCGGTGCACCGCCCTGTCGGTTCGGAGGCGTGGCAGGAGTTGCCGCTGAAGATGTTGCCGGCGCCGGCGTCACGGTCGGCGAGGTCGGCCGGGGCGTTGCCCTGGGCGAGGTTCTGGCGGATGGTGTTGCCGGAGTTGGCGACCCCGACGTTGCTGCGGAAGAGGACGACGCCGCCGGACATCGGCGAGGTCCCGGCGTTGCCGAGCACCTGATTGCCCGTCACGACGGTCTTCTCGGCGCCGGTGAGGAGAATGCCGACGCCCTGGATGAAGGGCAGGCGGCCGTTGGACGCGCAGTACTTGTTGTTCTCGGCGACCAGGTTGCCCCGGACCGTGAGCTCGCCCGCCCGGGGAACGTTCTCGTCGCCCACGACGAACACGCCACCGCAGTTCTCGGTGATCCGGTTGTTCGCGACGAGCATGTTCCGTACCCGGCGCAGGACGACGCCGACCCGGTTGCCGGCCAGCCGGTTGTCCCGTACGACCGCGCCCTGGGTGTCGAGGGCGCCGCCCTCGCTGTCGACGGTGTTCGCGAGGAAGATGCCCGACTCGCCGTTGTTCTCGGAGTCGTTGTTCCGGAAGACCCCGCGTACGGACTTCTCCAGGCTGATGCCCTGCTGGCCGTTGTCGCGGGCGGTCACGCGCCGGACATCGATGCGGTCGGCCCAGGTGGCGTTGACGCCGTTCTTCTTGAAGCCGACGACGCTGAAGTCCCGCAGCCGTACACCGCTCGCCTCGTGATCAGCCGTCCCGGTGATGCAGAGGCCGTGCCCGGCCTGCGCGCACGCGTTCTCGTTGCCGGCCAGGCTCGGCGCGATGACCGTTCCCGGCCCGGAGCCCTTCAACGTCAACCGGGGCACCGTCACCTGGACGCTGCCCCGGTAGAAACCGGGTTCCACGGAGACGACGTCCCCGGGTTTCGCCCGGTCGACCGCTGCCTGAATGGACTCGCCAGGCCGTACGACGATCCGATCCGCCGCATGAGCGGCCATCGGGACGAGGTTGACCAGACCCAGAACGACGGTGGCCGCGAGGGGGCCCGCCCATCGTGGTGGCATACCGCACCTGCCTTCCGGCGGCATACCGAGGCTACGAATTGATCACAGAGCCGCCGAAAAGGACGCTAAGTGTGATCTTCAGCCCTCGCCACTCGCGACCAGCACAATAAGTGCCCCCGCGTTGTCCCGGACCACGGCCTGCCGCCCGTAAGGCGCGGGCGCCGCCGGCAGCACCACGGCGCCGCCGCCCTGTTCAGCCTTGCGCGCCGCCTCGTCCGCGTCGTCCACCGAGAAGTAGGTGTTCCAGTACGAGGGGGTGCCCGCGGGGATATATGACGGCTGGCCGGCGATACCGCCGACCGGGCGGCCGTCGACTTTGATCATCGCGTATTCGCTCGACGGATCGGAGGGGTCGGCCACGACCTCGTACTCGTAGCCGAAGACGTGTCCGTAGAACTCCCGCGCGGCGAGCGGATCCGTCGAGAGGTTGTCGTTCCAGGTGAAGGCGCCGGGCTCGTTCGCCAGGCCCGAGCCCAGGTGGGCGCGGCCCTGCCACAGCCCGAACAGCGCGCCGGCCGGGTCGTTGGCGATGGCCATCCGGCCCTGGTCCATGACGTCCGTCGGCTCCATGAGGAGGGCGCCGCCCGCGTCCCGGATCTTCTTTGCCGTGCCGTCGGCGTCGTCGGTCCACAGATACGTCATCCAGGCGCTCTGCGCGGGCCAGTCGGGCTGCTGCTCCATGATCCCGGCGACCGTCTTCCCCTTGAGGACGGCCAGTTGGTAGTGGCCGCTCTCCTCACCGGTGTCGATGTAGTCCCAGCCGAACAGCGCGGTGTAGAAGTCCTTGGCCCGGCCCACGTCCGGGGTGCCCAGGTCCACCCAGCAGGGCACGCCGTCGCTGTATGCGGTCATCTCCGCCATGATCACCCTCCAGAGGGTGCGTACGGTCCCCACGGCCAGCCTTGACCCGCCGCCCCGCTCAGGCAACCGCTGCGCGCATCTCCGCCAGTTCGGCGTGCGCCGCCTCCGCCAGTCGTCCCAGGTCAGGGGCGGCCTGACCGTCCCCGACCAGCCCGAGGTGGACCCGGCCCCGGTACGTGGTCATGGCCACCGCCAGCGACTGCCCCCGGGCCAGCGGGGCGAGCGGATAGACCTCCAGCAGCGGGCAGCCGCCCACCGTGAAGCCCAGGTCCGGGACGGGGACGCTGGTCACCAGGATGTCGAACAGCAGCCGCACCGCGTGCCCGGCCAGCGGCGCGCCCAGCCGGCTGGCCATCGGCAGCATGTAGTCGGTCAGCAGGGCCACCGCGCCCGCGCCACGCCCCGGGCCGGCCTCCTTGTTACGGTCCATCACCTTCCGTACGGCGCACAGCCGCGCCAGCGGGTCGGGCTCGGCCACCGGCAGCTCCGCGAGGTAGCCCGACAGCTGGTTCCCCGCCGCCCGCCGCCCGTCGGAGCGGCGCCGGGCCACCGGCACCAGCGCGCGGGGCGCGACCCCGGTCACATCGTCGCCGCGCTCGCTCATCCAGCGCCGCAGCATGCCGGCCACCATCGCGATGAGCACGTCGTTGACCGTGCCCCCGGTCGTCTTGCGGATCCGCTGGATCGCGTCCAGCTCCAGCACCGCCGTCGCCAACTGCCGCGACCCGCTGGACGGCGCCGCCAGCGCCGGCACCGTACGCGCCCCCAGCGACGCCCGCGCCAACGACGCCCCGATCCCCAGCGCCTGCCCGGCGTCCCCCACCGCGGCCCCGACCCGCGACCGCACCGCCCCCGCCAGCCGCAGCAGATCCTGCACCGGCACCGCCGGCGCCTCGCCGCCCCTCCGCGCCGGTCGCGGCCCCGTCAGCCGTGTCAGGCTCGGGCTCTCGTCGAACAGCACCGCCCCCAGCGACACCGCCCGCAGCCCGTCGGCCAGCGCGTGATGGATCTTCAGCAGTACGGAGAAGGGCGCGTCGTCCGTCGGCCCCTCGATCACATGGATCTCCCACGGCGGCCGCCCCCGCCGCAATGGACGCTCCATCAGCTCGCCCAGCAACTCCGGCGAATCCCGGTGCAGATACACATGCCGCCGCACCGCGAAGTGCTCGTCCGGCACCCACGCCGCCCCACCCGGCGGCATCCACACATCCCGCACCCTCATCCGCATCCGCGACACCGCCGCCGCCCGCCCCGCCAGCAGCTCCGCCACCTCCCGCGCTCCCACCCCGCCCACGGGAGCCAGCACCGCCAGCGCGGCCAGATGCAGCGGATGGTCCGGCGACTCCGCATGCCAGAACGCGAGGTCGAGTGGGCTCAGCTGCTCATTGGCCATAGGTCAGTGAACTGGCTGCGGACCGCTACGGTCAAGCATGCACGCCATTACGTACCGTTACCAAGGAGTACGTAAACTGTCCGAAAGGTGCACGAAACCTGCGGGACGCGCGGCACCCCCTGGCACGCCGGTGCCTTTCGGTCATACTGGGCGCCCCGGATTTCCGGGCTGGAGCAGCACGTCTTGCTGGGGGCGGCAGTGGAACTGATCGGTACGTACGCCGTGGAGCGGAAACTCGGCGAGGGCGGCATGGGCGTGGTGTACCTGGCGCGTTCACGCGGGGGGCGGGCCGTCGCCGTGAAGGTCGCCCGGCCCGAGCTCGCCGGGGACAGCTCCTTCCGGGAGCGGTTCCGCGCCGAGGTCGACGCCGCCCGCAGGGTCGGCGGCTTCCACACGGCTCCGGTCGTCGACGCCGACCCGGACGCGGAGGCGCCCTGGCTGGCCACGGCCTACGTCCCGGGCCCGACGCTGTCCCAGCTCCTCGATTCCCAGGGGCCGATGCCCGAGGAACAGCTCCGCGGACTGGGCGCGGCGCTCGCCGAGGCCCTCCAGGCCATCCATGCCTGCGGGCTGGTCCACCGCGACCTGAAGCCCGGCAACATCATCATGGCCGACGACGGCCCCCGCGTCCTCGACTTCGGCATCGCCCGCGCCGTCGAGAACACCCGCCTCACCGCCACCGGCACCTCCTTCGGCACCCCCGGATTCCTCGCCCCAGAGCAAGCCGAGGGCCGCGACGTCGACAGCGCCGCCGACGTCTTCGCCCTCGGCGCCGTCCTGGTCGCCGCCGCCGGCGGCAGCGCCTTCGGCGGCGGAACCCCCATCAGCCTGATGTACCGCTCCGTCCACCAGGACGCGGACGTCTCCGCCGTCCCCGAACCCCTCCGGCCCCTGGTGACCGCCTGCCTGGACAAGGACCCGGCCCGCAGGCCCACCACGGAACGCCTCCTCGAGCACTTCGCCGTCGCGACCACACCCGCCGCCCACGTACCGCCCGCCGTACCCCCGCAGCCCACCTACGCCCCCACGGTGACCGCCCTCCCGCCCGAGGAACTCGAATTCCTGGCGATGGACCACAAAAACGCGGTCATCGTCGACACCGACGGCGTATCCCTCGGCATCAACGGCGACACCGCCGATTTCTCCTGGCCCCAGATCACCTACGTCGGCTACGCGAAGGACGACCGTTCCACCGGCCTCGTCGTAACCCTCACCCTGGCCGGCGGCTGGACCCGCTCCTGCCGCGTGACCGCCCAACATCCGCAAGAGCTGGACCACTGGCTGTTCCAACTCAACGCCCTACTCGGCCGGCTCCTCGGCCATAGGTAGCCGGCCCGTGACCCGTGGAGCCGCCGGGCCGGCACCCGGTCCGGTCTCACGGGACACAACCCAGCACCGGCGCGGTCTCCGCGGTCTCCTGCGGACCGATCAATCCGCTCCCGGTTTCACTCATACGGTGGAATCGGGAGGAGCTCGCCAACCCCCCAATCGACATCGTGACTGGATCGTTGACGCAGATCAGAGGGAGTAGCAGGTCTCTCGATCAGCCTCGAAGAGCAGCGGAATGACCCTCGGAATGCAGTGAATACCCCCTCGAAGTACAGGCGATCCAGCCCGAGGCCTCGACCAAGGCCAACTCCTCGGGACCGGTCGAACGCCACAGCGTCAGCGGCACCGTCGTTCGTGGCTCCTCTTTGGCCATAGTCCGCTCCCCTTCACCGGGCTTGTAGGCGGCTCACCGCATCGGCGTCGAATCGTCTTGAGCCAGCGGATTCGGTGTCACCCGTCCTCGCCGAGCGAGGTGGGTCGATAACCGCTTTAGGAGAGCGGTGCGGCGAGTTGGGATGACCCCTGCCAGCAGCCGCAGTTCGCGTGAGTCCCCGCCTAATCTGGCGCGGTTGTGGCGCGGGGAACTTCTGATCCGTAGCTCTAGCCGGATCGATCAACGACGGCCATACCGGCCGCTACGGGGCCTCGGAAGGACATGGCTCACGTAGCCGTTACGTCCTCGGCGCCGACCGCCCCCGAAAGGGTGTGCGTCACCGTTGCCCGCATTCCCATGAACGCAGTGGAAGACTTCACACTGCCAAGATCGGCACGGATAGCCCCTACTGCGACTGTGACCGCAGGTGAACGTGGCTGGTTGCCCGGCCATCCGCCACTACGCGGGCCTTGGAGCACTTGTTTGGAAGATCCCGTATGCGGACGGCGGCTGACCTGGGAGGTCCCTGACCCGGGTCGGAGTGCGGCTGGTACTGCGACTCCCCGTGATTCCCCGCAACGTCCCGCCGGATCGGGCACGTTCAGGTCATGGCCTGTTGCTCCGCTTCGACGACCTCCGTCCGAGAGCGAAGGCTTGTACGACCGCCGTCACGGTCATCAAGATCCGGATGACCTTGTCTCCATCGGTGATCGCGAAGAGCGTAAGAATTGCGACGTATGCCACTTCCCACCGTGGGCTGTTGTACCAGCGTGTGCCCTTGTTAGTCACTGCGCCCCTCGCTCGCATTCCTGCGGCGGCGAACCACATCGCGGCAGATGTCGTACAGAACCAGAAGCACCACAATCGATCCGGTGATGGGGAACCACACGGACTCGCCGTCCCTGTACATCTTGATGCTGATCCACAGGAGGAGAGAAGAGCCTGCGAGGCCTGCCACGGGCCGCACGACCGCGCCAGCAGTCTCCAGGGGGCTGTTCACGGGCATGATCTTGGCAGGTACCCGAACGGGCCGCTAGAGGTGATCGCGGGCGGTGTGGAGAGAGTTTGAGGTCTGGCCCTTGGGGTGAGAGATCGGGGGTCCGTACGCTGGTTGCGGATCGGGCTGGCTCCTCGCCTGCCCGCAATAGTCCGATGAGGGCCCCGGTCTTAGGACTCCTGACAAAAGTGGTGGACTTGACCTGGTCAGAGGTCGGTGTCGCGCACGAGGCCGCCGGGTATCGGGACGCAGTCAGCCGCGTAATCGCACGCGATAAACCCGGCGACGTCGGCGATCATCCCCGGGATACTGGTCGCCCATGGATGAGGTCAAAGTCGTTGTCGCCCATTCCGAGCGCGCGACCCTGCGCGTCGGCGACGTGTTCCTGAAGGTGGACGCCGATCAGGCGCGCATCGACGTCGAGGTCGAGGCGATGTCCCTCGCGCCGGTCCCGACCCCGGAGGTCCTGTGGCGCAAGCCGCCCGTGCTCGCGATCGCCGCACTCCCGGGGACGACGCTTGGGCGCCTCGGCGGGCCGTCGACCGGGGCGTCGGCGGCGTGGGCCGCGGCGGGCGCCGCCATCCGGAAGCTGCACGACGCGCCGCTGCCGCCCCGGCCCGGCCGGGCCGGCCGGAACATCGTCGCGCTGGCGGCGGAACTCGACGACGAGTGCGAGTTGCTCGTGACGAACGGCCTCCTGCCCGCTGACCTGGTCACCCACAACCGCCAGGTCGCCGAGGCCGCGCTCCGGCCGTGGACTCCGGCGTTCACGCACGGCGACCTGCAGATCGCGCACGTCTTCGTCGACGGCGACGAGGTCACGGGCATCATCGACTGGTCCGAGGCGGGCCAGGGTGATGCCCTGTACGACCTCGCCACCTTCACGCTCGGACACGAGGAGCACCTCGACGACATCGTCGCCGGCTATGGCACCGACATCGACCTCGACGTGATCCACGCGTGGTGGTCGTTGCGAAGCCTGCTGGTGGTTCGCTGGCTGATCGAGCACGGCTTCGACCCGTTCGCGCCGGGCTGTGAGGTCGACGTGCTGAGATCCCGGATGTGAGGCTGCGCGGGCCCGACTGCTACGAATGCGTTCTGACGCATCGAGCAGGCCATCCCCTGGGGCGCATCGCCTGCCCTTACTCTCGACAAAGTGCGGTGCGCAGTCGTCGCCGGCAGATGACGGCGCAGCCGAGGGTGACGAACGCGTGGTGGATGTCGTCGCGGATCTCCCAGCGGATGCGCAGGCGGCGGAACCAGTGCAGCAGCGCGATCGCTCCTTCCACGACCCAGCGGTACACGCCCAGGCCGGAGCCGTGCCCGGTGCCGCGCCGGGCGAGGTGCGGGGTGATCTGGAACCGGCGGACCTTGCCCCGGTAGATCTCGTGGTCATAGCCGCGGTCGGCGTACAGATACCTGGGGCAGCGCAGTGGCTGGCCGCGCTTGCCGCGGATCGGCGGGACAGCCAGGATCATCGGGATCAGTTGGGTGACCTCGTTGCGGTTGCCGCCGGTGGTGATTGCCGCGAGCGGGATGCCGTGCGCCTCGACCATCAGGTGGTGCTTGCTGCCGGCCTTGCCCCGGTCCACCGGGGACGGACCGGTGGCCGGCCCGCCCTTCATCGCGCGGATGTGGCTGGAGTCGACCGCTGCGCGGGAGAAGTCCAGCAGGTCTGCGGCCCGCAGCTCGGACAGCAGCAGCTCGTGCAGGCGCTGCCGTACCCCGGCCTCGTTCCAGTCCCGCAGCCGTCGCCAGCAGGTCATGCCCGAGCCGAAGCCCAGCTCCTGGGGCAGAAACTCCCAGCGGATCTCGGTGTACAGCACGAACAGGATCCCGCACAGCACCTTGCGACTATCCAGACGCTTACGACCTGGACGCCGCGGATTACGCGGGACGACCGGCAGCAGCGGCTCGATCCGCGCCCACAACTCGTCGTCGATCCCGGAGGTCCAGAAACCTCCTTTTGTTAGGAGTCGTTAGGCATGCCCCGCACGGTGCCCCGGGCCCCGTCTCCCGACCTCCTCGATGCGAACTACGGGCGGGAGGGTCGTTGAGGTCTGCGGGGGTGGTCAGGCGGGGGGTGGTTTTGAGGGCCGGTGGCGGTTGCCGGGGTCGATGTACTTCGCTGCTGTACGGCTTCGGCTGCTTGGCGGGCGCTCGCGAGGTTGTTGCGGCTGGTCAGCGTGTCGGGGTGCGTATCGCCCAGCACCCGTTCGCGCTGAGCGAGGGTGGCCTCGAACAGCGGGATCGCCCGCCCCAGATCCCCCACCGCCTGGTAGGCGTACGCGAGGTTGTTGCGGCTGGTCAGCGTGTCGGGGTAGGTGTCGCCCAGCACCTGTTCGTATTGAGCGAGGGTGGCCTCGTGCAGCGGGATGGCCCGCTCCAGATCCCCCGCCGCCCGGTAGGCGAGCGCGAGGTTGTTGCGGCTTTGCAGGGTGTCGGGATGGGTATCGCCCAGCACCTGTTCGCGCTGGGCGAGCGTGGCCTCGTACAGCGAGACGGCCCGCCCCAGATCCCCCACCGCCTCATAGGCGCCCGCGAGGTTGTTGCGGCTTTGCAGGGTGTCGGGGTGCATATCGCCCAGCACCCGTTCGCGCTGGGCGAGCGTGGCCTCGTGCAGCGGGATCGCCCGCCCCAGATCCCCCACCGCCTCATACGCGTACGCGAGGTTGTTGCGGCTGGTCAGCGTGTCGGGGTGCGTATCGCCCAGCACCTCTTCGCACTGGGCGAGGGTGATCTCGTACAGCGGGACGGCCCGCCCCAGATCCCCGGCCGCCCGGTAGGCGAGCGCGAGGTTGTTGCGGCTGGTCAGCGTGTCGGGGTGCGTATCGCCCAGCACCTGCTCGTACTGGGCGAGCGTGGCCTCGTACAGCGGGACGGCCCGCCCCAGATCCCCCGCCGCCCGGTAGGCGCCCGCGAGGTCGTTGCGGCTTTGCAGGGTGTCGGGATGGGTATCGCCCAGCACCTGCTCGCGCTGGGCGAGCGTGGCCTCGTACAGCGAGACGGCCCGCCCCAAATCCCCCGCCGCCCGGTAGGCGTACGCGAGGTTGTTGCGGCTGGTCAGCGTGTCGGGGTGCGTATCGCCCAGCACCTGCTCGTACTGGGCGAGCGTGGCCTCGTACAGCGGGACGGCCCGC
>NZ_JBHYXC010000062.1:0-5215 GCF_042751495.1 Streptomyces sp. NPDC059373 | reverse complement strand
CGCCCCAGATCCCCCGCCGCCCGGTAGGCGCCCGCGAGGTCGTTGCGGCTTTGCAGGGTGGAGGGGTGGACGTCGCCCAGCACCTGTTCGTACTGGGCGAGGGTGGCGGTTCGCAGCGCGATGGTGTGGGCGTCGCGGCCTTGCCGGTACAGGTACTGGGCGGCCTGGTGGTAGGTGTCGGCGGTGTCGGCTGAGGCGGGGGTGTCCGGTGGTGTGGACTCGGCCAGGGCCAAGACGTGCGGGAGCAGGCGTTCCCACGGGGCGGTCATTTCGGGCAGGGGGCCGTCCGGCGGGGTCGGCAGGGCCTGCCGGACGGCCTGTTCGGCCTCTGAGCGGCCCGGGGCGTAGAGGTCGCGCTCTGACTCGGCCGGGGTGCGCGTGCGGGTGCGGAGGACGGTCTGTACGAGGCGGTGGACGCTGACGCCCTGGCGGTCGTCGGTGAAGGCGATCATGTTGTAGGCGTGCAGGTCTCCGAGGGTGTTGCCCAACGCGATCGGGTTGGGGGCGAGGGGGGCCAGGAGGGTGCGGGGGATGTCGTCGGGGGCCAGCCAGGCCATGGCGTGCAGGAGGGTGACGGCCAGTGGGTCGCTACTGGTGAGCGCGGTGAGTGTCTTCTCCCAGATCCGGGCGATGGTGCGCTCGGGGTCGAAGACGTCACGATCCTCATCCAGGACCAGTCCCAGTGACCAGCGGTAGGTGTCCAGGTCGATGCCGGTCCGGTACGCGTAGGCGCCAGCCTGCTCCAGGGCAAGCGGCAGACACCCCAGAACCTCGGCCAGCTGCCGCGCCGCATCCCGCTGCGCACCGGTAGGCGTGCGGCCGGGGAAGGCCAGGGTGCACAGCAGGTCGGCGGCCTCGTCCAAGGGGAGCAGACCCAGGGCCATGGTGGGGGCCAGGGCGTGCCATCCGGTGGCCCTGCGGCTGGTGGCCAGGTGGTGCCCGCCGGCCAGGGTGCCCAGGTAGGGGCGAAGGTGGGCCGGGTCCTCGACGTTGTCGAAAATCAGCAGCCAGCCCGGGTGCGCTTGCAACCAGGTGATCGCCCACGCCGCCCGCTCGTCCGGCTCGGCCGCCTGCGCCCACTGCGGACACACCCTCATGGCCAGCCCCGCCAAACCGGTCACGATCGACTCGGGGGACTCGGCGGTGATCCACCACACCAGCGTGTAGGCGCTCCGGTAGCGGTCGGCGTAGTGCAGGGCCAGGGTGCTCTTTCCCACTCCGCCCAGCCCGTGAACAGCCCGCACGCGCGCCTGCACCACCGCCGCCGAGCCCCCGCCCGCCAGCATCCCCCGCAGGTCGGTCAGTTCCTGCTCACGGCCGACGAAGATCCCCGACACCGACTCCGGCAAGAACCCCGCCTGCGGCGGCGCCTGAACGGTCAGCGCCCAGTGCACTGCCTCAGCCGGCAGCACCACCACCCGCGCGTTGTCCCCGCTGATCGCGACCCCGATCGACTCGGCCCCGATCGAACGCTCCCCAGATACCGCCACCCGCACCGGCTCCCCCGGGACCGCCGCGCTCACCGCTGTGGCGGTTCGATGGCGGCGTGGTCGCCGGAGACCGCGATACCGATGTGCTGCGCGCCGATCGCCCGCGTCCCCGACACGTTCACCGTCACCCCGCCCGCCGCCGACAGCAGCCCGGCCACCTCACGCGCCAACTCCGCGTCCTCCCGCAACGCCCGCTTGACCTGCTGCCGCAACGCCCCCGCCGCATCCTCCTCGTCCGGCTCCTCGGCAGCCTCCCGCACCGCGGTCTCCAAAGCGGCGCGGCCCTGGCCGTCCCGGCGGTGCCACACCGCCCTCAGAATCCGCCGCCCCACACTCGCCGTTGCATCCACAGCCGCCTCCTCGGCCCGGCTGAACACCGCCGCCCCGTACGCGCCCACCGCCGCCGACAGATACGGCCCGGCCTGCTCCACCAGCTGAACAATCTCCGCACTCACGCCCGCCCCTGACTGCACGTCACCCGACCCCTGCCGGTGGCCAAGCGTAGGAACACACGACACTCCGTGAGTACAAAACGCCGAAACCACCCGCCACGGTTCCGCGACACGACCCTGCACCCGAGGTGGGTCCCTCCTCGGTCGGGCAGCTTTGCCGCCCCGCACCACGACGAACCCGCACATGACTCGCGCCCTCTGCCCGCTCCGAGGGAGGGCCGGGGTGTGGGGCGGAGCCCCGCATAGCTGTGTGCTGCGCCGCGCGGATGCGCGCCGCCTCGATCGCGGCTGAACCGTGGGTGACCGCCCCCGCCGAGGTCAGCCGTAGATGTCAGACGCCCCGGACCGATCATGGTCCGGGGCGTTCTGGCTGGCCAAGAAGAGAGCCGCCTGTCGGATTCGAACCGACGACCTTCGCTTTACAAGAGCGGTGCTCTACCAGCTGAGCTAAGGCGGCATGGCGGGCCGTCCACGTTCATGGGCGACCGCCAGGAAGCAGTGTACCCAGCGGGTAGAGGGGGGAAGGCCGAAAATTCGTCGGGCCGGGGCTGCTGACAAGGGGATGGTCGGGCAGGTAGCGTCACCGGAAGTCCATGATTTCTGGACTAGACCTCATTCCTTTACTCGGATCGTCCGGCACGTTCCTGCCGGTGAAGGGAACCATCAGCATGGCCACTGTTACGTTCGACAAGGCGACCCGGATATACCCGGGCTCCGAGAAGCCCGCTGTGGACGGCTTGCAGATCGATGTGGGCGACGGGGAGTTCCTCGTCCTCGTCGGCCCGTCCGGTTGCGGCAAGTCCACCTCACTGCGGATGCTCGCCGGTCTGGAGGACGTCAACGCCGGCGCGATCCGCATCGGTGAGCGCGACGTCACGCACCTGCCGCCGAAGGACCGGGACATCGCGATGGTGTTCCAGAACTACGCGCTGTACCCGCACATGACTGTCGCGGACAACATGGGCTTCGCGCTCAAGATCGCCGGGATCAACAAGGCGGAGATCCGCAAGCGGGTCGAGGAAGCCGCGAAGATCCTGGACCTCACGGAGTACCTGGCGCGGAAGCCGAAGGCGCTGTCCGGTGGTCAGCGGCAGCGTGTGGCGATGGGCCGCGCGATCGTGCGTGAGCCGCAGGTGTTCCTCATGGACGAGCCCCTGTCGAACCTCGACGCCAAGCTGCGTGTGCAGACGCGTACGCAGATCGCCTCGCTGCAGCGCCGGCTGGGCGTCACGACGGTGTACGTCACCCACGACCAGGTCGAGGCCATGACGATGGGCGACCGCGTCGCGGTGCTCAAGGACGGTCTGCTGCAGCAGGTCGACACTCCGCGCAGCATGTACGACCGGCCGGCCAACCTCTTCGTCGCGGGCTTCATCGGCTCGCCGGCGATGAACCTGGTCGAGGTGCCGATCGTCGACGGCGGCGCGAAGTTCGGCAACTCGATCGTGAACGTGGACCGCGACGCGATCAAGGCGGCCGCCGACAAGGGCGACACCACCGTGACGGTCGGCGTCCGCCCGGAGCACTTCGACATCGTGAACGGCGAGGCCAAGTCCCTCGCCAAGGACGAGCCGGCGGGCCTGGCCGTCACCGTCAACGTCGTCGAGGAGCTCGGCGCCGACGGTTACGTCTACGGTTCCGCCCAGGTCGGCGGCGAGCACCAGGACCTGGTCATCCGGGTCGGCGGTCGCGAGATCCCGGAGAAGGGCGCGGTGCTGCACGTGGTGCCGCGCGGCGGGGAGACGCACGTCTTCTCGACCTCGACCGGCGAGCGCCTCAGCGACTGACAGCTCGACGACCGACAGTTCAACCACTGACAGCTCGGTGAATGACGGCTCGGCGGTGTTCGTCACCTCCGGCTGACGCGTACGGCCCGGTCCTCCTGCGTGGAGGGCCGGGCCGTACGCGTTGGACGTCTGTCGACAAATGCCCTCACACGTCGGCCTTTCGAGCATGTTCGTCAACCCTCCCCAAACGGATTACGCGGATTTCGTCACTCGTCAGAGTGGCTAAATGTCGCCATATCATTACTCCTCGCTACCATCACTGCCGTGAACCAGGTAGCCAGCCGCATCGGCAAGACACTCGCTCTCGTCCTCCCGGTCGTCCTCGTACTTTCCGGGACCCTCGCCGTCACCCGCGTCCCGTGGGCCACGTCGGCATCCGAGGCTCAGACCCTCACCGCCGCGCATCCGCAGGCGGCGGACGTCACTCGGTCCGCCCCGCAGGAGGTACTGCGCCGCCGACTGCTCACGGAGCTCCAGGAGAAGAGCCCGGGCGTCGCGCTCACCAGCCTTCAGCGGGAGATGGCAGAACGGCCCTCGCTCGCCCAGTACTGCACGTCCATCGCCCGCTCGCTCGGCCGTGCCGCGGCCGCCCGTTACGGCTCCCAGCGCGCTCAGAACTGGTCGCGTCCGGTGTGCGACACCGCCTTTGCCACCGGCGTTGCCTCGGTCGGCTGACCCCGGGCCGTGGGCTCACGTAGGGTGCGTTTCATGACAGGACCGCTCCCTTCCGTCACCCAGGCCGTTCTCCTCGCCGGAGGACAAGGTTCGCGACTGCGGCCCTATACCGATACCCGCCCCAAGCCGATGATCGAGATCCCGGGCACCGGGACACCGATCATCGGCCACCAACTCGCATGGCTGGCCGCCGAGGGCGTCACCGACGCCGTAGTCTCGTGCGGCCACCTTGCTGAGGTCCTCCAGGACTGGCTGGCCGCGACCGAGTTGCCGCTCCGGGTCACGACGGTGGTCGAGACCGAGCCGCTCGGGCGGGGCGGCGGCCTCAAGTACGCCGCGAAGACGCTGCCGCGGCCCGATGAGCCGTGGTACGCCACGAACGGCGACATCTGGACCCGCTTCTCGCTGCGCGAGATGGCCGCCTTCCACTTCGAGCGGGCCGCGACCGCGACGCTCGCCCTGGCCCGCCCCCGGATCCCCTGGGGCGCCGTCGAGACCAACGAGTTCGGTCAGGTCCTCGACTTCGTCGAGTCGCCGCCGTCGCCGTTCCTGATCAACGCCGGGGTGTACGTCTTCGACCCCGAGTTCACCGACCTCCTCCCCGAGCGTGGCGACCACGAGCGCACCACGTTCCCCCAACTGGCGAGGGAGCGGCGCCTGGCGGGCTATCCGCTGCCCCAGGGGGCCTACTGGCGCGCGATCGACACGGTGAAGGACCTCACCGAGGCCGCGAAGGAACTCGCCGCCCAGCCGCCGCTGTAGCCCCGCAGGGAACGCAGAAGCCGGGCGGGCCGGAACGATTGTTCCGGCC
>NZ_JBHYXC010000061.1:0-33004 GCF_042751495.1 Streptomyces sp. NPDC059373 | reverse complement strand
CTGCGGGCGGGCCGCACTGTGTGGGGGTGGGGGCTGCGGTGGGCGCACCCGCCCGTCCGGGGGGGGTGGGGGGGGGGGGGGGTTCGTGGCCCCGGCCCCCCCCCCCGGCCACGTCACCGTGCGCGTCACAGCGACGCGAAGTACTCCAGCACCTCGTCGCTGGTGACCAGCGCGTCCCGCTGGAGGTATTCGATCGCGGCCAGGGACGCGTCGTGGGCGGCCTTGGACGAGCCGCCGACGGCGTCGGTGAGCACCCGGATGCGGTAGTCGTGCTGGTGGGCGTCGACGGCCGTGTAGTGGATGCAGACGTCGGTGAGGCCGCCGATGAGGAAGAGGGTGGAGGCCTTGTACGCCTTCAGGACGATCTCCAGCTCGGTGCCGAAGAAGGCGGAGTAGCGCCGCTTGCGTACGACGAACTCCTCGGGCTGCGGGTTCAGGTCCGCGGCGATCTCCGTTCCCGGCAGGCCCTCGACGCAGTGTGGCCCCTCGGAACCGTCGAGCTCGCGGCCGATGTCCACCATCGAGGGCTTGTGGACCTCCTGGATGAAGACCACGGGCACGCCGTGGGCGCGGGCGGTGTCGACCAGGCTGACGTAGCGCGGGAGCCGCTGGCTCGCGCCGCCCATGGTGGAGATGCCGCTGTCGCGCTTGCCGGTGCTCACCCCCTGGACGTCGACGACGACGAGGACGGGATTGCCGATCACGGGTTGCACAGGGGCTCCTAGAGGTCGAGTTCCAGCACTGCGGAGGCCGCCGCACGGCTGACGCAGATCATCATGGTGGTGGCGGTTTCCCGCTCGGACGGGTCGATCACGGTGTCGCGGTGGTCGGGGAGACCGGCCAGGACGGGGGTCTCGCAGGTGCCGCAGTAGCCCTCCTCGCAGGAGTAGGGCACGCCGGGGAGGTGGTCGCGGACCACGTCGAGCAGGGACCGGTCGGCCGGGACCCGCAGCCGCAGGTCAGAGCTTCGCAGATACACCTCGAAGCCGTCGGCGGGGACGTCCGAGGGCTCCGACGCGGCGGCGAAGCGCTCCACGTGGAGGTCCCGGGGCGGTACGGAGTCGGCACAGAGCCGGGTGATCGCCTCGATCATGCCCTCGGGGCCGCAGCAGTAGACGGCGTGGCCGGCCGGTACGGCGGCCAGCTCCGCGGCCAGGTCGGGGCGGCCTTGCTTGTGCTCCGGCACCAGGCGGACCTGGTCCTCGCCGCCGAGGCGGGTCAGTTCGTCGGCGTAGGCGAAGGATTGCCGGTCGCGGGCCGCGTAGACCATCCGCCATGGGCGCCCGGCGCGCTGGAGAGCACGGGCCATCGCGAGCAGGGGGGTGACGCCGATGCCGCCGGCGAGCAGCAGGTGGCCGGGGGCGTCCACGAGCGGGAAGCGGTTGACCGGGCCGTGGGCGGTGAGGGTACGGCCGACGAGGCCGGTGTCGTGCACCTCGCGCGAACCACCCCGGCCGTCGGGCTCCCGGCGTACGGCGATGGTCCACACGTCCCGGTCCGCGGGGTCGCCGCACAGGGAGTAGCTGCGGCGCAGCCCTGAGGGAAGGACCAGGTCCAGGTGTGCGCCGGGCTCCCAGAGTGGCAGCGACGCCCCGGCGGGGTCGGCGAGTTGGAGTTCGAGGACGCCCTCGGCTGCCCAGCGGGCCTGGCGGACCAGCACCACCCGTTCAGAAGATTCGGAAGTACTCACGCTGCTCCCAGTCGGTGACCTCTTGGTCGAAGCGGTCGATCTCGGCGCGCTTGATGCCGACGTAGTAGTCGATGAAGTCCTTGCCGAGGTGGCCGGCCAGCGCGTGGTCGGCCACCAGCGCGTCCAGGGCCTCGCGCAGCGACCTGGGGAGAGGTACGGCCTCGGTCGCGTACGGCTCGTCGGCCGAGGGGCCGGGGTCGAGGTCGCGGGCCACGCCGTCGAGGCCGGCGGCGAGCTGGGAGGCCAGGTAGAGGTAGGGGTTGGCGGCGGGTTCGCCGATGCGGTTCTCCAGGCGTACGGCGGAGGGGCCGGCGCCGGTGATGACGCGGACCATGGCGCCGCGGTTGTCCTGGCCCCAGACAACGCGGTCGGGGGCGAGGGAGAAGGAGCGGAAGCGTTTGTAGCCGTTGAGGGTGGGGGTGCTGAACGCGCTGGTGGCGCGGGCGTGGTGGAGCAGTCCGCCGAGGAATGCCGTGCCGAACGCGGACAATGACGGTCCGTCAGAGGCGAAGGCGTTCGTGCCGTCGCGCAGGACGCTCTGGTGCAGGTGCCAGCCGCTGGAGAAGACCTGCGGCAGCTGGGGCCGGCACATGAAGGTCGCGTGGTGGCCGTGGCGGGCGGCGACCTGCTTGACGGCGCTGCGCAGCAGCACCATCGAGTCGGCGGTGCCGAGCCCGTCGGCGGGCTGAAGGGTCAACTCCACCTGGCTGGGGCCGAATTCGACCTCCATGCTGCGCAGCGGCAGGCCGAGCCCTTCGAGGTTGCGCCGCAGGAGGTCCAGCATCGGGTCCAGCTCGTCGTACCGCAGTTCGCTGAGGTACTGGTAGCCGTGGTTGAGCATCGCGGTCTCCGGCGGGCTGCCCGGCTGGCCGAGGTCGGCGGGGCCGGTGCGGGGGTCGGTGAGCCGGAAGAGGTGGAACTCCACCTCCAGGCCGGTGCGGTAGGTGAGGCCGTCGGCCCGCGCCAGAACCGAGCGCAGCAGACCCCGGGTGCACAACGGCACGGCCGAGCCCGAGCCGAAGCGCAGGTCGCAGAGCATCCAGCCGGACCCGGGCGACCAGGGGAGCATCCGGAAGGTGCTGGGATCCGGCACCATGATCATGTCGGCGGCGCCCCGGAGTTCGGGCAGCCCGAGCGGGGTCTCGGCGGTGAAGAGCGGGAAGACGGTACGGCCCGAGGTGTCCTTGGCCAGCAGCGAGGAGGCGATACCGGTGCCGTCGCGCAGGCAGTTGGGAAGTTCGCCGGCGGTGACCGTCTTGCCCCGCAGCAGCCCGTGCTGGTCGGCGAAGACCAGGCGTACGACGTCGATCTCGCCGGCGGCCACGCGGGCCTCGATCTCCCTTGCGGCTGCGGTCTGTTCGGGCGTCCAGAGGCCGTGCCGCTCGATGAGTCCGGTTTCGCTCATGCTTCGGTGTCCAGCGGCTGCGCCCAGGTGCTTTCGGCGCGCTGCTTGCCGGCGATCCCGTCCCAGTGGGCCCGCCAGTCCTGGGTCGGCCCGATGCCGTCCAGGGTGACCGGGCCGAGGATGCGCGCGGCAGCCTCCTCGTCCAGGATCAGCGGCGGGTCCTCGCCGCGCTCGACCTTGCCGATGGCGTCGCCGAGCATCCGCCGGTACATGACGATGGCCTTGTCCGAGCGGCCCAGGTGCTCGCGGGTGCGGTCCTGGACGGGGCCCTGGCCCTCGACGGCCCACTGGTCGTGGACGTTGATGTCGTAGCCGAGTCCGGTGAAGGTCTCCGTCGCCTGCTCGGCGGGGTCGTAGCCGTAGTTGTTGTGGCGGCCGAAGCGCGGCTTGTAGTCGGGCAGGGTGACGGCGCCGACCCGCTGGCGACGCATCTCGCCCTGGTCGACCGGTCCGCCGACACTGGAGAAGATCGCGTACCAGTAGCTGGAGGTGTCGTCGATCGGCACGTGCCACTGGGTGATGGCGGTCTCCGCGTCCAGCGGGATGTGGAAGGCGTGCGGGAAGACCTGGTGGGTGACGCGCACGTGGGATGCGCTGCCGTCGAGTGGGGTCCCGTCCGTATCGAGGCCCTCCAGGGCGCGCAGGGCAGTGATGCGGATGCCGTACTCGGTGCGCTCGGCGTCGATGGCGGGCCGTTCGTACTCGCGCAGGATCCTCGACATCGGCAGGTCGGTGCCCCGGGAGGCGGCGCGGAACTGCCTGCCGTAACCGGCGTTCGGGTCCTCGTCCTGGAAGAAGCGGTGCAGGTAGGAGGCGTGCGCCGGGTCGATGCCGACCTCCAGGGCCTGAAGCCAGTTGCAGTCCAGGTAGCCCTTCCAGGCGAAGGTGTGGGTGGCCGGCGCCTGGTAGCAGTCGAGCGCGGGCAGGGCCGGGGGCTCGCCGGGGCCGAGGTAGCCCCAGACGATGCCGTTGATCTCCCGTACGGGGTACGAGCCGAGCCTGACCCGGGAGGCGAGGGGGCTGTCCTCGGGCTCGGCGGGGGTCTGCAGACAGGCGCCGTTCCGGTCGAAGAGCCAGCCGTGGAAGCAGCAGCGCAGGCCGCCGTCCTCGATCCGGCCCAGCGCCAGGTCGGCGCCACGGTGCGGGCAGCCGCGGTCCACGAGGCCGAGTTCGCCGGAGTCGTCGCGGAACAGGACGAGGTCCTGGCCCATGACGCGGGGCGCCACCAGTGGCCGTTCGCCGTCGAGTTCCTCGGTCAGGGCGATGGGCTGCCAGTAGCGGCGCATCCAGGCCCCGGCGGGTGTGCCGAGGCCGGTCCTGGTGAGACGGACATTCTCTTCGTCGCGCATGCGGACGGGTCTCCTTCCGAGTGCTGGGTCGAGCGTAGGGCAAAGGATCCACGAGTGGCTAGATTGGATCCAATATTTGCGGTGCTGTAACTCCGCAGCCCGGCCACCATGACGGCCGTGACGGCGAGCATGAACACCCCGGCCGCCGCCTCGTCGGCGTCGTACGTGAGCACCAGTGCACAACCCAGCGGCACCGCCGCCAGATGCGCCGCGAGCGCCCAGCGCCCGGTCGCCCCCCACATCAGGCAGCCCCCCAACGCCGCCGCCGGGCCCGCCAGCCCGCCCAGCGACGGCAGATGCCAGGCGTACAGGGCGACAGTCCACAACACCGCCCCCAGCGGACCGCCCCGTACGGCAAGGGCCCCGCCGGTCCAACGGGCCGACAGCGCCACCAGGAGCGCGCCAGGCCCCGCCAGCAGCTCGAACCGGACCATAGCCAACAGGTGCGGCATGGCGGTGGGTCCGGCCGGCAGCGGGCACAGCGCCAACGCCATCGCACCCGCCCCCGCCACTCCCGCGCCCAGCGCCCTCGGCGTCAGCGCGAGCCGTTCCGGGCGCAGCGCCACCCGCAGCGACAGCGCGCCGATCACGGCGGCGAACACCAGCAGCGCCGGCGCCCAGCCGGGGGCGGCCAGGGCACCGCCGCCAGGCTCATGGGTCATCCGCAACAGGAGCCCTCGGCCTGCGCCCCGGCGTGCCCCCCGCCCGGCACCGCGACGTCCAGCGCGGGATTGCGGTCGAAGAAGCCGTCCGGCTCCAGCCGCAGCCGCGCCTTCGCCACCGGCATCACCGGCCACTCCTCCGGCCGGGGGAAGTGGAACGTACCGACCGTGGCCCACAGCACCAGCTCGGCCGGCTCCAGTGAACGGTCCTCGCGCTGCCAGACGTGCACCCCGTCCGCGCCCGGCTCGGCCTGGTTCGGGTACTCCCCGGCGATGAAGCGGCGCCGCGCGTCGTACGCGGTCGCCCACAGCTGCTTGCCGACGAACGGCGCCCGGCGCGCACAGACGCTGTCCGCCCGGACCGGCAGCACGGCGGTGTTCTCGACGTGCACGCGGTAGGCGGTGGGCTCCCCCATCCGATTGCGGGCGCTGTCGCTCTCCACCCGCCAGTGCAGCGCGCGCGACGGATCGGTGCTGCGGCCCCCCTCCGACTCCCTCGTGACGGGCCGGACGACGGCGCGGACGGCGTTGCCGTACAGGTCGAGCGCCGGGTCCGGTTCGTGCTCGGCGGTGACCTCGACCAGCCGGTTGAGCAGCCCGTCGACGGACATGTCGAGGCGGACGGCGAAGTAGTGCCCGTGGTTGGTGACCGCGACGTTCGGGGCCACCCGCCGCGCGTAGGGGGTGTCCTCGTCGTCATCGACGCCGGTGGCGGACAGGATGCCGGTCATCTTGATCTCCAGCTGGACCGAGCCGTCCTGGTACAGCGACCAGTAGAAGCCGTAGTCGTAGTTGGCGACCGTGGCGAAGCTGGAGATGATCAGGCGGCGGGAGCGGCGCACCTCGGTCTTCCCGGTCCGGCCGTTGTGGTGTTTCCAGAGGATGCCGTCGTCCTCCTCGTGCAGGCACACGGCGTTGGGGATCACGCGCGGGACGCCGTCGCCGCCGAGCACGGCCGCGTCGAAGTACTGGATCACGCCGAGGCAGTCGCAGCCCAGCTCCAGGGAGTTGGTGAGCGGGCCGGCGCCGTACTCGCCCCAGTCGAAGAAGTTCTTGCGGTACTGGGTGGAAGCGGTGTCGAAGTACGGCACGTACATCTCGTTCACCGCGGCGCGCCGGACGACCGGTCGGTCGTTGAAGTTCAGGTCGTGCAGCACCAGCCCCTCCCGGTGGGTGAAGCCGACCCGCACGGACCAGCCCTGCCAGCGGATCTCCCGGCCGTGCACGCTGAAGCTCGGGCCCTGCGGCTGTACGACGTCCAGTGGGCGCAGTCCGGCGCGCTCGGGTACGGCCCCGGCTGTGAAGTCGCCCGCCTCCGGGGCCAGCGGCACCACACCGTGGTCCTCGACGTGCAGCACCTCCATGCGCTCCATGTCGATGATCGGCACCACGCCCTGCACCGGTCGGGCGTATCCGTTGTCGTCCTCGGTGGTGCGCTGCCAGACGCTGCCCCAGGTCAGCCTGCGGCCCTTGTACTCGGGCGGCTCGAAGCCGCCGATCGACTCCGGGTCCACCATCACCAGCGACACGTCATGGATCCCCCGCTTCGCCAGCGCGGCCCGGAACGCCGGGTCCTGCCGGCAGGCCGCTGCCGCCGCCCGCGCCTCCTCGGAGGTGCACCCCGGATTGCGTACGTCCAGCGGCCGCCAGTCCGTGGCCCGGGGCTTGTCACCCAGTTCGAGGTCCACCTCGTGCGCGGTGTGCGCCGCCGGGTCCATCACGACCGCGCGGGCCCGGCGGGGGTCTCCGGGAGCGGCGTTGCGGGCGTGGTCCTCGTCCAGGGTCACGCCCCAGAACCGGGACCGGTCACCGACCCGTTCGTCGGCCCGCAACGCGCCCACGGCGGCGGCCAGTTCCCCCGTGGTGAGCGGGTCGAGAGGGTGCGGCCCAGGCGCCGCCTCGGGTTCGGGTGCCAGGGTGCTCATGCGGTTTCTCCTGTTCGGTACGACTGTGGGTTGCGGCGGTTTCGGCACCGCCGGTGTGCGGCGTTTCGACTGCGGTCCGCCCGGCGGAGAGAGGCAACCGGCGGGATACGGCGGCCTGCTGAGCCGGGCCGTCGAGGGCCGCACCGTGTCGGGTGCGCACCACCGGGCGGCGGCACGGACGCGCCCGGGCTGAGGGATCCCGGGCGTGGCGGGCTCCTCCATGCAGAGCTGACCGCCGGGCAGACGCACCCCCGCCGCGACGGCGAGATGCCCGACGGCGCGGTCCGGCAGTGCCAAGCCGGCCGCGAACCCGGCGCGGCCACGCAGCCGCCGGAGTGGCTCACGCTCAGCCCGTCCGGCGACTGAGAGCCTGTGGGCAGCGCGACGCCGCGCAGCGCGGTCATCGGACCGGGCCCGTCAGCACGAGGGCGCCGCCGTCCGCACGCGGGTCGGACGCGGCGTCGAGCCGCCCGGCGGCCAGACGGACGGCCTGGACGTGGCCGGCGAGGTCCGAGGGGCCACCGGTGACGGCGACCGGCAGCCCGGCGAGGGCGGGGCCCGCCTCGGCGGCCGGGGAGCCGGGTTCGGCGAGGAGGGTGGGGGCGGGGTGGCCGATGTCGCGGGAGCCGATGACCCAGCGGGGGCGGGCGAGGACGGCGGCGGGGTCGGCTATGCCGTCCAGCAGCGCGGGAGCGGTCTGGGCGAGGATCTGGGGCTGGGCGCGACCGCCCTGGCACCCGGCGGCGAGGAGGAGGTCCGGGGTCTCGGCCAGCACCGGGCACAGGGTGTGCGGGGGACGCAGCCCCGGGCCGATGAGGGCGGGGTGCCCGGGGGCGAGGCTGAAGGCGGAGCCGCGGTTGTGGAGGACGATGCCGGTGCCGGGGTCGCAGATGCCCGAGCCGAAGGTCTGGTAGACGCTCTGGATCAGGGAGACAGCGAGCCCCGAGGTGTCGACGGCGGTCACCGCGACGGTGTCCCCCGCCGGGCGGCACAGCGGCGCGGGGGCCGCCCCGACGGGCACCGGGGCCGGCCGGATCAGGCCTGCGAGGTCGACGGGGGCGCGGCGGGGGTCGCCCAGCAGCAGGTCGCGGGCGGCGGCCGCGGAGTGGCAGAGCTCGATCAGGTCGGCGGGCAGCCCGCCTACCGCCGCTGCGTTCAGCACCGCCAGCAGCGTGGCGCCCTGGAAGGGTGGGGGCGCCGCCCACCAGCGGGCGGAGCCGGCGTCGAGCAGCAGGGGTTCGGCGGTCTCACCCTGGTGGGCGGCCAGGTCGGCGGCGGTGAGCGGGCTGCCCGCCGTACGAAGCCCAGCGGCCAACGCATCCGCGATGCCGCCTCGGTAGAAGGCGTCCGGGTCGTCCGCCAGCGCGTCCAGCACAGCGGCGAGCCGGGGCTGCCGCAGGGTCGCGCCCTCTGCCAGCAAGCCCCCTTCCGGGCCGGCGAAGAGGGCGCTGAGCCCCGGGTCGGCCCGTACGGCATCTGCCCGGCCCGCGATCGCGCGGGCCAGGCCCGCCGACACGGCGCTGCCGTCCGACGCGAGTGCGGCAGCGTCCCGCAGGGCGTGGCACAGGGCGCCGTCCGTACCGGCGAGCGAGGCCAGCAGGGTCCAGCCGGCCACCGCCCCGGGCACGGTGACGGTCTGCGGCCCCTGGGCGGGCATCCGGTCGTCGGCTGCGCGCAGCGCGGCGACGTCCACGGCCTCGGCGGCGGCCCCGGCCGAGAGCACCGCGCGCACCTGACCGCCCGGGTGCCGTACGAGCGCCACCAGGTCGCCGCCCAGCGAGCACTGGTGCGGGTAGACAACGGTGAGCGCCGCGGCGGCGGCGAGCGCGGCGTCCACCGCGTTGCCGCCCCGGGCGACCGCGGCGCGTGCCGCCTCCAGGGCAGCGGGGTGCGGAGCGGCGACGGCGACCGCGCCGCTGTGGGAAGGCGCGGTCACGCGTCGTCCCTCGGGAAGAGCACGGTCGGCGCGGGAGCGGCCTCGGCGCCCACCAGCGGCACCGGGAGCGAGATCATGTCGTACAGCCCGGCCGGGGTGTGCAGCAGGTCGACTACTTCCAGGATCACCACGTCACTCCCGCACAGCAGCTGGTGGGTCTCCCAGTGCGTGGTGTACGCGACCGCCTCGATGCTGAGGTAGTCGATGCCGGCCAGCCGGACCCCGGCCTCGATGAGCCGTTCAGCCCCGTCGGGTGCGAGCCCGACCCAGTGCGGGGACTTCCACGGGCTGCGCAGCACGGTGGCGGAGTTGCTGGTCCGCAGCAGTACCCGTTGCTCGCTGCCGAGCCCCGCCGCGTCGAGGTCGGCGGCGGTGATCTGCTGCTTCACATGGGTGAGGTCCAGGACCCGGGCGACGCCGCTCATCGCGGAGAGGTCCACCTGGTCGACCGTCTTCCCGCCGTCGATGAAGTGCGCGGGCGCGTCGATGTGCGTACCGGTGTGGGCTCCGATGCGCCAGCGGCTGACGTTGGAGGCGGCACCGTCCGACCTGGACTCCACCACCTCCATTTCCGGGCGGCGGCCCCAGTGGAGCATCCCGGGGTGGATCGGCAGGGAGACGTCGATCGCCTTTGCGAAGTCCGGACTCACGGTATCCTCCTATTGGATGCGCATGCGTGAAGAGTGGATCCAACTTGGGATTCCTGCGGACAACCGCGCCGACGTGCAAAACTGCCCCAGCGCTGCTTATCCCGCCTTCTTTCCCGCGCCCGCGCGCGATGACAACCAGAGCCACCAGAAGGGCCCGACCGACCGCGATGACGCCTCAGACAGACGACGCACCGCTCGTCGACGAGATCGCCGCCAGCATCCGCGCGCGGATCATGAACGGTGAGTTCGCCATCGGCAAGCCGCTGCGCCAGGCCGCCCTCGCCACCGAGTTCGGCGTCAGCCGCACCCCCGTGCGCGAGGCGCTGCGCCAACTGCAGAGCGGCGGCCTCATCGAAGTCCTCCCCAACCGGGGCGCGGTCGTCCGTGTGCCGGCCCCCTGGGAGGTCCGGCAGGCGTACGAGGTCCGCGCCGAGGTCGAAGGACTCGCTGCCCGCCGTGCCGCGGACCGCATCACCGCCGCCCAGCTCGACATGCTGCGCGAGCACAACGACGTACTGCGCCGCGCGGCCGACGCCCACGCCCCGGCGACCGGCTCCCCCGATACGGTCGGCAACCCGGAGACGACCTCGGCCAACGACTGCTTCCACACCGTCATCTGCGAGGCGGCCGACAATCCCTGGCTGAGCCGGATGGTCGCCCGGGTCAACGAGAGCTTCCCGCGCAACGTCTCCTCCCTCGCGCTGGCCGACGACGAACGGCACCGCCGCGAGAACATCGCCCAGCACGACGAGATCATCCAGGCCCTCGCCGACCGCGACGCCGAACGGGCCAGGGACGCCATGCACACCCATGTCATCAGTTCCGGCGAGCACTTGGCGGCGTGGTACGAACGCCGCTCGCAGACCGTCTTCCGGGGCTGACGGGGATGACGCCGTCAGGCGCCGGCCGGTCATCGGGCGGCGCCCAGCGGCAGCCGGGCGGGCGACAGAAAAGCGAGGTCCGGCCGCTCCTCACCGCAGGCCAGATCGGCCAGTGCCGCCCCGATCACGGGCCCGAACTTGAAACCGTGCCCCGAGCAGGCCGATGCGACCAGCACCCGCGGCTGCCCCGGCAGTTCCCCGACCACGAACCTGCGGTCCTGCGTCATCGTGTACAGGCAACTCAGGTCCTCCGTGAGCGCCCCGGCCGCCGGGAACAGCCGCCGCACCGCATCGGCCAGCACCGCCCGCTCCGCGTCCGAGACCGGCGCCCGGGGCGCGTCCGGATCGCACGGCGGACCGCTGTCCAGGCCGACCTTGAGCCCGCGCCCGTCCAGCGCCGCAATCCCGTACAGCAGCCCCTCCGGCAGGTCCACCGAGAAGGCGCCGAGCGCGTCGGCGCCCAGCGGCCCGGCCGGATCGGCGGCGAAGTACGCGTTGACGATACGGATCACGCTCAGTGCCGGCGCCAGCGACGGCACCAGCGCCCCGGTCCACGGCCCGGCGCACAGCACCAGCCGCCGCGCCCGGACCGTGGAGCCGTCGGCGCTGTGCACCACGACCCCGTCGTCACCGTCCGGCTCCCACCCCGTCACGGCCCGGCCGTCACGGATCTCGGCCCCGGCCGCCGCCGCCAGCGCCAACTGCGCCTGGAGAGTGCCCTCCGCGTCGATCACCCCGGCACGCGGGTCGTGCACGGCGCCGTACCCGGCGGGCAGCCGCAGCCCGGGAAACGCCTCGGCCGCCTCCTCCCGGCCGATCTCCCGGCAGCCCGGCCCCCGCAGCGGATCCGCCCGGCCCAGCGGAGCGGCGTACACCCCGCCCGTCGTCCGGACCAGCTCCACCCCGGCCTCGTCCTCCAGCGACCGCCAGGCCCGGTACGCGGTGTCCACCAGTCCGTCCCACACCGGGTGCGGATACGCGCGCCGGATCATCCGCGTCGCCCCGTGCGACGACCCGAGGTCATGGCCGGTGCGGAACCGCTCCAGCCCGACCACGCTCCGGCCGCGCCTGGCCAGTTGGTGCAGGGCCGCGCTGCCGTGCACCCCGAGGCCGACGACGACGGCGTCGACCGTACGGGCACGCGTGACACGGGCCGTTGGCGCCGGAGCGGGGGCGATCTCGCGGACGCCGTCCACCAGCGCATCGAGGTCGGCTTCGTCGTTGTAGACGTGGACGGACGCGCGGACGACGCCGCCGAACCCGCGCGGGTCCATGTCCCAGCGGCCGTGGGAGGCGGGGACGGTGGTGAGGAAGACCCGGCGGCGGGCCAGTTCGCGCTGGACCTCGGTGGCGGGGAAGCCGTCGACGACGAAGGTGACGATGCCGCCGCCTGCCGCCGGAGGGTCGCTGACGCGTACGCCGGGCAGGGCGGCGAGCCGTTCGCGCAACCGCGAGCCGAGGGCGGCGATATGGGCGGCGACGGCGGGCACGCCGAGGCCGGCCAGGTCGGCGAGAGCACTGCCGAGGCCGAGACGCAGAGCGTGGGCGGCCTCCCAGAGCTCGAAGCGCTTGGCGTCGGGGACCAGTTCCCAGCTGCGTTCGGCGGTCCACAGGGCGCCCCGGACGTCGGGGGCCTCCGGTTCGAGGCGGGGCAGGAGCGGGGAACGTACGGCCATCATCCCGGTGCCCCGGGGGCCGCGCAGGAACTTGCGGCCGGTGCCGATCAGCAGGTCGCAGCCGATGGCGTCCATGTCGACCGGGAGCTGGCCCAAAGACTGGGTCGCGTCGAGCAGGAAGGGCGCGCCGTGCGCGCGGCACAGCGCGCCGATCCCCTCGACCGGCTCGATCAGCCCGGAGGAGGTGGGCACATGGGCCGCGGTGACCAGTGCGACCGGCCCGGCCCGCAGGGCGCGTTCCAGGGCGGCCAGGTCCACCGCTCCGTCGGGGCCGTTGGGCAGCACCTCCACGCGGATGCCGCGCTCCCGCTCGGCGGCGAGCAGTTGCAGCGCGCTGCTGACGTAACTGGAACGCGCGGCCAGCACCCGGTCGCCCGGCCGCAGCCGCAACGCGGACACCGCGCGCTGCCAGCCGGCGGTGGCGCTCTCCACGAGGGCGACCTCGGCGGGGGTGACGCCGACGAGCCGGGCGACGCGGGCGTATACGGCGTCCAGCCGGGGCAGTGCCTCGCGAGCGGCCTCGTAGCCACCGCGCAGCGACTCGTCCTCCAGGTGGGCGACGACCGCTTCGACGGTCCCGGTCGCCAGCAGCGCGGCGCCGGCGGAGTTGAAGTGGTGCCCGGTGGCGCACCCAGGGGTGCGGGCGCGCTCGGCGCGCACATCGATGGCTTCGGTGGCGGCGGCCCCGAGGGTGGCGCTCACAGCGCCACGGTGATGCTCTTGAGCTCGGTGAGCCCTTCGACGGCGGCGTCCCCGAGGTCGCGTCCGAGGCCGGACTGCTTCATGCCGCCGAAGGCGACGGCCGGGTCGAACTCGTTGTACGTGTTCACCCATACGGTCCCGGCCTCGAGCTCCGCCGCCATGCGGTGGGCCCGGCCCAGGTCGCGCGTCCACACCCCGGCGGCGAGTCCGTACTCGGTGTCGTTGGCCAGGGCCACGGCCTCCTCGTCGGTGTCGAAGGGCATGAGGGCGGCGACCGGGCCGAAGACCTCCTCGCGGGCGATCCGCATGCCGGGCGTCACGTCGGTGAAGACGGTGGGCTCGACGAACCAGCCCCGTTCGGGGAGCGCGTGGCCGCCGGTGATCGCCTTGGCGCCCTCCGCTCGTCCTACGTCGAGGTAGCCGCTGACCCGGTCGTACTGCTCCTGCGAGACCAGCGGGCCGATGTTGATCCCGCCCGCCAGGCCGGGCCCGATCCGCAGCGCCTCGACAGCGGGGACCAGCCGCTCCAGCAGCTCGTCCAGGACCGGGCGCTGGACCAGCAGGCGGCTGCCGGCGGTGCACATCTGGCCGGAGTGGCCGAAGACCGCGCGGATGGCGGCGGGCACGGCGGCATCCAGGTCGGCGTCGGCGAAGATGATGTTGGGCGATTTGCCGCCGAGTTCGAGGGTGAGCCGTTTGACGGAGGGGGCCGCGGCGGCCATGATCCGCCGGCCGACCTCCGTGGAGCCGGTGAAGGTCACCTTGGCCACCTCAGGACGTACGACCAGGTCGGCGCCGGTGCGGCCGTCGCCGGTGACGACGTTGACGACGCCGTCCGGAACACCCGCCTCCAGGCACAGCGCGGCCAGCCGCAGGGCGGTCAGCGGGGTCTGCTCGGCCGGCTTGACGACGACCGTGCACCCTGCCGCGAGCGCCGGGGCGATCTTCCAGGCGGCGATCATGAAGGGGAAGTTCCAGGGCAGGACGGCGGCCACCACCCCCACCGGCTCACGGACGCTGTAGACATGGCGGTCCGGAGCCGAGGCATGCACCCGGCCCTCCAGCCGCGTCGGCGTGCCCGCGAAGTGCAGGATGGCCTGGAGGCCCAGCGACACATCGCCCCGAGCCCGTTCGATCGCCTTGCCGTTGTCGAGGGTGTCCAGCACCGCGAGTTCCTCGGCGTGCAACTCGACCAGCTCCGCCAGCCGCACCAGCACATCCCGGCGCCGGGCCGGAGGTAGTCCCCGCCACCGCCGGTCGCGGTGCGCCCGCGCGGCGGCGGCGACGGCCTCGGTGACATCGGCGGGACCTGCCTGGGGCACCGTGGTCAGCTGCCGCTGGGTCGCGGGATCGAGGACCGCGATCCGTTCGCCCGCCGAACCCGTGGTCCGGACGCCGTCGATGAGCATGGGTTCGACGTCTGGGAAGTGAGGGGTCGGGAACCGAGGGATGTCGATGCTGGGGTCCAAGGGGGCGCTCCTTCTCGGCTGCGGTGGGAGCCGGCAGATCATTGGATCCAATATAGTCAATAATGCATCCTCCCCGCTGTGACGGACGTCTCGTTTCACCCGCTCCACGCACTCGACGACATCTGGAGGGGGTCGCCGACCTGGCCGACGTGGTCGTCACCCAGCGCGAGCACACCGCCTACCTCCCCGGGCGCCGAGCCCACTGCATCGTGATCATCAAGGGCAACCAGAAGAACCTCCGCACGCAGCTCAAAGCCCTTCCCTGGAAGGACATCCCGCTCCAGGGCCGCACGCGCGGCACCGGTCACGGACGGTCCGAGATCCACCGGATCAAGGTCGCCACCGTAAACAACCTGCTCCGTACCACCGAGCAACCCGCCGCGGCCCAACTGGCCAACCTGATCCGCGACCACTGCAAGGTGGAGGCCCTGCACCACGTCCGCGACACGGCCTTCGCCGAGGACGCCTCCCACCTTCGGACCGGCAACCCGCCGCGCGCGGTGGCGACCTGGCGCAACCTGGCCATCGGCGCCCTCAAGCCGGCCGGCACCACCAACATCGCGGCCGGCCTCCGCCGCAACGCCCGCGACCCACGACGCCCGCTGGCCCTCCTCGGCCTCGCATGATCACAAACCGGACCTCACGCGACTTCGCCGAAGCCTTGAGTCCGGCGAGGGTTTGCCGGCCGGGCGGAACGTACGGTCGCGGGACAGGTCCTCCAGGCTGACGGACGCGCGTCGGGCGTACGGACACTGGCGGGCGGACACGGCGAGCACCCGTGGCTCGGACAGGACAACGGGACCAGTGCTGATGCCCGGTTCGCCGACGGGAAGCCGGGTCAGCACCAGGTCCACCTCGCCGTCGCGCAGCGGTCGGCAGGGGTCGGCGAGGACGAGCACAGCAGGCCCGCGGCGCTCCGCGCCGCGTTATCGAGGATGCGATTCCTCCCGGGGCTGAAGCCCCGGGGTTCCTCGCAAGATCACGCTGAAGAAGGCCTGAGGCGCGCCCCTCCCGGGTGTGGGTGCGTCCGAGTCCCGTAGGATTGAAGAGTTGTTCAATTCACCAGATACCGTTGCGGACAGGAGTTGATCGGGGTGCAGGTTCCGCTGTACCAGGCCAAGGCGGAGTTCTTCCGGATGCTGGGGCACCCGGTGCGCATCCGGGTCCTTGAGCTGCTGCAGGGCGGGCCGATGCCGGTACGGGACCTGCTGGCCGCCATCGAGATCGAGCCGTCGAATCTGTCCCAGCAGCTGGCGGTGCTGCGCCGCTCCGGCATTGTCACCGCCACCCGTACCGGCTCGACGGTGATGTACGAGCTCGCGGGCGGCGATGTGGCCGAGCTGATGCGGGCCGCCCGGCGCATCCTCACCGAACTGCTGGCCGGGCAGCAGGACCTGCTGGCCGAGCTGCAGCAGAACGAGATGACGGGAGGCGCATCATGAGCGACGACGCCGAAGCGGCCGCGGAAGGCGCTGCCGAAGCGCCCGCGAGCACCGGGGCGGGCACCGAGAAGTACAAGCAGCGGGCGGTGCTGCTGCGGGTCATGATCTACATTTTCGCGACACACCTGTTCGCGGGATTTGTGATCATGCTCTTCTATTTGGGCCAGCACGCCAATAAATAACCGTCAGTGGCCGTCACGGGTCGTTGCCCGCGTAGGAGAGATTGAAGCTCTTATTGGCCAGCGGGAAATCCGGCACAATCGTATCGGCGAGCCCGACCGGCAGCGCGGGCCGGTTGAAGAAGGACGGATCGACCGGCTTGACCCGGCTCGGTGTCCCGGCGGGGCCACTTCGACGCGGGTGGCGGTGGTGCCGCGCAAGCCCTCCACGATGCCGACTCCGGACCGGGGACGTGTCGCTGCTGCCCGGCATTGGAGGTGCCACCGCGGCTCCGGCCGTCATGTCGCCGGTGAAGTGCTTGACAAGTACGGCCGAGGCTGAAGAAACCGATCAGGACGACCGCAAGGCCCACCGGCAGGGCCCGGGTGGTCGGGGCGAGGGCGCCAGGTCGGCGGGGCGGTGCGGTGCCACTGGGGTCGCGGGTGCGGTCGCGGTGCCCATCAGCGTGCTGTCTCGACAGGGCTACTGCAGGGGAAGGGTGATCCAGACGCTCTTGCCGCCGCGGTCGGCGTCGGGGCGGAGTGTGGCGGTGCCGCCGAGTTCGGCGGTGAGTTCGACGACCATGGCCAGACCGCCGGCGGGGTTGGCGAGCTTGATCAGGTCGGGCTGATGCGGATGGCGGTCGTGAACGCCGAAGGCCAGTACGCCACCGTCGGCGGCGTAGATGACATCCAGGCTGGGGGCCGTCTCGGCGGCGTGCCGGACGCAGTTGGTGACCAGCTCGCTGAGGATGAGCAAGGCCGGCCCGAAGACCGGATGTCCGGGGTTGATGCCCCAGGAGGGGTAGACGTACTCAGCGGTGCGGCGGGCCATCCCCACCGACGCAGGCTGCGTCGGCAGCGTCAGCGTATGACGATTCCTGAGGGCGGCGTGATTGGTCACTTGGTCCGCGGCCTGCCGTTGATGTCACCGGGGGCCGGGGTACTGGTCTCGGCGATGTCGCCGAGCCGGTAGCCGTCCACATTCCGCAGGCGGACCCGCAGCAGCGTGTCGTGCGGGCCGTGCGCCCAGCCGGACAGGGTGCGCAGGTAGTGGGCCGCCTCGTTCCGATCGGTGATCACCTCGGCGGGTCCGGTGGCGGTGACCGACCAGCCGCGCCCGGTCACCGAGTGGACGTGGTCGGCGTGATAGGTCACCACGGCCGACGTCCCGCTCAGAGCCATGGCCGCGACCGGGGTGCGGACGATCAGGCGGCCGTATTCCAGCACGTGCACGGCCGGGCGGACCATCGGCACGTCCCGCTGAACGTACACCAGCCGACCCCCGGTGACGCCTTCGAGCAGCCACAGGGCCTCCGCGCCGGAGACCTCGATCATGCGACGGAGGGAAGGGGTGGTCATCGGGCTGCCTCCTCGGGAACGTTGCTCTGTGCCTGGGCTGGGGGTCCCCCCGCCGAAGGCAGGGGGAGGATCGGCAGGACCCCGGCGCAGTGCAGGTGGGTGCGGGCGGCCCGGATCGCGTCCGGTGTGGTGGCGTACACCCGGCCGTCGGCCCGCAGCGTGTCGAGCACGCCGAGGGAGTCCAGGGTGCGCAGCTGGCCGGGCCTGATCCCGGAGGCCATGACCGTGATGCCGCGCCGCTTCAGCTTGTCGATGGCGTCCTTGAGCACCAGGGCGCCGGTGGCGTCCAACGTGCTGACACGGGACATCCGCAGGATGACCACCCGTACGTCGGCGACCTCGGTCAGCTCCAGCAGGAAGCGGTGCGCGGCGGCGAAGAACAGCGGACCGTCGATCCGGTACGCGACGATGTGCTCGGCCAGCAGCGCATGCTCCTCCTCGCCGTGGTCGCCCCGGTCGAGGGGGACCTGGTCGAGCCGGGCCTGCTTGGCCACCGCCCGCAAGGCCAGGGCACCGGCCACGCCCATGCCGATCAGGACCGCCTTGACCAGGTCCAGGGCGAGTGTGGCCGACGCGGTCAGCACCAGGATGACAGCGTCTGAGCGGGTGGCCCGGGCCATGGCCCGCAGCGACCCGACCTCGACCATGCGGATCGCGGTGGCGATCAGCACCCCGGCCAGCGCAGCCAGCGGGATTCCGGCCACCAGCGGGGCGGCGGCGAAGACGATGACCGCCAGCACGGCGGCATGGGCGAGCGCGGCCAGCCGGGAGCTCGCGCCGGAGCGGACGTTGACCGCGGTGCGGGCGATCGCTCCGGTGGCGGCGACGCCACCGAACAGCGGGGCGGCGATGTTGGCCAGGCCCTGCCCGAACAGCTCCTTGTTGCTGTCGTGGCGCTGCCCCACGCTCATCGCGTCGGCCGCGCCGGCCGACATCAGCGACTCCAGCGCGGCCAACGCCGCCACCGCGACCGCCGGGGCCAGGAGCGACGGCACGTCGGACGGATGCAGGAAGGCCAGCGACGGGGCGGGAAGCCCGGCCGGCAGGTGACCGATCGTCGTGGCGCCCAGATGCAGCGCCTTTGCGGCAACCGTCGCGGCGATCACCGCGATCAGCGAGAACGGCACGGTCGGCTTCCAGCGCGTACCGGCCAGCATCAGCACGACCACCCCGGCAGTCAGGCCGATGGCCGTCCAGTTCGGCTGCCGTATGAACTCCTCGACCGCGCGCCACGCGATGGCGACAATCTTCTCGCCCTCCGGCTTCGGCACGCCCAGCGCGCTGGGCACCTGCTGCAGCCCGATCACTCCCGCGATACCCAGAGTGAAGCCCTCGATCACCGGGGCCGGGACGTAGCTCATGTACCGCCCGGCCCGTGCGAAGGCCAGGCCGACCATCATCAGCCCGGCCAGCAGCCCCACTGCCAGCACACCGCCCGTCCCGTAGCGGGCGACGATCGGCACCAGGACCACGGTCATCGCCCCGGTCGGGCCCGACACCTGGAGATTGGACCCGCCGAACACCGCCGCCAGGGCGCCTGCCACCACCGCCGTGGCCAGCCCCGCGGCCGCCCCGGCGCCCGAGGAGATCCCGAAGCCCAGCGCGAGCGGCAGGGCCACGATCGCCACGGTCAGCCCGGCCAGCAGGTCCCGGCGGGGGGTGCGGCCCATCAGTGCGAGGTCGGCGCGGGCCGGCAGCATGTCACGTACCGAACCCCAGGCCCGATCGAGGAGGGAACTCACGTGGAGAGGACCTCGGCTTCCCGCAACTCGGCCAGCAGCTCGTTCTGCCCGGCGATCATCTCGGTCAGGATCCGGCGCGCCGCCCGCAGCAGCTCCGCCACGTCCCCGCCGGTCAGCGCGTACACCACTGTCGAGCCCTCACGGCTCGAGGTCACGATCCCCGACCGGCGCAGCACCGCCAACTGCTGGGACAGCGCCGACGGCTCGACCTCTATCCGCGCCAGCAGCTCCCGCACCGGCATCGGCCCCTCCTGCAGTAGCTCCAGCACCCGGATCCGCACTGGATGCCCGAGCATGCGGAAGAACTCCGCCTTGGCCTGATACAGCGGCACCGACACCGGTTCCCCAGCCCCTATTCCTCGCTGCCCCCGTCTGGGGTGCACGGCTTGCTGCTGTGCCCGCGGCTACCTGCGGGCACAGCAGCAACAGCATGTAGCGAATTGATGATTTTTGCAATTCCTGCTGAGATCAAACGACGACAGGGGGTACGGCGAGGCGCTCCCCGGCACCCCAGGTTCTCGCGCCCGTACCGGAAACCGGTCCCTTGGACGATGTCGGACTGCCCAGCCGCGATCAGGCCGGACGCTACGCCCGGGCCGCCGGCCCCAGCCTCACGGCGAGCAGCACGGGAGGTGTCTCACCGACATGTCGGACGACAACGAGCCCGACATGACCGCACGCCTCCCCGACGGCCGCGCGGTGATCAATCACTGCAGGCGCTGCACACCACACAGCAGCGTCGCTCTCCGCGAGTTCGTGATCCCCTGGGTGCCAAAGCCCACTTCGGGGCCGACCTGACCGCCTTCGTCACCAACACCAGCTTCGGCCGCCGGTCTGAGGAGTTCGCCGCGATGGTCTTCGCCAATCGATGGCCCTTGCAGGCCTTCGACGACTGCCTCGCGGGGGTACGGCGTACGTTCGGCGACTTCGCCCAGCGCATGGCCGCCGACGGCTTCGCGTTCCTCCACGGCTGCATGCAGGCGGGCACTGTCGTGCCGGTGCTGCTTGCGGTTGCAGACGGCCGCGTGGCGGGCGCGGGCCCCAGGGAAATCAGGCCGGACGCCGTCGGTGCCGCCCCGCTCCTGCCGCAGTACTTCGGCGTAATGCCGGAACACCGGAGCCGACGATTTGGACGCTTGTTGTGGCGGGCCGCTATGAGCTGGGACAGACCCCCGGTGCCGCCCACCAGTTGCTTCAGACCGAGGTCGGCGGAGCCTCCGACCGGTCGTGCCAGGCGCAGGGACTGCGGTCCCTCGGCTTCATGTGTTCATCGCCCGTCCGCTAGCTGCGACCTCGGCGGATCTGGGGGCTCCTCCGCGGCGGCCGATGAAGGCGAGGTTCGTGGAGCCCTTGGGCACCACCTGCGCCGGTCGCCGTGCTCGCGGACCAGGAACTGGCTGGTGATGTACGGCATCAGGCACGGCACCACGGTGGAGCCGGCCGCGATGCGCTCCAAGTGCTCGTCGAACTTCAGGTGGTGCAGGACCTCGCGCAGGATCTCCTGCCCGGTGCACTCGGCCATCGGCTTGCCGACGTAGTCCCCCGGCTTGTCGGGGAGCAGACCTTAGTCCCACCAGACGGTGACGTCCTCGGGCTGCCCGCGGTAGACCGGCTGGTGGTTGAGCACGATGGTGAGCAGCCAACTGGAGGTGGGGAAGGTCATCAGGCCGCCCCGGCCGGCCTCGCGGCCGCTGAGGGACTCCATCAGCTCGAAGAAGAGCGGGTCCTTGGCGGTCACGGTGAAGGACTCCCAGGTGGAGTCCCTGATGGTCTTGTTGAACACGCGCGGGTTGCCGAAGTCCTCGCGTCCCCTGGCCACCACTGCCACAGCCGCCAGTGGCCCGACGAGCCGAATTCGTCCAGCACCGGCGCGGCGGTGTCCGACCCAGGCGTGAACCCGCCGTCATGGAACCGTTGGTGACGAAGACGAGGTCGTCGGGGGCCACCTGGGTGTGCTCCTTGCGGCCATCGTGGGTGTACAGGATCTGTTCGACCGTCGGCCGGCAGCTCCAGCGCGGCGCGCAGGATCGCGGTGTCATGCCGGCAGGACAGGTGATACGGGACCAAATCGTTCGGTATATCCGTCATGGCCGGCCGGGGGTGCGCAGCGCGAGGATGGCCATGTCGTCGTGGCCGTCGCTGGGATGCTCGTCGGCCAGGGTCCGGCACAACTGGTTCAGGGGCCGGCCGGCGTGGGTGGCGGCGAGGACGGCGAGGGCGTTCAGGCCTTCGTCGAGGGGCCGGCCGGGGTGTTCGACGAGGCCGTCGGTGAACATCACGACGGTGGCGTCACCGGGTAGCGGGTGGGTGTGGTCGGGGCGGTGCTGGTCCGGATCCACGCCCAGCGGCACCCCGGGGTCGCCGTGCAGATAGTGGACCCGGCCGTCGGGGAGGAGCAGGAGGGGCGGGGGGTGGCCGGCGGTGCTCCAGTGCAGGGTCCAGGCGTGCCCGGTTGGTTCGATGCGGGCCAGGCAGGCGGTGGTGACCGGATTCTCGGTGATGGCGTGGAGGGTGCGGTCAAGCTGGGTGAGCACCGCGCTGGGCGGGGTGAGCCGGTCGTAAAGCAGGGCGCGCAGCATGTTGCGGGTCTGCGCCATGGCAGCCGCGGCCTTGAGGTCGTGGCCAACGACGTCGCCGATGACCACGGCGCAGGCGCCGTCGGGCAGCAGCAGGGCGTCGTACCAGTCTCCGCCCAGGTGGCCTGGGGCGGCCGCGGGCCGGTAGACGGCCGCCGCCTGGAAGGGGCGCAGGTCGGGCAGCTGGGGCAGGAGGAGGCGCTGGAACTGCTCAGCGCTTCTGCGGACCTGCTGGTAGAGGCGGGCATGTTCGATGGCGACACCGGCGGCGCCGGCGAGCGCGACGACGACCGACTCGTCGTGGACGTCGAAGGGCAGCCCGTCGCGCCGTTCGGACAGATACAGGTTGCCGTAGATCTGACCACGGACGGTGATGGCCACCCCCAGCAGGGTGCGCATCGGAGGGTGGCCGGGCGGGAAACCGACGGAATCCGGGTGGTGGGAGATCGCCTCCACCCGCAGCGGCGCCGGATCGTGGATCAGACGCCCCAGCAGGCCGCGACCGTGCGGGAACTCCACGCCCGACAGGCCCGCGACCTCGTGCTCGGTCAGGCCCACGGGGATGAACTGCGACAGTCCCTGGCCGTGCTGGTCGAGCACGGCCAGGGCGCCGTAGCGGGCGCCGACCAGGTCCATCGCGGTGCTCACGATCCGGCGCAGCACCACGGACAGCTCCAGATCGCGACTGACGGCCAACACCGCTTCCAGCAGGGCCTGCAGCCTCCTCTGGGCGCGGGACAGTTCCAGGAGCTGCTCGCTGACGCGGTCTGGCCGGGTCTCCCGACGCCGCTGCAGCCCAGGAGTGCCCGCTACGGGCCGCCGCGGTACGTCTTCCCGGCCCATCGGCGCTGCCCTTCCGTGCGACGGCCGCTTGGCCCGCCGCACCGGCCTCAGGGGCTCGCCACGTCGGGACCGGGCTCTGGCCGGGCGCTCCCAGGCACAAGCGTCCCGTCAGGCCTCATGTCCACGATAGAAGAACACGATCGCCACCGGCGTCTCGCGCACACTCAGGTACCCGCCGGCCGGCCCCGTTCCACCATGGTCAGCCCTCGCCATCGCGGACGACGACCACCGGGCAGGTCGCATGATGCACGCAGTGCTGGCTCACCGAGCCGAGCAGCGCCTCGGTGAACCCGCCACGCCCCCGGTTACCCACCACCAGCAGTTCGGCGCCGCGAGCTGTGTCGAGCAGGGCCCGCGCCGCGTTCCCGACGCTCACGCTCTCGCGGATCTCGACACCCGGCTCGTCCTTGGCGACCTTTGCGACCGCCTCGGCGAGAACGGCGCCGGCGGCGGCTTCGACGTCGGTGTCCACCGGCAGAGCGGCGAAGCCGTAGGCCGCGGGGAACTCCCAGGCGATCACCGCGTCCACCGTGCCGCCCAGCAGCCGGGCCTGGCGCAGTGCCCACCGCAGCGCTTCCTCGGACGACGTCGAGCCGTCGACCCCGACCACGATCCGCGCGGGTGCGGTGCCTTGGGAACCCATGGTCTGCCTCCTTCTTGTTGGTCCGCTGAGGCCCTTTACGTTGCCCGGTCTCCGGGGGTACCCGCGAGGGCCATACAGGTCCGATGTCCCGGGACCATCGGGCCCGAACAGTTCGTGGTGTCGCTGCCACGTGCGCGGTCTACCGGGCGGCCGGTGAAGGGCATCCGGCTCGTGTGCCACCACGTAATGGCTGGTCGCACAGCGCAGGGTCAGAACAGTCAGGCAGCGGCCCCGTCAGGCACACTGTGCGGTCACCGCCCGGTCGTGCCGCCGGAGGCAGCCGCAGTCGTGACATGCCTGGCCATGGTGCACGACACCTCCACGGTGTGGCTGGCGGCCGGCCTCGTCCGGACGGTAGTGGGCGTCGTGGACGTCACCTTCGACATCACAGCCGGCCGGGCGGGAACGGCCGCCCGGTCTCAGTAGAGCGAACCCGGCCACATCCCTGCTGACCGGGAACGGTGTCGGCGAAGTCAGCCGTGCGGTCCGGGCCTCTCCTTGCCGCCGATCCGGTAACGGCGGCACGGGGAGGCGAACCCGCAGGCGAGTCCGGCGACCCCGGCGGCGACGAAGCCGCTGCTGTCCGTCACGACGGCCAGTTCGTACGACCCTCCGACTGCTCGTGGTCTCTTGCCCTACCGCGGTGCCAGGGGCATCGAGAGATGCAGGTCAGACGGAATGTCCCTAGGGCCGGATAGGTGGGTCCAACGCAGGAGAACCTTGCTTCCCCGCCACTGCCGCGTCGGCTCCCGGACACCCCTAGGAGATGGTCGCATGACTGCATCATCCGAAACTCCTGTCCTCGACACCCTGACCGCCATGACCCTCGACTCCATCGAGCGATGCGGCCTACCTGCCGACACCCTCATCCTCACCCGTATCGCCGCGCTCGCCGCCATGGACGCGCCGCCGATGTCCTACCTCGCCCACGTCGACCCCGCCATCAAGGCCAACCTGACCCCGACCCAGGTGCAGGACGTCCTGGTCGCGATCGCGCCAATCGTGGGCACTGCCCGTGCGATGTCGGCGGCCTCCCACATCACCGAGGCACTCGGCTTCGCCGTCGCTGTCGCCGAAGCCGAAGCCGAGTCGGAACGCGGAGCGTAGCCCCGCTATCGGAGATTCGGGCTGGCCACGCGGGCCGTAGTTGCCATCGCCCACCAGCTCAGCACCCGGCTCGGCGGCACCGTCAGCGCCCACGGTCGGGGGCCCGAAGGCGGTTCATGCTGCGAGTGAGAGTTCAGCCCGCTTGTGGTGCTGCTGTTCGAACTCCACGGGGAGAGGTAGCCCAGGGCGCTGTGGCGGCGGGCGTTGGAGTAGGTGAGCCACTGGAATTGTTCGCGGCGGGTCAGATCACGCACGGCTGCCGGGATATGGGTGGAATCGGTGCGCTGGCGCCCCCGCTCCATGACCTGCCCGGCTTCCCGCAGGCGTTCCAGCGCGAGGTCCAGCAGAAGGTCGGCACGGCCATCCCCGGCGAGCCGGCAACGGAGTCGCACAGCACGCTGCGGTGGATCCGGAATCATCCAAGGGCAAGGCGAGGGCGTACGTGAAGTCGATCCGGCAGCGCGCCACCTCTGCAGCCTGCCGGTCCGACAAGTGGTACAGGACCTGCAGCACGCTGACGGTGGCCGGTTGGGCGCGCCGACGAACTCCTGACCGGCGTCCGTACCGTGGCCTGGGGCGAAGCCCTCCTCTCCCCGGTGGCCACCCGCGCGCTCATCGCCCGCTTCCTCAACGCGCCCGAACCCGGCGCCCACCTGGCGCCGCCCGAACTCCTCGAAACCCTCACGGCCCGCGAGCGGGGGTCATGGCGCCAGCCGCCGAGGGGCAGTGCGACCACGAGGCCGCCGAACAACTCGTCGTCGGCGCGCCATGACGAAACCGGGCGCCCGAGACCGCGCCCGACTCGCCGTCATCGCCAACCAGTCCGGCCTCGCACGGCCCCCACCTGCCTCACCCAGATCGCGACCGGGCTGTGCCTTCCATGAACCAGGCCATCAGGCAAGGGCGGCGAGGGCCGCGTCGAGGCGGGCGGCGGCCTCGTCGGCGACGGGCTGCAGGGCGGGCAGCCCGGTGAGGGCGACCATCGTGTTCGGGTCGAGGGCCTGGACGAGGGTGTGGTCGCCCGCTCGGCGTACGACGACGTTGCAGGGCAGGAGCAGACCGATGCTGCGGTCGGCGTCGAGGGCGCGGTGGGCCAGGGGCGGGTTGCAGGCGCCGAGGATCAGGTAGTCCTCCATGTCGTGGCCGAGCTTGGACTTGAGGGTGACGGTGACGTCGATCTCGGTCAGGACGCCGAAGCCCTGGGCAGCGAGGGCTTCGCGTACGGCCTCGACGGTGGTGGCGAAGTCGCTGGTCAGGCTGATGGTGCGGTCGTAGTTCACGGGTTCCTCCCTGACGGACGGGCGCTGGTTGACAGGACACCGCTCTGGCGCCCGCACGCCCTCAAATATACCCCCATGGGTATCGATGTTACGGTGAGGCACATACCCCCAGGGGTAATCATCCGCTGGAGAGGAGTGCATCCGCGTTCTTCACTGACCCCAGCCTGCTCGCCGGCGCGGTCCTGCCGTAGGCCGCGCAGGGCAAGCCGGTCGTGGTGATCTGCCGCTCCGGCGCCCGTTCCCGCAGGGCGGCCTCGGCCCTCGCCCAGCAGGGTGGACGTCGTCGACGTCACTGGAGGGATGAGCGCCTGACAGCAGGCCGGGCTGCCGGTTGTGGACGGGCGCGGCAAGCCCGGCACCCTAGCGGGAACGCCGTCGTCCTCGCGCTGGTCGCGGGGGCGGTGGTCGGTCTGGCGCTCGGCGCGCTGGGCGGAGGCGGCAGCGTGCTGGCCGTCCCCACGCTGATCTATCTCCTGGGGTTCACCCCGGCCGGTGCCACCACCGCAAGCCTGATCATCGTCACCGCCACCTCCGCGACCGCGCTGGTCGCCCACGCCCTCTCCGGGAACGTGCACTGGCGTACCGGACTGCTGTTCGCGGGCGCGGGGCTCCTTCCGGCGGCTGCGGCCGGGGCATTGTCGGCCCGTCTGCCGCAGGCCGCGCTCACCATGGCCATCGGCGCGCTGCGCATGCTGACCCTTGATCGGCCGGACTCCGCCCGCGAGCCTGCGCCGGAGCCGGTGGCGTCGCCCGGCGCCCGGCGAAGGCCGCCCGGCGGACAGGCCGAGCAGCCTGGAGCCGGCGGACAGGTCGAACACGTTCCGGCGGCCCGGGCTGTCGCACCGGAGCGGGTCGCCGCCCGGCCGACGGCGGCCGCCGGGGCCGGTGCGGCGCTCGGGGCGCTGACCGGGCTGCTGGGGGTGGGCGGCGGGTTCCTGGCCGCATCCACGCTCGTGTCCGTCGTGGGCCTGCGCATGCGCGTGGCGGTCGGCACCAGCCTGCTCGTCATCACCGCCAACTCCGCCACCGCCCTGACCGCCCGTGCGGGCGGCGCGGGCGGCCTGGACTGGGCGGTCGTCGGCCCGTTCACCGCCGCCGCGATCCTCGGCGCCTGGGACGGCAAGCGGCTGGCCGCGAAGGTCTCCGGCCCCGTCCTGCAACGCGTGTTCGCTGTATTGCTGCTGGCAGTGGCCCTGTTCATGGCTGTCGATGCCCTGCTGTAACCCCCGAGGGCCGACCGTTGGGGATACGGGTGGGGGTATCAGGTACCCTCACCCTTAACGCGAGAAATTACCCCCCGGGGTATTCCAAGGAGGCTCCACCATGACCAGCGTCGACCAAACCCACGCCGAGGCGGGGCGCGCCGACCGGCCCCCGAAGAGCGCCGCTCCGCCCGGCCCGCTGGGACGCCTCGGTGACTGGACGGCCACGCACTTCAGGGCCGTCCTGGCGGGCTGGGTGATCGTGGTCGCCGTGCTCGGCGCCTTCGCCCCGCAGGTGACCACCGCACTGTCCGGCGCGGGCTGGCAGAGCAACGGCTCGGAATCGGTCAAGGTCCGCGAACTGGCCCAGCAGCACTTCGGTGGTACCGGCTCCACCGCGATCCAGGTCATCGTCCACGCCGACAAGCCCGTCACCGACCCCGCGGTCCAGACCGTCCTGGCCAAGGCGACCAAGCTGCTGACCGCCGACGACCGGATCTCCGAGGTCGTCCAGCCCCAGGCCGGGGCGACGATCAGCCGGGACGGCAGGACCGCCGTGCTGCTCGGCGGCGCCAAGGCGAACCCGGACGACATGGTCCGCGCCAGCGACGACCTCAAGGATCCGCTGCGCGCGCTGTCCACCGACGGGATCACCGTGCGGGCCACCGGCGCGTCCGTCATGTGGAGCGACTTCAACACCGCCAACCTCGACGCGATGATCCACGCCGAGATCCTGTCCTGGCCGGTCACCCTGGTCGTCCTCGTCCTCGCCTTCGGCTCGCTCGTCGCCGCCGGCCTGCCCCTGCTGCTCACCATGGCCGGCCTTGCCGCCTCCGTCGGGTCGCTGGTGCTGATCAGCTATGTCACGCCGATCTCCATCTGGGCCATGGACTTCGCCCTGATGTTCGCCCTCGCCCTGGGCATCGACTACGCGCTCTTCCTCGTCATCCGCTTCCGCGGCGCCCTCGCCCACCAAGGCGACCCACGCCGCGCAGTGGAAGAGACCATGGACACCGCCGGCAAGGCCGTCCTGCTGTCCGGACTGACCGTGCTCGTCAGCCTGTCCGCCGTGATGCTGGTGCCCGCCCCGGCGGTACGCACCATGGCCGTGGGCATCATGCTCTCCGTCGTCTTCGTACTCGCCGCCACCTTGACCCTGCTGCCGGCCGTCCTGGGCAAACTCGGCCCGCGCGTCAACAAGCTCGCCCTCCCCCGGACCCGTACCGACCAGACCAACTCCCCGCGCTTCCTCGCCTGGGGCGAGCAGCTGTGGCGTCACCCGCTGCGCTACGGCGTGCCCGCCGTCCTGGTGCTGGTCGCGCTCGCCGTCCCGGTGTTCGGGCTGAAGACCGCGATGCCGTCCATCACCGTCGTCCCCGCCGCCGACAGCTCACGGCAGGGTTACGAACTCGCCCAGCAGGCCCTCGGCAAGGGCGCTCCCGGCATGCTCCAGATCGTCACACCCACCGCCCAGGCGCAGGCCACCGCGCGTACCCTCGCCGCCGCCGACGGCATCGCCGCCGTCATGCCCGCCCAGCCCGCCGCCGACGGCTCGCGCTACAGCCTGATCCAGGCCATGCCCTCGGCCGACCCGTCCGACGACTCACTGAAGGACACCGTCGCGGAGTTGCGGGCCGAACTCCCCGACCAGGCACTGGTCGGCGGAGCCGCCGTGGAGAACCTCGACCTCAAGCAGGCCCTGGACGACAAGGCCCCGCTGGTCATCGGCGTCATCCTGGCCCTCGGCTTCGTCCTGCTCCTGATCGCCCTCCAGGCCCCGCTGATCGCCGCCCTCGGCGTGGTCACCAACCTGCTCGCCACCGCCGCCGCCTTCGGCGTCGCCCGGCTGATCTTCCAGGACGGCTACGGCTCCGGGCTGCTCGGCTTCGAACCGCAGGGCTTCCTCGACGGATGGGGCCCGGTCTTCTTCTTCGCGATGATCTTCGCCATCGCCATGGACTACACCGTCTTCCTCCTGTCCTCCGCCAAGGAGCACTTCGAGCACACCGGCGACCCCCGACATGCGATGACCGGGGCCCTCGCGCACTCCGGCCGCGTCATCTTCGCCGCCGCCGGCGTCATGGTCGCCGTCTTCTTCACCTTCGCCCTCGCCGACCCCCTCCCGCCCAAGGAGATGGGCATCGTCCTGGGCACCGCCGTCCTCCTCGATGCCTTCCTCATCCGCCTCGTCCTGCTCCCCGCCCTGCTCCGCCTCACCGGCCGCGCCGCCTGGTGGAGCCCCGCCTGGCTGCGCAAGGCCCTGCCCAACATCCGCTTCTCCCACGACTGACCCCTCCCCCGCCACCGGTGGCGCCGGGCCCGCACCCGGGGCCACCGATACCCCAGGGGGTACGATGGACAGCCACGCCCCGTCCGAGCGGCGCCGCGGGCCCCGCGAAACGCCCCCCGGCCCGGCGGCCGCGCGGGGCCCCACCGCAGCCAGGGGGCGCGCCCTCAGCACCGCGCCCTCAGCACCGGATCGCCCGGACCGGACCAGCCCACCAGGAGGACACACACCGTGAAGGTCGACGAAGAATCCAGCACCGCCGTTCTGAACCGCCTGCGCCGCGCCCAGGGACAGCTCGCCGGCGTCATCGCCATGATCGAAGCAGGCCGCGACTGCAAGGACGTCGTTACCCAACTCGCCGCCGTCTCCCGGGCCCTGGACCGCGCCGGCTTCAAAATCGTCGCCAGCGGCATGCGCCAGTGCATGACAACCGCCGACGGCGACGCCCCTCCCATGAGCGAAGCCGAACTCGAAAAGCTCTTCCTCGCCCTCGCCTGAAACACCCGTCCGAACCCGCCCCTCCGGGGGGCAACCCCCAACAGACCCGGTGTGCTCAGCGGGAGATCGCCGTCGAGGCGGCGGCGATGTCCCCGGCTTCTGCCGGCAGCGCGCCCACACCGCGCGGCCGGGCCCGCCCCGGCGGGCAGGAGCTGCCGGTCCTCAGCCTCGACGCCACCGGCGTGACGCCGGTCCCCTCCGATCTGCGCACCCCAGCCCCGCCCCCGCCGGTCGGCACGCAGCCGCCCTCGGCCCAGCTGCCCTGGCGGGAGCGGACCGGGCGCACGCGCATGGCATGCGTCACCGCCCGCTACGACGCGGCGCCCCGGTGTGCGACATCCCTCGAGTTCCCCTGAGCCCACGTCCTCAGACTCGCGCGGCAACGGGACTTCATAGGCGTCTCCTGGTCGAGGTCCCTCGATGGTGCGGGCGAAGGATGCCGGTTGCCGGAATCGGGAACGGTGCCCTGCGTCGGGGTTCCAGCCGTCGCAGGGCACCGCCGTGCTGGGCGGTCCGGGAGAGCGGGAGGTCAGCGCAGTCCGGCGAACAGGTCGTTCTCCGGGAAGGCCGCGCCGGTGGTGTCGTGGACCCGGACGAAGGTCTCCACGCCCATCAGCTGCGTGAACCGCTCCTTGCCCAGTCGCAGGAAGAAGGCGCTGTCGCTCTGGCTCGCATGCGCGGCCAGAGCGTCGAACTTCTGGCTGGCGAACGGTGTGGTGTCCACCCAGGTGGTGATCTCTTCGTCGGGAAGCCCGATTTCGGGCAAGGGCCCGTCGTCCCCGAGCGGATCCAGACCCTGCTCGTCCGTGTCGCCGAACTCGCGCATGATCTGCCCGAACTTCGAACGCGGCACCGTTGTCCAGTAGACCTTCCGCGCGATCCCGGTCTTGTGCAGCGCGGCCATGGTGATCCGGTTCGCCTGGATGTGGTCGGGGTGGCCGTAGAAGCCGTTCTCGTCGTAGGTCACCACCACATCAGGCTGGTAAAGCTCCATCAGTTTGCCCAGCCGGGCCGCCGCTTCCTCCACCGGAGTACTCCAGAAGGACCCGGGTGCGTCGTTGGCCGGCCAGCCCATCATGCCGGAGTCGGTGTAGCCGAGCAGCTCAAGGTGGGTGACCCCCAGGACTTCGCAGCTCGCCTCGAGTTCCTTTCGGCGCGTCGAGACGACGGCGGCCGGATCATGTCCGGGCTCACCGTGCTTCGCGCCGCCCGCCCCGTCACCACAGCTGCCGTCGGTACACGTGACAAGTACCGTCTGAATGCCCTCGGTCGCGTAACGCCGCAGGACCCCTCCGGTCCCCGTGGCCTCGTCGTCCGGGTGAGCGTGCACTGCCATCAGCGTCATGGGCCGGTCAGTCATCAATTCATCCTCTGGTCGTTCGTTCTCAGCTGCTACCACGGTGCTGAAACCCGCCGCTGCGGGACGCGAGTTTCGTCAATGCCCTGGGACGGTCCCGGAGCCTAACCGTGTTGGACGGACTCGGAGCCCGAGGCCGGCTACGCGGTCATCGCGACGGCGGCCTTGGCGAGCGAGGGCGCGGCGCTCGCCGTCTGCGGCCGCCGCTCGGCGAACACGACCGCCCGCAGCACCAGGAACCGTGCAATGCCCGCGAGCCCGGACGCCGACAGATACACCGCCTGCTCGGTCAGAGCGGACCGCGCGGACTGGACCGCGTACAGCCCGAGCAATGCGGCGGTGGTGAACGCGTAGCTGACGGCCACGGTCAGCGCCGACTGCAGATGCACCCCCCAGCCGCCGCGCCCGCTGCGGAACGAGACCCGCGCGTGCAGCTCGGTGGCGACCAGCGTGGAGACCACCGTCACCAGGGCGTTGGCAAGGGCCATCGGCATGCTGCCGTGCAGCAGCAGCAACACGCCACTGGAGGCAAGGCCCACGCCGCCGCCGCACACGACGAAGCGCACGAACGCCGCGGCGGCCGGCTTCGTCGAGCGTTGCTGGGAGCGGGACTTGCTGGTCACGGCGGGCCTCCGGGGTGGGTTTGAATCGCTGCTCCGATTCCACTCCAGAACCTGGGGTCCGGTCGTCCACCGAACGACCGGGGTGACCCCCGACTTCCCCTGAGGGTTACCGCCCAAGGCACCCCGGGGGTTACCCCTGAGGTGTCCACCGGCGCACGCCGGTCGTTCTGTTGTGGAGTGGCGTCCGACGGGCAGGCCCCGCCCGTGGGGCGAGGCCCGCCCGTCGGGTCATCGGGCCAGTTCGTCGGCGGACACCGCCGCCAGCGCATCTCCGGTGGAACGGTCGGCCATGGGCCCACCATTCGATCGTCCGGCGATGGTGCGTCGAATGGCTGGCCCGGTCATTGGGACTCCAGGGCGGGGGCCAACTCTGCTTCGGGATGGGCAGGCAGCAGTAGCAGGGTGACAATCGCGCCTGCGACGCTGACGCCGGCGACGACGAGGCAGGCAACGCTGAAGCCGTCGAAGAACGCCGTGGACACTGCGGCGTGGACGGACTTCGCGAGTGCGGGGTGGCCGCCCAGGCCAGTGTGATTGGCGAGGTTGAGTGCGCCGCCGACGGATTCGTGGGCGGTGCGCGCGAGCGGCGGAGCCAGCTCCGTGGGCAACATCGTGGTCAGTCGGTTGTTGTAAATAGAGGCGAAAACGCTGCCGACCACGGCGACGCCGAGCGTGCTTCCAAGCAGGCGGGTGGCATCGTTGACAGCGGAGCCGACGCCAGCTTTGGCCTTTGGCACAACCCCCATGATCGCCTCGGTCGCGGGTGCGCTGACGAGTCCCACGCCGCTGCCGCCGAGCAGCATCTGGCCGACGATCTCGAGGTAGCTGGTTGTCACGCTTGCGGTGGAGACCCATGCGAAGAAGCCGGCGAGAAAGACCAGGCCGACGGTTACGACCTGCTTGGTGCCGAAGCGCACTGCGAACTTGGTGCCGAGCACCGACATGATTCCCACGGACAGCGCGACCGGCAGCAGGCGGACGCCCGTGGAGAGCGGCCCGTAACCCTTGAAGAACTGGAAATACTGAGTGATCAGGAAGCTGAAGCCGGACAGCCCGAAGAAGGTGACGGTGACGGAGGCGCAGGCGGCGGTGAAACGAGGGTTGCGGAAGAGGCTGACATCGAGCATCGGCTCCGCGGCGGTGGCCTCGCGGACGACGAATACGGCGAACACCGCTGCTGCGACTGCGAAGCCCGCGAGAGTACGGCCGCTGCTCCAACCGTACTTAGGGGCCTCGATCAGCGTGTAGGTCAGCAGCGCGATCGCCGCGCTCGAGAGCACCAGTCCCGGGCCGTCGGTCTTGTGCGCGGCTGGATCGCGCGAAGTCGGCACGCTCCAGGCGACGAGGGCGGCGCCGACAGCGGCGACGGGCGCCATCGCGAAGAAGATGCTCTTCCAGCACCAGCTGTCAGGCGAACGTCACCGACATCACCCAATCAAGTCCAGTAGCGTTCAGGGCCATGCCGTTTCCCGGGGAGCACAGACCGGTTGTCGTTGTCGCGTACCGGCCGCAGTGGCCGGTGGAGTTCGTTGATCTTGC
>NZ_JBHYXC010000060.1:0-37058 GCF_042751495.1 Streptomyces sp. NPDC059373 | reverse complement strand
ACGCCTTTTTAATTCGCCCCCGACCCCCGATATCTTCACTCCATAAATAGTCGGCCGCGTATGATGTGTATTAGAGACTGGAACGGCGGCGCGGCCCTGCTCGACGTGTCTCAGCCGGCGGCGGTCTCCTGCTCGGCCTCGACCTGCTCGTTCCAGACCCTCTTGGACGACTGCCAGCCGTCCTCGTCGTGGCCGAGCCGCCAGTAGCCGGAGATCGACAGCCGCTCGCGCGGGATCCCCCGCTCGACCCGCAGCACCCGCCGCAGCTCCTTCACGAAGCCCGCCTCGCCGTGCACGAAGGCGTGCACATCGCCCGCCGGGAAGTCCAGCTCCGACACCGCCCGCACCAGCTTCTGCCCCACCGGGGCGCCGTCGCGGTGCAGCCAGACGATCTCGGCCTCCGCCGCCGTCTCCGGCTTCTGCTCGTCCGCCGGGCCGTCCACCTCGACGAAGGCGTACGCCTTCGCACCGGCCGGCAGCCGCTCCAGGGCGGCCGCGATGGCCGGCAGCGCGCTCTCGTCGCCCGCCAGCAGATGCCAGTCGGCGTCCTCGTCGGGAGCGTACGCGCCGCCCGGTCCGCCGAAGAACAGGTCGTCACCGGGCTGGACGCCGGCGGCCCACGGCCCGGCCAGGCCCTCGTCGCCGTGGTGGACGAAGTCGACCCACAGCTCGCGGGTGTCCGCGTCCCAGCGCCGCACGGTGTACGTACGCTGCCGGGGCCACTGGTCGCGGGGCAGCTCGGCCCGGACCCGCTGGAGGTCGAAGGGCTCGCCGTAGTCGACGCCGTCCAGCGGGAAGAGCAGCTTGATGTAGTGGTCGGTGTACGTACCCGCGTCGAAGTTCGCGAGCCCCTCGCCGCCGAGGACCACGCGAATCATGTGCGGGGTGAGTCGTTCAACGCGCTCGACGCGCCCCCGGTGCAGCTGTGGCGGCTTGCGCGCCGGACGATCTGCCATGTCGCACTCCCGTGTATTGAGTTAGGTAAGCCTAACTCAATACCGTCAGCAGCCGTTGCAAAGATCCTCCCAAGCCCCACTGCTCCGCCAGCGCCTCCAGCACCTCAGGGTCCTTCGGCTCGCCCGGCAGCGCCGGATCGAACTCCGGAAGCGGTACGTCACCCGCCACCCGCACCACCTTCGGCGCCACGGCGACGTAATCCTGCGCCTCCAGCAGCCGCTTGCGCTGCGCCGGGGTCAGCCTGGACGCGGGGTCCGCGGCGGCCGCCATGATCCCGGCCAGATCGCCGTACGCCTCGAGAAGCTTGGCCGCCGTCTTCTCACCGACCCCCGGCACCCCCGGCAGGCCGTCGCTCGGGTCGCCGCGCAGCAGCGCCAGGTCCGCGTAGCCCGAGCCGTCGACGCCGTACTTGGCGCGCAGCCACGCGCCGTCCACGAGATCCAGGTTGCCGACGCCCTTGAGCGGATACAGCACCCGCACTCCGCGCACGTCGTCCACCAGCTGGAACAGGTCGCGGTCACCGGTGACGATGTCCACCGGCCCGGCCGCCAGGCCGGTCAGAGTGCCGATCACATCGTCGGCCTCGTAGCCCGGCACGCCCACCCGCGCGATGCCGAGCGCGTCGAGGACCGCCTCGATCACCGGCACCTGCGGGGACAGCGTGTCCGGTACGACCTCGATGTCGGAGCCCTCGGGGACCTCCTCGGCCACCCGGTGGGCCTTGTAGGAGGGGATCAGGTCCACCCGCCACTGCGGCCGCCAGTCGGCGTCCATGCAGGCCACGAGGTCGTCGGGGGAGTGGTCGGCGACCAGCCGGGCGATGAAGTCCAGCAGCCCGCGCACCGCGTTCACCGGAGTGCCGTCCGGGGCCCGCACCGAGTCGGGCACCCCGAAGTACGCACGGAAGTAGAGGCTGGCCGAGTCCAGGAGCATCAGGCGTCGCTTCGTCACGCCCCTGATGATGCCGTACGGCGCCGACAGGCACCGGCAGGCGGGCGCAGGCAGGCTTCGGCAGGTGACCTCCGTCACGGAATGGTTTGCTCCGCTTCCGCCGGGGCAGCCGCAGGCCCGGAGCGGGCCAGGAACGCTCCACGACCTGCCAGCGGGGGCGGCGGGTCGCTTTTCGTGCGAGCCCAGAGGTGTATGTGTCCAGGCTGGAAGTCGAGCATCTGTACAAAATCTTCGGCAGGCGACCGGAAACGGCCGTCCGCCGGCTTGAGGAGGGAGCCGACCGCGACGAACTGCGCGACAGCGGCACCACGGCGGCGGTGATCGACGCCACCTTCGACGTCCGCGAAGGCGAGATCTTCGTCGTCATGGGCCTGTCCGGATCGGGCAAGTCCACACTCCTGCGTACCCTCAACGGACTGCTCGAACCCACCTCGGGACGGGTCCTCTTCGACGGCCACGACCTCACCGCCCTCGGCCCGCGCGAGCTGCGCCGCGTCCGCTCGCACGGCATCAGCATGGTTTTCCAGCACTTCGCGCTCTTCCCGCACCGCAGCGTCCTCGAGAACGCCGCGTACGGCCTCGAGGTGCAGGGCATCGACCGCGCCGAGCGCGAACGCAGGGCCACCGAGGCCCTCGAGCTCACCGGCCTGGCCGGCTGGGAGAAGTCCTGGCCGGACGAACTGTCCGGCGGCATGCAGCAGCGCGTCGGCCTGGCCCGCGCGCTGGCCACCGACGCCGACCTGCTGCTGATGGACGAGTCCTTCAGCGCCCTCGACCCGCTGATCCGCCGCGACATGCAGGACCAGCTCCTGGAACTGCAGAAGCGGCTGAAGAAGACCATCGTCTTCATCACCCACGACCTCAACGAGGCCATGCGCCTCGGCGACCGCATCGCCGTCATGCGCGACGGCCGCATCGTCCAGATCGGCACCGCCGAGGAGATCCTCCTCCAGCCCGCCAACGACTACGTCGCGTCCTTCGTGCAGGACGTCGACCGGTCCCGGGTCCTCACCGCCGGCGCGGTCATGAAGAAGTGCGCCACCGACGCGGACAGCTCCGGCCGGTCCGTCACCATGGACACCCCCATCGCGGAGCTGTGCGCGCTCAGCGCCGACAGCGACGAGCCCATCGCCGTACGGTCCGACGAGGGCGAGCTGAAGGGGCTGATCCCCCAGCAAACCCTGCTCGCCGCGCTCGCGGGGGAGGCCGCCCATGCCTAGGCTCCCCCTCGGCGACTGGGTCGACAGCGGCGTCACGTATCTCCGCGACCACTGCGCCTGGCTCTTCGACCTCATCACCACCATCGTCTCCGGCATGTACGACGGCCTCGACGCCGTCCTGCGCGCCCCCGAACCGCTGCTGCTGGCCGGCATCTTCGCCGTCCTCGCGCTGTGGCTGCGCGGTCTGACCGCCGGGGTCCTCACCTTCGCGGGCTTCGCGCTCATCGACTCCGTACAGCAGTGGAACGAAGCCATGGACACCCTGTCCCTGGTGCTCGTCGCCACCGTCATCACCATCGTGCTCGCCGTGCCGCTCGGCATCTGGTCGGCCCGCAACCGCACGGTCGGCGCGGTGCTGCGCCCGGTGCTGGACTTCATGCAGACCATGCCGGCGTTCGTCTACCTGATCCCCGGCATCTTCTTCTTCGGCGTCGGCCAGGTCCCCGGCATCATCGCCACCATCGTCTTCGCGATGCCGCCCGGCGTGCGCATGACCGAGCTGGGCATCCGCCAGGTCGACGGCGAACTCGTCGAGGCCGCCGAGGCGTTCGGCACCAGCCCGCGCAACACACTGCTGCGCGTCCAGCTCCCGCTCGCGCTGCCCACCATCATGGCGGGCATCAACCAGGTCATCATGCTGGCCCTGTCCATGGTCGTCATCTCCGGCATGGTCGGCGGCGGCGGCCTCGGCTCGTCGGTCTTCACCGCGATCAGCCAGGTCAACGTCGGCCTCGGCTTCGAGGGCGGCATCTCCGTCGTCATCCTCGCCATGTACCTCGACCGGGTCACCGGCTCGCTCGGCAGCCGCGTCTCCCCGCTCGGCCGGCGCGCCCTGGCCGCCGCCAACTCGCTGCGCAGGGCGCGCGTCTGGACCTACCGGCCGCACACCGCCGTCGCGATGGTCGGCGTCGTCGTGCTCGCGCTGGTGGCGGGCGGCATGAACGTCTTCGGCTCCTCGTCCACCGGGACCGCCGTCGCCGCGGGCAAGAACGTCGGCCACGGGCGTACGGTCAACCTCGGCTACATCCCCTGGGACGAGGGCATCGCCTCCACGTATCTCTGGAAGGAGATCCTGGAGGAGCGCGGCTACGCCCCCCAGGCCACCCAGTACGACGTCGGCGCGCTCTACACCGGCATGTCCACCGGCAAGGTCGACTTCGAGACCGACTCCTGGCTGCCGACCACCCACAAGTCCTACTGGGACAAGTACAAGAGCCACCTCGACGACTACGGCTCCTGGTACGGCCAGACCTCGCTGGAGCTCACCGTTCCCTCGTACGTCAAGGGCATCGACTCCCTGGCCGACCTCAAGGGCCGGAGCAAGGAGTTCGGCGGCAAGATCATCGGCATCGAGCCGGGCGCCGGCATGATGAAGATGCTCAACGACACCGTGCTCAAGAAGTACGGCCTCGACGGCGAGTACCAGGTCACCACCGGCTCCACCGCGAGCATGCTCGCCCAGCTCGACCGCTCCATCAAGGCGAAGCAGCCCGTGGTCGTCACCCTCTGGTCGCCGCACTGGGCCTACAGCAAGCACTCGCTGAAGAAGCTCAAGGACCCGCTCGGCGCCTGGGGCAAGGGCGACGGCGTCCACACGCTGGCACGCAAGGGCTTCGCGTCCGACGAGCCGCAGGTCGCCAAGTGGCTCAAGGACTTCAAGCTGGACGAGAAGCAACTGACCAGCCTTGAGGCGGCCATCCAGGACGCCGGCCAGAACCACGAGCAGGACGGCGTACGTACCTGGCTGAAGACGCAGCCCGGCCTCGTCGACAAGCTCGCCCCGGTCGCTGCCTGACCGTACGAGACCGTACGAAAGGGCTACCTGGATACGGTGGGGCGATGACCGATCGCCCCACCGTACGCCGCGTGGTCTCCCTCGTCCCCTCGCTCACCGAGGCCGTGGCGGCCACCGCCCCCGGCCTGCTGGCCGGCGCCACCGACTGGTGCACCCACCCGGCGGGCCTCGACGTCAAGCGGATCCGGGGCACCAAGAACCCCGACATCGCGGCGATCACCGCCCTCGCCCCCGACCTCGTCATCGCCAACGAGGAGGAGAACCGCGAGCCCGACCTCGCCGCCCTGCGCGACGCCGGCCTCAGCGTCCTCGTCACCGAAGTACGCGACCTGGACCAGGCCTTCGCCGAACTCCACCGCGTCCTCGTCGACGCCTGCGGCCTCCACCGCCCCGCCTGGCTCGACGCCGCCGAAGCCGCCTGGCGGACCCTCCCCGCACCGGTGCGGCGGCGCCGCGCCGTCATCCCCGTCTGGCGCCGCCCCTGGATGGTCCTCGGCCGCGACACCTTCGCCGCCGACCTCCTCGCCCGCCTCGGCGTGGACAACGCCTACGCCCAGCACCCCGACCGCTACCCCCGCATCCCGGTCGACGAGCTCAACGCGGCCGACCCCGACCTCGTCGTCCTCCCCGACGAGCCCTACCTCTTCACCCCCGACGACGGACCCGAGGCCTTCCCCGGCATCCCGGCGGCCCTGGTCGGCGGCCGCCACCTCACCTGGTACGGGCCGTCGCTGGTCGAGGCGCCGGCAGTGCTGGCCGCTGCGCTCGGGTGACCGGTGTCAGACGCCGGTACCGTTCGACGACCCGGTCGCCTTGATGCCCTTGGTGATCGTGTCCATCACGGACAGCTTCGGCGCCTTGGAGTTGATGTCGAAGCCGAAACGGACCAGCACCAACTGCTTGCTGCCGCTGGGCGAGGGGAAGACCAGCGACTCGACGTAGCCGTCGTCGCCCTTCTTGGTGACGACCTGCCAGCGGACCAGATAGCCCTTCTGCCCGGCGACGGTGACCGCCTCCGACGTGAGCTCCTTGTGGGAGCTGATCCCGCCGTAGACGTTGTCGCCGTACGAGGCCGTGGCGTTCGCCGAGATGTCCTCCTTGGCGGCCGCCTCCGCCGTGGTCGCCTTGATCTGCATCGCAGCGGCGGGATAGGAGTTCACGCCGCCGCGGACGCAGGTCTTCGAGGTGTCGCCGGGGCACTTGTACGAGCTGACGGACAACGACGGCAGACCGTACGAGTCGTAGCTGGACTTCCAGCCGTCCGGCACCGGGATGCTGATGCCGTCGAGGGCGTCGGCCGCGAAGCCCGGCTCGCTGCTGGGCTGGGTCGACGGCTGGGTCGACGGCACGCCGCCCAGGCCGCCGTCGCTGCCGCCGGAGCTGCCGTCCGGGGCCTGGCCGAAGGGGGCGCTGGCGGAGGGGGAGGGCTGGCTGCCGGCGGCGTTCTTGCCGCTGTTGCCGTTGTCCGAGGTGAGGGCGACGACGCCGCCGACGACGGCGGCCACAACGACGACCGAGGCCACGACGGCTATGGCTATGCGGCCGCCGCGGCGCCCTGAGGGAGCGCCGCCGGCGACCACATCACCGGGGTAGGGGGGATAGCCGGGGGCGGCCGTCGCGGCGGCCTGGCCCTGGGCGGTGCGGGTGTACTCGGTCCATTCGGTACCGTCCCACCACCGTTCCAGCGCTGGGGCGTCGGTGCCTGTGTGCCCGGGCTCGGGATACCAGCCGGGAGGGGTCGTCATCGTCACGGCGTCACTTTAAGTCCCTCAGCTTAAGATTCCCGTGAGAGGGCCGGTGGTCAGCGGGTTACAAAGGGGTCACGTATGCTCCCGCGATCCCGCCGTCCACCAGGAACTCCGACCCGGTGATGAACGACGAGTCGTCGCTCGCCAGGAAGGCGACGGCCGCCGCGATCTCGTCGGCCTCGGCGAAGCGCCCCAGCGGAATGTGCACCAGCCGCCGCGCGGCCCGCTCGGGATCCTTGGCGAACAGCTCCTGCAGCATGGGGGTGTTCACCGGCCCGGGGCACAGCGCGTTGACCCGGATGCCCTCCCGGGCGAACTGCACGCCCAGCTCACGGGACATCGCCAGCACACCACCCTTGGAGGCGGTGTACGAGATCTGCGAGGTCGCCGCGCCCATCACGGCCACAAAACTGGCCGTGTTGATGATGGAGCCCCGGCCCTGGCGCTGCATGTAGGGCAGCACCGCCTTGCAGCACAGATAGACCGACGTCAGGTTCACATCCTGGACGCGCTTCCACGCCTCGATGCCGGTGGTGAGGATCGAGTCGTCGTCGGGCGGCGAGATGCCCGCGTTGTTGAAGGCGATGTCGACCGACCCGAAGGCGTCGTACCCGGCCTTGAACAGCGCGTCCACCTGCTCGGCGTCGGTGACGTCCACCTGCACGAACAGGCCGCCGACCTCCTCGGCCGCCGCCTTGCCCGCGGTCTCGTCGATGTCGCCGCACACGACACGCGCGCCCTCGGAGGCGAGCCTGCGGGCGGTGGCGAGCCCGATGCCGCTGCCGGCGCCGGTGATCACCGCCGTACGGCCAACCAGGCGGCGGCACACTGCTGTTTCCTCGGTCACGTGATCAGTCCTCCGTGCTGATGAATACGTTCTTGGTCTCGGTGAAGGCGGCCAGCGCGTCCGGGCCCAGCTCACGGCCGAGCCCGGACTGCTTGAAGCCGCCGAAGGGCGTCCAGTAACGCACCGAGCTGTGGGAGTTCACCGACAGGTTGCCGGCCTGCGTGCCCCGGGCCAGGCGCAGGGCGCGGCCGATGTCCCGGGTCCAGATGGAGCCGGACAGGCCGTACGCGGTGGCGTTGGCCAGCCGCAGCGCATCGGCCTCGTCCTCGAAGGGGATCACGACCGCGACCGGCCCGAAGACCTCCTCGACGGCAATTCGCTCGCTCGCGTCGTGCGGGGTCAGGACGGTCGGCGGGTACCAGAAGCCCTTGCCCTGCGGCGCGCTGCCCCGGATGGCGACCGGCGCGTCCGACGCCACGTACGCCGAGACACGGTCGCGCTGCACTGCGGAGATCAGCGGTCCCATGTCGGTGGCCGGATCGGTCGGATCGCCGACCGTGACGGCCTGGACAGCGGGCTCCAGCAGTTCCAGGAAGCGGTCGTACGCCTGCCGCTGCACCAGGATGCGGGTGCGGGCGCAGCAGTCCTGCCCGGCGTTGTCGAGGAAGGCGCCCGGGGCGGCCTTCGCCGCCTTTTCGATGTCCGCGTCGGCGAAGACGATGTTGGGGGACTTGCCGCCGAGCTCCAGCGTCACGCGCTTGAGGCTGTCGGCGCACTTGGCCATGATCTGCTTGCCCACCGCCGTCGACCCGGTGAAGACGATCTTCGCCACCCCGGGGTGCTCGACCAGCGCCGCGCCCGCCACCGCCCCGGCCCCCGGCAGCACCTGGAAGAGGTGCTCGGGCAGCCCCGCCTCCAGGGCGAGGTCCGCGAGCCTGAGGGCGGTGAGCGGGGTGGTCTCGGCGGGCTTGAGGATCACCGCGTTGCCGGCGGCCAGCGCGGGCGCGGCGCCCCAGGCGGCGATCGGCATCGGGAAGTTCCAGGGCGCGATCACCCCGACCACCCCGAGCGGTTCGAGGAACGTCATATCAACGCCGCCCGGGACCGGGATCTGGCGGCCGCTGAGGCGTTCGACGCCCCCGGCGGCGTAGTCCAGCAGATCGCGGACGTTGCCCACCTCCCAGCGGGCGTTGCCGACCGTATGGCCCGCCTCCCGCACCTCGAGGGCGGCCAGCTCGTCGGCATGGCCGTCCACGACGGCCGCGAAGCGGCGCAGCAGCCGCGCCCGGTCGCCGGGCGCGAAGGCGGCCCACCCCGCCTGGGCCCGCGTGGCACGGGCGACAGCGGCGTCGACGTCCTCGGCGCTCGCGGCCGGGACGGTGGCGATCACCTCTTCGGTGGCCGGGTTGAGCACTTCGAGCACGGGGGACCTCATCACATGCGTTCGAAGGAGCGGTACCGCTCCCAGTCGGTCACTGCGGTGTCGTACGCATCCTGCTCGACGTGGGCCATGTTCAGGTAGTGCTCCACGACCTCCTCCCCGAAGGCCGCCACCGCGATCGGGCTGTCCCGCCACAGCTCGGCCGCCTCGCGCAGCGTCGCCGGCACATGCTGCGTGCCCTCGGCCGTGTACGCGTTGCCGGTGACCGGCGCGGGGAGGGTGAGCTTGTGCTCGACCCCGTACAGCCCGGCGGCGATCATGCCGGCGACCGCGAGGTAGGGGTTGACGTCCCCGCCCGGCACCCGGTTCTCCAGGCGCAGCGCGGACGGGCTGTGGCCGACCACCCGCAGGGCGCAGGTGCGGTTGTCCGGGCCCCAGGCGACCGCTGTCGGGGCGAAGGAGCCGGGGCGGAAGCGCTTGTAGGAGTTGATGTTCGGCGCGTACAGCAGCGAGAAGTCCCGCAGCCCGGCGAGCTGCCCGGCCAGGAAGTGCCGCATCGTCTCCGACATCCCGCCGGGGCCGTCCCCCGCGAAGACCGGGACGCCCTCGTCGTCCCGCAACGACAGGTGGATGTGACAGGAGTTGCCCTCCCGCGCGTCGTACTTCGCCATGAAGGTGAGCGCGCAGCCCTCCTGCGCGGCGATCGACTTGGAGCCCGTCTTGTAGACGCTGTGCTGGTCGCAGGTGGTCAGCGCCTCGTCGTAGCGGAAGGCGATCTCGTGCTGCCCGAGATTGCACTCGCCCTTCGCCGACTCCACCCGCATCCCGGCCGCACCCATTTCGTTCCGGATCCGGCGCAGCAGCGGCTCCACCCGGGCGGTGCCCAGCAGCGAGTAGTCGACGTTGTACTGGTTCGCCGGCGTCAGGTCGCGATAGCCCCCGGCCCAGGCCTGCTCGTACGTGTCCCGGAAGACGATGAACTCCAGCTCGGTCCCGACGTACGCCGACCAGCCGCGCTCGGCCAGCCGGTCCAGCTGGCGGCGCAGGATCTGCCGGGGCGAGGCGACGACCGGCGCCGCGTCGCCCTCCAGCCAGGCCAGGTCGGCGATGACCAGGGCGGTACCGGCGTCCCAGGGGGTGCGGCGCAGGGTCGCCAGGTCGGGCAGCATGGCGAAGTCGCCGTAGCCTTGTTCCCAGGAGGACATCGCGTAACCGTCGACGGTGTTCATGTCGGTGTCCACGGCCAGCAGGTAGTTACAGCCCTCGGTGCCGTGCTCCAGGACATCGTCGAGAAAATGGGCGGCCGCGAAGCGCTTGCCCTGCAGCCGGCCCTGCATGTCGGTGAAGGCGACGACCACCGTGTCGATCTCCCCGGTGTCCACCAGAAGCCGTAGTTCTTCGGTGCTGAGCGGGGCTGTGCGGTGCACCACGGGGGACCACCTCTCCTACCGGCCGTCAGAATGATCCAAAACTACGGGCTGAGGCACCGAGTTGGGTACGGTGCGAACAGAATTCCGCGCGTCGCCAGGAGGCCCACGTGTCACGTCCGCTGATAGGCGTCAGCACCTACCTCGAGCCCTCCGTGCGCTGGGGCACCTGGGACCTGCCCGCCGCACTCCTCCCGGTCGGCTACCCCCGCATGGTCCAGCGCTCCGGCGGCCTCGCCGCCATGCTCCCCCCGGACGACCCGGCGCACGCCGCCGCCACGGTGGCCCGCCTCGACGCCCTCGTCATCGCCGGCGGCCCCGACGTCGACCCCGCCCGCTACGGCGCCCCCCGCGACCCCCGCACCGGGCCCCCCACCCCGGAACGGGACGCCTGGGAGCTCGCCCTCATCGACGCCGCCCTGGCCGTCGGCCTGCCCCTCCTCGGCATCTGCCGCGGCATGCAACTCCTCAACACCGCCCTCGGCGGCACCCTCATCCAGCACCTCGACGGCCACCGCGGCCCCACCGGCGTCTTCGGCGCCCACACCGTCAAACCCGTCCCCGGCACCCGCTACGCCGCCCTGGTCCCCGAGGCCCTCTCCGTACCCACCTTCCACCACCAGGCCCTGGACCGCCTCGGCGACGGCCTCCTCATCAGCGCCCACGCCGACGACGGCACCACCGAGGCCGTCGAACTCCCCGGTGAACCCTTCGTCCTCGGCGTCCAATGGCACCCCGAAATGGCCGACGACAAACGGGTGCTGCGCGGCCTCGTCACAGCCGCAACCCATTCCTGACGCCGGACTCCGTCCGTCGTCACGGGGCGGGGCTCACAGCTGCAGTTTGAACCCCACGTGCGAGCCGGTGAAGCCCAGCCTCTCGTAGAACCGGTGGGCGTCGGTGCGGGCGTTGTCCGAGGTCAGCTGTACCAGGCTGCACCCCAGCCGCCGGGACTCCTCGATGGCCCAGGTCATCAACTCCGTCCCGAGGCCGGTGCCGCGGGCGTCGCTGTGCACACGTACCGCCTCGATGATCGACCGGGTCGTCCCCCTCCGCGACAGCCCCGGAATCACCGACAACTGGAGCACCCCCACCAACCGCCCACCCCGCTCCGCCACCGTGAGGTGCTGGTTCGGATCGGCGGCCACGCGCTCGTACGCCTCGTAATAGGGCGCCAGATCATCCGGCGTCTCCCGGCCGTGCCCCAGCCCGTCGTCGGCGAACATCGCGACGATCACCGGTATGTCATCGGCTGTAGCCCGCCGGAAGCGAAGATCACTCATGCCCGCACCCTATGCCGCGGCACGCCGTGGTGGCCGGGGGCTTTTCCCCGCCCGATTCCCGGTGCAGCCAGTGCCTGTCCGTACAGGCCCGGGGTGCCGGGTGGACACGGACGCGTGGTCCGGGCCAGTGACAGGACTTGCCGGACACAACCCCCACCAACCGGCAGTCGCCATCGGAACCGGAGGGGGTGGGGCGGGGTGGGTCCGTGGAGACGCTAAGGCGACGCAGAACGCCCAGTTCCGAGCGAGCGAGGAACAGGGCGGGCGAGGATAGCTGTCTCATAGGACCCACCCCGACACGCCCCCGACCCACCCACGAACCGAACGCGCCCCCGGCGCAGGGCGCACCGCGCCCAGGCGCAGGGCGCACCGCGCCCCGCCGCCCCCGCTACAGGAACGTCTTGCCCTCGCCCCGGTACGTGGGGACCGTGCCCACGACGCGGTCGCCCTCGATGAGCTGGAGGGAGTCGAACCGCTCGCAGAGCTCGCCGGCTTTGGCGTGGCGGAACCAGACCTTGTCGCCGAGGAGGAGGTCGTCGGCGACGGAGCCGATGAGGGGGGTCTGGACTTCGCCGGGGCCTTCCTGGGGGTCGTAGCGGAGGCCCTCGGGGAGGTAGGGGACGGGGAGGCGGTCGGGGCCGGCGGCGCCGGACGCGGGGTAGCCGCCGCCGAGGACGGTGACGATGCCGACGCCGGGGCGCCGGACGACGGGCTGGGCGAAGAGCGCGGCGGGGCGGCCGTGGAAGGAGGTGTAGTTGTCGAAGAGGCGGGGGACGAAGAGGCCGGAGCCGGCCGCGATCTCGGTGACCGAGTCCTCCGCGGCGGTGTGCTGGACGCTGCCCGTGCCGCCGCCGTTGACGAACTCGAGCTCGGGGGCGACCGCGCGCACCGCCCGCACCACCTCGGCCCGGCGGGCGGCCAGCTCGCGGCGGGCAGCCGCCTGCATGAGCCGGATGGCCCGGGACCGGAAGGGCCGGCCCGCGACGGAGTCGCCGACGCCCGCGACGTGGCCCTCGTAGGCCATGATGCCGACGAGCCGGAAGCCGGGCCGGCGGGCCACCTCCCGCGCCAGCTCCGCGAGTTGTGCGGGCTCGCGCAGCGGCGAGCGGAGGGCACCGATCCGTACCCGGCCGCCGAGGAGCCGCAGCGACGTGTCCAGCTCTATGCAGACGCGGACGATCTCCGAGCCGCCACCCCGCGACGCGTCGATCAGGTCGAGCTGCGCCACGTCGTCGACCATCACCGTGACCGCGCCCGCGAGCTTGGGATCGCCGGCCAGCTCGGCGAAAGCCGCCCGGTCCGCCGACGGATAGGCCAGCAGGACGTCATCGAACCCGGCGCGGGCCAGCCACAGCGACTCGGCCATCGTGAAGGACATGATCCCGGCGAAGCCCTCCCGCCCCAGGACCCGCTCCAGCAGGGCGCGGCAGCGGACCGACTTGGACGCGACACGGATGGGCTTGCCGCCGGCCCGGCGCACGAGATCCGCGGCGTTGGCATCGAAGGCATCGAGGTCGACGATGGCCACCGGCGCGTCGAGGTGTGCCGTGGCCCGGTCGTACCGGACGCGATCGGCTGCGCGATCAGACATGCGGGCAGCTTGCCAGAATGCCCCTACTCAGCGGTAGGGGCAACCGATCCCGCCCACCTGAGAATTACCCGTCCGGTAACCCGTAGAGTGACGCGCATTCTGTGACAACGCATCTGACGAGGGGGCGCCGGGTGAGCACCGGAGTCGACCGTGGGGGATCCGGGCCGCATCCGGCGCCGCCGCACCCGGGCTTTCCGCCACCGCGTACGCGCCCGATACCCCCGCCCCCGCCGCATCCGCCGCGGTACCCGGCGCAGCCGCTGCCCGCCTACGCGCAACCGCAGCCCGCCTACGCGCAGCCCCACGCCCCCACCCAGCACGCCGCCCCGCGCCCCCGGCGGACCGCGACGGCGGCGCTGTGCATGGTGCTGGGCCTCGGCCTGCTAGGCGGCGCGGTCGCGGGTGCCCTGATCAACCACGGCGCGGCGGCCGACGAGCCGACCCCGGCGGAAGCGTCGGCCAGCGCCTACAGCGCGACCCGGGGCCTGTGGCACAGCACGCCCGTGGACACCCTCTTCCCGCGCACCGTCAAGGGCCGCGCGGCCGGCCCCGGCGGGGCCGACCGGACGTGGACCCGGATCGGCGTCGCGCCGGAGAGCGACTGCGCCGACGCCTTCGACCCGCTGCTCGCCAAGGTGCTGGACCCGCTCGGCTGCCTCCAGTTGCTGCGGGCGACCTACACCGACGCGACGTCCACCGATGTCACGACCGTGGGCATCCTGATCACCAAGGCCGACGCCACCACCATGCGCGCCCTGCACAACCGCTGGAACAACGAACACCTCGGTTCCCGCACCGATCTGCTGCCCCGGCCGGTCGCCTTCGCCGGCACCGCGGCCTCGGGCTTCGGCGACAAGCAGCGGGCCTCCTGGACCGTCGATGTCTCGGCGGACCTGCCGGCCGTCGTGTACGCGGTGAGCGGCTTCGCCGACGGCCGCGAGATCGCCGTCCCGCAGGCCGCCGCATCCGCCACCGCCGACGGCGCGACCTCCGCCCCCGCCCAGGCCGGCCTCGGCAACACCGCGCAGGCCCTGGCCGACGCGGTGGACGCCCGGGTGCGCACGGCGGCCAGGGCGCTCACCCCTTCGGCGGGCTCGGAGCCGTCGCGGTGAGCCGCGCCCTGCGCCGTACGGCCGCCGCGCTCGCCGCCCTTGCCGCGCTGGCGGCATCGGCCGCCCCCGCACACGCGGACGCCGTACGGGACGCCGACTGGGCGCTCAACGCGCTGCACGCCGAGCAGGCCTGGCGTACGACCAAGGGCCAGGGCGTCACGGTCGCCGTCCTGGACACCGGGGTCGACGGGACCCATCCCGACCTCACCGGGCAGGTACTCGCGGGCAAGGACATGGTCGGCTTCGGGGCGAAGCGCGGGGGCAGCTCCTGGGCCCGGCACGGCACCGGCATGGCCGGGATAATCGCCGGGCACGGCCACGGCGTGGGGCGGGCCGACGGAGTCCTCGGCATCGCGCCGGAGGCGAAGATCCTTCCCGTACGGGTGATCCTGGAGGACAAGGACCCGCAGCGGAAGAAAGCCCGCACCACACGCGGCGGCGCGCTCGCCGAGGGCATCCGCTGGGCCGCCGACCACGGCGCGGACGTCATCAACCTCTCGCTCGGCGACGACAGCAAGACCGCCCACCCCGAGCCGCAGGAGGACGAGGCGATCCAGTACGCCCTCGCCAAGGGCGTGGTCGTCGTCGCCTCGGCCGGCAACGGCGGCCAGGAGGGCAACCGCGCCTCCTACCCGGCCGCCTACCCCGGCGTGATCGCCGTCGCCGCCGTCGACCGGTACGGCAACCGCGCGGACTTCTCCACCAGCCGCTGGTACGCCGCCGTCGCCGCACCCGGCGTGGATGTCGTCATCGCCGACCCCGACCGGCACTACTACGAGGGCTGGGGCACCAGCACCGCGTCCGCGTACGTCTCCGGGGCGGCCGCTCTGATCCGCTCCGCCTACCCCCGGCTGAGCCCGGCCCAGATCAAGGAAGTCCTGGAGGACACCACCCGGGACAATCCCGCCGGCGGCCGCAGCGACGCCGTTGGCACCGGCCTGATCGATCCGGCTGCCGCGCTGGAGGCCGCCCGCAAGCTCAAGGCCGACGGGCCGACGCCGACCCCGTCGGCGTACGCGCAGCGGTACTTCGGCTCCGGGCCGATCGCCGCCCGCCTGTCGGCGGGGGAGGACGAGGGCGCCGGGCTGGGCGACGGGATCGCGGTCGCCTTCGCGGTCGCGGGGAGCGGGCTGACCGCCGCGGCGGTCGTGATGTGGCGGCGGCCACGACAGGCGACTAGGAACTCGCGTCGTCCGACGCCTTGTTGAAGGCCTTGACCGCGGCCTGCGCGGCCTCCTCGACGAGAGCCACGCCCCGGTTCATCGTGGTGCTGCCTTTGGAGGTGACCGCGACGAGGTAGGTGTGGCCGTCCGAGGTGACCCGGCCGATGCTGTTGATGTCCCACAGGCCGGTCGTCGTGCGCTGCAGCCAGCCGTTCTTGACCTCGAAGTCCCCGGTCGAGGCGCTCGGCACACCCCAGTCCTGGGAGGTGTTGACCTGGCCCATCAGGCCCTGGAGGTAGGACTGCGAGGCGGCGCTCAGCACCGAGTCCTTGCCGAACACCACCTTCAGCAGCCTCAGTTGGTCCGCCGCCGAGGTCTGCGTGAGGCCCCACAGCAGGCCGCTGCCGCCGGTGGTCTCCTTGAGGCCGAAGCGCTTGTTGGCCGCGTTGAGACCGGTGGCCCCTCCGATGTCGTTCCACAGCGCGCTGGCCGCCGTGTTGTCGCTGTTCTCGATCATGATCTTGGCGTTGGCCTTCTCATGGGCCGTCAGATGACGCCCGGCGTCCTGCGCCTGGAGCAGAAGCGTCGACAGGATGTCGACCTTGACGATGCTCGCGGTGTCGAAGGTGCCGCTGCCGTATACAGCGCTCTCGCCCGACGTCGTGTCCAGGATCGCCACCGAGTAGTGGGCGCTCGATCCGCCCTCCACGTCGGCCAGCCCCTTGCTGAGCACCTTGTCCCAGTCCACCACTGCCCTCACCGGTGCCTTCACCGCGACCGCCCTCGCGTACCCCTGACTCGGCGTGGCCGAGGGCGAGGGTGACTCCGGCGCCGCGGCCCCGGCTGAACTGCGGGTCTGTGCCTTCACGTATGCGGTCGTACCCAGTCCCGTACCCAGCAGTACGGTGGTCGCGACCGCGGTGAATATGACGGGGCGCGCCTTGCTCGCGCGTGAGCGGCGGCCGACCCTGCGCCGCCGCGAGGGTTCGGCACGGTCCGCGCTCTCAGGGATCTCGGATGCCATGTTCCGCGACGCTAGGTATCGAACCTACGTGCCCCATAGGAACCAGGTAAAAATCGTGTGAGAAATTCACATCTGGAATGCGGGCTACCCTCGACCCGTGGCGCTCAAGAACATCCCTGATTCCGGCTTCTCCGACGACGACGGCACCGCCGACCCCAGGCTCGCCGCCGCGCTCTCCGCGTACGACGCGAACCCCGCCGACCGCACGGCCGAGGGCGAGGTGCTCACCGCACTCCGGGACGCGCGGCTGCTGGTGCCCGTCGTGGCTCTGCTGGGAGAGGTCGAGACGGGGGCCGACGGCCTGCGGCGTGAGAAGACCAGCGACATGGCCGTGCCCACCATCCAGGCCGCCGACGGCCGCCGCGCTCTCCCCGCCTTCACCTCAACGGAGTCACTGGCCCGCTGGCGCCCGGACGCCCGGCCCGTCGCCGTCCCCCTGGGGCAGGCACTCCAGGCCCTGGCGCACGAGAAGGCCGACACCCTGCTGATCGACATGGCCGGCCCCGTCCCGTACGCCCTGGCCGGACACGCGCTGCGCGCCGTCGCCGAGGGCCGCGATCTGCGTGACCCCCTCGCCGACCCTGCCGTACGCGACGCGGTCCGCGCCGCAGTCGCCGCCGAGCCCGGCGTCGTACGGGCCTATCTGGTCCCGGCCGACGGCACCGACGGAACCCTCGGCCTGGTGACGGCGGAAGGCACCGCCGTACGGGAGGTCGCCCAGCGCGTCGCGACCGCCCTCGCCGGCGACGACATACTGCGCGGCGCCCTGCGGCGCGGCCTCGACCTCGCCCTGCTGCCCGCCGAGGCGAAGCTCCCGGGCGAGCCGCTCTTCAGCCGCTGATCCCCCGGCCGCCGATCTTTCAGCCGCCGATCTTTCAGCCGTAGACGGGACCGGTGAACTTCTCGCCGGGGCCCTGGCCGGGCTCGTCGGCGATGACAGAGGCCTCGCGGAAGGCGAGCTGGAGGGACTTGAGCCCGTCGCGCAGGGGACCGGCGTGGTAGGAACCGATCTCGGGGGCGCCGGCGGTGACCAGGCCGGCGAGGGCGGTGATGAGCTTGCGGGCCTCGTCCAGGTCCTTGTGGTCCGAGCCCTCCTCGGCCAGGCCGAGGTTGACCGCTGCGGCGCTCATGAGGTGGACGGCCACCGTGGTGATCACCTCGACCGCGGGGACGTCCGCGATGTCGCGGGTCATGGTGTCGAAGTCGGGGCGGTCGTTCTGCGGGGTCGCGTCGCTCATGCCTCACACGATAGGCCCCGCGCGGCCGATTACGGACTGCGGTCGAACGCTGGTATGCTTGACGATTGACCGGCTGGACACCCTGCGAGCCTCGTGCGAGCGGACCATTCAGCCCACAAGTGGAGGCTCCGATCTCCCACCTGGCCGACCGAAAAGGTCGGCGGGTCCCGGTCAGGCGGTGTGCGTCCTACCCAGGACGTGCGGCCGCCCGATGCGCCCCGCGGGGAATACCGCGGCGGTGCTCCCGGTTGTGAGGAGCCCCGCCTGTGACCCGTTTCGGGGCGTTTTTTGCGCCTTGGTACGGGGTCGGACGGATAACAAGTGACGTAAACGCGGCTGTCGGCCAGTCAGTCGCGTGGTGCTACCGAGGAGGCCCCATCAGCGCCGAGCCCCGCATCAACGACCGGATTCGCGTCCCAGAAGTGCGACTCGTCGGTCCCAGCGGCGAGCAGGTCGGCATTGTGCCGCTTGCCAAGGCCCTGGAACTCGCGCAGGAGTACGACCTGGACCTGGTCGAGGTCGCGGCGAACGCACGTCCGCCGGTCTGCAAGCTCATGGACTACGGGAAGTTCAAGTACGAGTCGGCCATGAAGGCCCGTGAGGCGCGCAAGAACCAGGCGCACACGGTCATCAAGGAGATGAAGCTCCGGCCGAAGATCGACCCGCACGACTACGACACCAAAAAGGGTCACGTCGTCCGGTTCCTCAAGCAGGGCGACAAGGTCAAGATCACGATCATGTTCCGTGGCCGTGAGCAGTCGCGGCCCGAGCTGGGTCACCGGCTGCTGCAGCGGCTCGCGGGTGACGTCCAGGAACTGGGCTTCGTGGAGTCCGCGCCCAAGCAGGACGGCCGAAACATGATCATGGTTCTCGGTCCGCACAAGAAGAAGACCGAGGCCATGGCCGAGGCCCGCGAGGCGCAGGCCGCCCGCAAGGCCGGTCGCCTGCCGGAGAACCCGTCGGACGTCGAGCAGCAGGCGTACGACGACGCCCTCGCTGCTGAGGCAGCCGAAGCCGACGAAGCCGCCGACCAGAGCTGACGGCGTAAGCCAGACCCCGGAGCACCCGCTCCGGGATTGCAATGAAGTACTGACGCTCTCCGTCCGCTTCCGGGCGGACGGGAGGGCCAGCGACGAGGAGACTACGGCGCCATGCCGAAGAACAAGACCCACAGCGGTGCGAGCAAGCGATTCAAGCTCACCGGCTCCGGCAAGGTGATCCGCGAGCGCGCCGGCAAGCGCCACCTGCTCGAGCACAAGCCGTCGAGCAAGACCCGTGCCCTCAGCGGCACCGTCGTGCTGTCCAAGCCCGACGCCAAGAAGATCAAGAAGCTTCTCGGCAAGTGACGGCCGCGCCCCCACCGGGGCGCGTCGCACTGAACCGGGACCTATCCGTTTTTCGGGCCGCGTGAGCATCCCCGCGGTCCCTCACTAGGAGTTATCAAGTGGCACGCGTCAAGCGGGCAGTCAACGCCCAGAAGAAGCGTCGGGCGATCCTCGAGGCCGCCAGCGGCTACCGCGGTCAGCGCTCGCGCCTGTACCGCAAGGCCAAGGAGCAGGTCACCCACTCCCTGGTCTACAACTACAACGACCGCAAGAAGCGCAAGGGCGACTTCCGTCAGCTGTGGATCCAGCGCATCAACGCCGCTGCCCGCGCCAACGGCATCACCTACAACCGCTTCATCCAGGGCCTGAAGGCCGCCCAGGTCGAGGTCGACCGCAAGATCCTCGCCGAGCTGGCCGTCAACGACGCCCCCGCCTTCGCCGCCCTCGTCGAGGTTGCCCAGAAGGCGCTCCCCGCCGACGTCAACGCTCCGAAGGCCGCGTAACGCTGCGCTGACGGGCCCGCAGGCTCTGCCTGCGGGCCCGATGTGCGTCGGGGCTCCACCCTTGGCCCCCGGGTTTGTGGGTAGGCCGTCCGCCTTGGGGGTCCCCCTGCACGAAGTGCTTGGGGGAGGAACTGGGGCTGGCACGGCCCGGCCACCGGCGGAACGTCGCCGACGCACCCCCGGCCACCCGCCGTCGGAGTGGCGCACCGTTGCCGGGTGCGGGTGGGTTGGGCCCACCCGTCCCGCCCAGCGGGACGACTGCCCCCAACCCCACGAAATGAGAGCCCCGCACCATGCCCGGCCCTGAGCTGACGTCACTCCGGTCCCCGCGCGTTGTCGCCGCACACCGCCTGGCCAAGCGCAGCTTCCGCGGCAAGGAGCGCCGCTTCATCGCGGAGGGCCCGCAGGCGGTCCGCGAAGCGATCCCGTACCTGATCGAGGTGTACGCGACCCCGGACGCGGCCGACCGCCACGCGGACATCGTCACGGCCGCCGCCGAGGCACGCGTACCGGTCCTCACGGCGACAGCCGAGGTCATCGCGGAGATGTCCGACACCGTCACCCCCCAGGGCATCGTCGGCCTCTGCCGCTTCCTGGACACCCCGTTCGAGGACATCCTCGCCGCCCGCCCCCAGCTCGTGGCCGTACTGGCCAATGTCCGGGACCCCGGCAACGCCGGCACCGTTCTGCGCTGCGCGGACGCCGCCGGGGCCGACGCGGTGGTCCTCACGGACGCCTCGGTCGACCTCTACAACCCGAAGGCCGTACGGGCCTCGGCCGGCAGCCTCTTCCACCTCCCGGTCGCCGTCGGGGTCCCCGTGGAGACCGTCGCGGAGGGGCTGCGCGCCGCGGGTGTGCGGCTGCTGGCCGCCGACGGTGCGGGGGAGCGGGACCTGGACGCGGAGCTGGACGAGGGGACGATGAGCGGGCCGACGGCGTGGATCTTCGGGAACGAGGCGTGGGGGCTGCCGGAGGAGACCCGCGCACTCGCGGACGAGGTGGTGCGCGTGCCCATCCACGGCAGGGCCGAAAGCCTCAACCTGGCGACGGCCGCCGCTGTGTGCCTGTATGCCTCCGCCCGCGCGCAGCGCGCTCCCGGAGGGTGCCGCTCCGTAACAATCAGCTAGTAAGGTGGCGCCCCGGGGGCCCTGGAAAGGGGGTACGGGGATGGATGCTGTCAGGACGAGCGGCGGGTCCGCCGGTCATGCCGTGCCGGGTTGGGCGGAGATCCTGACCGAGTACGGCCTGACGCCGGACGATCTCCCCGACGGACTCGTGGTCGCCGACGAGAGCGGCCGGGTCATCTGCTTCAACACCGCCGCCGCCCGCATCACCGCCCTGGCCCCGCCGGCCGTCATCGGCCTGCCCATCGACCAGGCGCTGCCCCTGGAGGACCTCGAGGGCCGCCGCTGGTGGACGGTCACCGACCCCTACCAGGGCCTGGCCACCCGCACCGGGCAGCCCGAGCGCAATCTGCTGCTCCCCGGCGGCCGCGAGGTGCTGGTCTCCGCGAAATACGTCCGTGCGTACCCCGGCGGCCCCGTCCAGCGGCTGGTCGTCGCCCTGCGCGGCACCGAGGCCCGGCGGCGTACCGAGCGCAGCCACGCGGAGCTGATCGCCACCGTCGCGCATGAGCTGCGCTCCCCGCTGACCAGCGTCAAGGGCTTCACCAGGACGCTGCTCGCCAAGTGGGAACGCTTCACCGACGATCAGAAGAAACTGATGCTGGAGACGGTCGACGCCGACGCCAACCGCGTCACCCGGCTGATCGCCGAGCTGCTGGACATCTCCCGCATCGACTCCGGCCGCCTGGAGGTCCGCCGCCAGCCGGTCGACATCGCCGCCGCCGTGCAGCGCCACGTGGACGCGCTGGTGGCCGCCGGCCAGCGGGCCGACCGCTTCGCGGTACGGGTCGCCCAGCCGCTGCCCGCGCTGTGGGCCGACCCCGACAAGATCGACCAGATCCTCGGCAACCTGCTGGAAAACGCGGTGCGCCACGGCGAGGGAACTGTCACCATCGAGGTGGCACCCGCGCCGTCCAAGGCGCAGACGGAAGGTACGGCAGTCACCGTGAGCGACGAAGGCCCCGGCATCCCCGAGGAGTCGATGAGCCGCGTCTTCACCCGCTTCTGGCGGGGCAGCAAGCGCGGTGGCACCGGCCTGGGCCTGTACATCGTCAAGGGCATCGTCGAAGCCCACGGCGGCACCATCACCGTCGGCCGCGCCCCGGGCAGCGGCGCCCAGTTCCGATTTATTCTGCCCGTCGGGGCACCGGCCTTCATGGCCTGAGCAATCGCTGGACAGCCGTACGGGTTGTCCACCGTCTCCGACGGGCGTGACCAGCCGATCCTCGCGACCCCAGTAGACTCGACCCCTGGCACTTGTCGGTCGGGGCATTCGGGCAGGGCCGCGCCAGCACCCACATCGGAACGGGAAGAAATGTCGGCACCCAATAAGTCGTACGACCCTGTCGAGGTCGAGGCACTGAAACCGGAAGAGATCGAGCGCATGCGCGACGAGGCGCTCGCCGCGATCGCGTCGGCCGCCGACCTCGACGAGCTGCGCGAGGTCAAGGTCGCCCACGCCGGCGACCGCTCACCGCTGGCGCTCGCCAACCGCGAGATCGGCGCGCTGCCGCCGCACGCGAAGGCCGAGGCCGGTAAGCGTGTCGGCCAGGCGCGCGGCGCGGTCAACCAGGCGCTCAAGGCCCGGCAGGAGGTGCTGGAGGCCGAGCGTGACGATCGCGTGCTGGTCGAGGAGGCCGTGGATGTCACGCTGCCCTACGACCGCCGCCCCGAGGGCGCCCGGCACCCGCTGACCACCCTCTCCGACCGGCTCGCCGACATCTTCGTGGCCATGGGCTACGAGGTCGCCGAGGGCCCCGAGGTCGAGGCCGAGTGGTTCAACTTCGACGCGCTCAACATCTGGGCGGACCACCCCGCCCGCACGATGCAGGACACCTTCTTCGTGCAGGGCAAGGAGGGCGCGAAGGACGCCGAGGAGAGCGGTGTCGTGCTGCGCACGCACACCTCCCCGGTGCAGATCCGCTCGCTGCTCGACCGTGAGCCGCCGGTCTACGTGATCTGTCCGGGCCGTGTCTACCGCTCCGACGAGCTGGACGCGACCCACACCCCGGTCTTCACCCAGATCGAGCTGCTCGCCATCGACGAGGGCCTGACCATGGCCGACCTCAAGGGCACCCTCGACCACATGGTCCAGTCGCTCTTCGGCGACGACATCACGACCCGGCTGCGCCCGAACTACTTCCCCTTCACCGAGCCGTCCGCCGAGATGGACATGGTCTGCTACGTCTGCCGTGGCGAGTCGGTCGGCAACCCCGACCGTCCCTGCCGGACCTGCTCGTCCGAGGGCTGGATCGAGCTCGGTGGCTGCGGCATGGTCAACCCCCGGGTGCTCATCGCCTGCGGCGTCGACCCGGAGAAGTACAGCGGCTTCGCCTTCGGCTTCGGCATCGAGCGGATGCTGATGTTCCGTCACAAGGTCGAGGACATGCGAGACATCGTCGAGGGTGACGTGCGCTTCACCCTTCCGTTCGGGATGGAGATCTGATGCGGGTCCCGCTTTCTTGGCTGCGGGAGTACGTCGACCTGCCCGCCGGTGAGACCGGCCGCGACGTCCAGGCCAAGCTCATTTCCGTCGGCCTCGAGGTCGAGACCGTCGAGCAGCTCGGCGCCGGGCTCAAGGGCCCCCTGGTCGTCGGCAAGGTGCTCACCGTCGAGGAGTTGGAGGGCTTCAAGAAGCCGATCCGCTTCTGCACGGTCGACGTCGGCACCGCCAACGGGTCCGGCGAGCCGCAGGAGATCGTCTGCGGCGCCACCAACTTCGCCGTCGGCGACAAGGTCGTCGTCATCCTCCCGGGCGGCGTGCTGCCCGGGAACTTCGAGATCTCCGCGCGCAAGACCTACGGCCGGAACTCGCACGGCATGATCTGCTCCGGCGCCGAACTGGGCATGGGCGACGACGGCTCGCACGGCATCATCGTGCTGCCGCCCGAGCACGAGGTGGGCAGCGACGCCATAGAGCTCCTCGAGCTCGTCGACGAGGTCCTGGACATCGCCGTCACCCCCGACCGGGGGTACTGCCTGTCGATGCGCGGCGTCGCCCGCGAGACCGCCATCGCGTACGGGCTGCCGCTGCGCGACCCGGCGCTGCTGGACGTGCCGGGCCCCAACTCGTACGGGTATCCGGTCGAGGTCTCCGACCCCGTCGGCTGCGGCCGCTTCACCGCCCGTACGGTGACCGGCCTCGCCCCCGAGGCCCGCTCGCCGATCTGGCTCCAGCGGCGGCTGCAGAAGGCCGGTATGCGGCCGATCTCGCTCGCCGTCGACGTCACGAACTACGTGATGCTGGAGCTGGGCCAGCCGCTGCACGCGTACGACCGCAGCCGCATCGACGGCGCCATCGGCGTGCGCCGGGCCCAGCCGGGCGAGAAGCTCACCACGCTCGACGGCGCGGTGCGGGTCCTCGACCCCGAGGACCTGGTCATCACCGACAACCGGGGGCCGATCGGCCTGGCCGGCGTCATGGGCGGCGCGAACACCGAGATCGCCGACCACGACGACACGGCTGGCGCGACGGCGGACGTCGTCATCGAGGCCGCGCACTTCGACCCGGTCTCGATCGCCCGTACCGCCCGCCGCCACAAGCTGACCTCCGAGGCGTCCAAGCGTTTCGAGCGCGGCACCGACCCGCAGGCGGCCTCCGCGGCCGCCCAGCGGACCGTGGACCTCCTGGTGCTGCTCGCCGGCGGCACCGCCGAGTCCGGCGTCACGGAGATCGTCGCGCCCTCGGCGCCGCACACCATCTCCATCCCCGCCGACCACCCGGACCGCGTCGCGGGCATGGAGTACGGCCGCGAGACCGTCGTACGCCGCCTCCAGCAGGTCGGGTGCGACGTGTACGGCTCCGACGACCTGGTCGTCACCGTGCCGAGCTGGCGGCCCGACCTCACCGATCCCAACGACCTCGCGGAAGAGGTCATCCGGCTCGAGGGTTACGAGAACCTGCCCTCCACCCTGCCCAAGCTGCCGTCCGGGCGCGGCCTGACCGAGTCGCAGAAGCTGCGCCGCCGGGTCGGCCGGGCGCTGGCCGGAGCAGGCTACGTCGAGATCCAGGCCTACCCCTTCATCGGCGACGGCGTCTTCGACCAGCTCGGCCTCGACGCTGACGACCCGCGCCGGATCACCGTCAAGCTGGCCAACCCGCTGTCCGACCAGGAACCAGCGCTCCGTACGACGCTGCTGCCGGGCCTGCTCGGCACGCTGCGGCGCAACGAGGGCCGGGGCAACCACGACCTCGCGCTCTTCGAGATGGGCCTGGTCTTCCGGCCGACCGGCGACGAGTCCGCGCCGCCGCGCCTGCCGGTCGACCGCCGTCCGACGGACGCCGAGATCGCGGCCCTCGACGCCGCGCTGCCCCGGCAGCCGCGTCGCGTCGCGGTCGTGGTGACCGGTGCCCGTGAGCCGGCCGGCTGGTGGGGCAAGGGCTACCCGGCGGGCTGGGCAGACGCGGTCGAGGCCGGCCGTGCCGTCGCCCGCGAGGCCGGGGTCGAGCTGACCGTCCGCAAGGACCAGCACGCCCCCTGGCACCCGGGCCGCTGCGCCGCGCTCTACGCCGGGGACACCCTCGTCGGCCACGCCGGTGAGCTGCACCCGCGTGTCATCAAGGCCCTGCACCTCCCGGATCGCACCTCCGCGATGGAGCTGGACCTGGACCTCGTCGAGCGGGCCTCCGCCGGCCCGGTCGTCGCCCCGCGCGTGTCGCCGTTCCCGGTGGCCACGCAGGACGTCGCGCTCGTCGTCGACGCCGACATCGCGGCGGCCGACGTCGAGTCCGCCCTCCGTGACGGCGCCGGCGAACTCCTCGAATCCCTGCGCCTGTTCGACATCTTCACCGGCGAACAGATCGGCGACGGCAAGAAGTCCCTCGCGTATGCGCTCCGCTTCCGGGCGTCGGATCGCACGCTGACGGCGGACGAGGCGTCCGTCGCCCGCGACGCGGCGGTCGCTGCCGCCGCCGAGCGTACGGGTGCGGTGCTTCGCGGCGCGTAGCGCTGCCGCTGGGCCTTGGCTGTTGGGGCGCCTCCCGTTGAGGGGGGCGCCCCCAAGTGCGTCTACGGCGGGTGTTTCCCACCCGCAACCACCCGTGCGGCCCCGTTGGCGTCTGCGGCTCCCCCCCAGCCCCGCGGGGTTTCGTCCCTCGATCGGGTGAAATGGGACACGGGGCGGCGGAGCGGGCTCGGGGAGTCGCGAGAATCAGTCGCGGATGAGGGCCCGCCCCGGTGCGGGAGCGCTTCTGTTGCCGACCGCGTCAACGGCTTCTAAGGCCTGTCTTCCGGATCAGGCTGGATCAGGGAGCGGGGTGTGGTGCGGTGCATCGCACGGCGGAGGTGGGGGCACCTCCCAGCCGCCAGGCTGGGGGACGTCGGCGACCGACGACAACGCCGCGAGGTGCCGTGCCAGACGTCGCGAGCCCAGCATGATCCGGAAGACAGGCCCTAGGGGGAGCCGGCGGGATGATTCGAACCAGAGCGGCGATTCGAGTGCGCGGGCTGGCGGTGTTCCTGCTTCCGGGGGTGTGGGTGGCGGGGGTGCTGGCGGTGGCTCTGTTGGTGCCGGGCGGGGTGCACTGCGTGTCCGCGGTGGCGGTGGCGCCGGCGATCGCCTGTGCGGGGAGCGGGCGGCGGCGGTGTGTGGCGATGAGCGGGGCGCTCGCCTTTGTCGCGCTGGCCGTGGCCGTGGTGGTGGCCGACGAGGGCGAGGGGATCGCGCCCCGCACGGGAACGGCCGTGACGACGCTCGCCGTGGTGATCCTGTGCCTCTGGCTGGCCGACCGCAAGGCGCGGCTGGCCGCCGAACTGGACCGTACGCGGGAGATCGCCGTGGCGGCCCAGCAGGTGCTGCTGCGCCCCCTGCCGCGCCGGGTGAACGGGGTGGCGGTGGCCGGCGACTACCTCTCGGCCAGCCGGGGCGCCCACGTCGGCGGGGACCTGTACGAGGTGCTGGCCACGCCGTACGGTCTGCGGGCGGTGATCGGCGACGTACGCGGCCATGGCCTCGCCGCGATCGGTACGGTCGCCACGCTGCTCGGCGGCTTCCGCGAGGCGGCGCACGACGAGCCCGAACTGGGCGGCGTCCTGCGGCGCCTGGACCGCACCCTGGCCCGGCATCTGCGTGAGCGCGCGCACGCCGAGCACCCGGCGGTGGCGTCGGAGCCCCCGGAGTTCCCGGCCGCCGAGGAATTCGTGACGCTGCTTCTGCTGCAGTTGGGCGAGGACGGCGGCACCCAGCTGATCAACTGCGGTCACCCGCCCCCGTACCGGATCAGCGCGGACTGCCCGGGCGGAGTGTGCGCGGCGCAGATCGAGGCCGGTGAACCACTGCCGCCGCTCGGGCTGTTCGAGCCCGGCGACGACCTGGCCGCCGTCCGCTGCGGGCCGTTGCCGCCGGGGCAGGCGCTGTTCTGCCACACCGACGGCGTGGCCGACGCCCGGAACGCCGCGGGGGCGTTCTTCCCGCTCGCCACCGAGTTGGAGGCGGCCGCCCGCGCCTCGGTCCGCGGCGGATCGCTGTGTGCGCGGGTGCTCGTCCAGTCGATGAGTGCCCGCTTCCTGCGGCACACCAAAGGCCGCCTCACCGACGACATGGCGCTGCTCCTCCTGCACCGGGACGTCCCGAGGGTGCCCGCGCAGATCGCTCAGGCAGCGCACGTACGGAAGGCGGCGCGGCGGCTCCCCGGAGTGCCGCGCCGCTGATCGTCCCTCACCCTTGGTAGACATATGGGCGATTCATGAGGAAACCGCCCATACCGAGAAGAGGGAGGGCAGGCATGGCGACGCCCACCGTCACCGCACCCGCAGGAGAGCTGATCGCCGTCATCGGACCCGACACCGAGCAGCGCGCCGGCCTGCTGCTCGCGCTCGCCCGCACTCCCTGGGCCACCGGCCCCGCCGTCACCATCGACGCCGACCCGGACGTCCCCGCCACCTGGGCGGAACTGCGCCGCGCGGCCGACGACGGCGCCACCGTCATCGCCGCCTGCGAACGCGCCGAGGACGCCGTACCGTACGCCCACCGCATGGTCCTGCTACCGCACCCCGACGGCCACGCGTGACCGAGGGTCTGCCCGGCCGCAGACCCTCAGGCCATTGACAAGCGACTCGCCAGTAGCTTGTCATGTCCAGATGCCGTCCATGATCGGGCGTCGGGAGCTCCTCGACCACACCCGGACACAGCTGATCGCCAGTCCCGGCGTGCTGCTGTACGGGCCGGCCGGCATCGGCAAGACCACCCTGATCGACGCGCTCACGCCGCCGCCCGGCGGCACCGTGCTGCGCTGCGCGCCCGCAGAGGAGGACGCGAGGCTGCCCTTCGTCGGGCTGATCGACCTGTTCGCCAAGGTGCCCGAGTCGTACGTCGACGGATTGCCGCCCGCGCCGAGGGCGGCGCTGCGCGCGGCGCTGCTGCGCGGCCGGGCCCCGGTCGGGGGGCGGAGCCGGCTGGCGGTCCGGATCGCCGTACTCGAGGCGCTCAAAGCGCTCGCCGCCGACACCGGCACGCTGTACCTGGCCATCGACGACCTGCAGTGGCTCGACGAGCCCAGCGGCGAAGTGCTCGCCTTCGCGCTGCGCCGGGTCGAGGGCCACGCCCTCCGGCTCGTCGCCGCCGAACGCGTGCCCGACGGCGAGCAGCCCACCCGGTTGGGCCAGTGCCCGCCGGGGACTGTGGAGATCCGCGTACCGCCGCTGCCCGACGGCGAGTTGGAACGGCTGCTGCGCGAGGACAGCGGAGACCGGCTGCCCGAGTCGGCCCTGCAGGCCATACGGAGCACCGCCGCGGGGAATCCGCTGTACGCGCTCGAGCTCGGCCGCGCGGTGCTGCGCGACGGCCCGCCCGGCGCCCCCGGGGGCCCGCTGCCGGTGCCGCCGAGGCTGCGTGCCCTGCTGCTCGACCGGGTGCGGCGGCTGCCCGCGACCGCGCGGCACACCCTGCTGGTCGCCAGCGCCGCCGCCCGCCCCACCCTCACGCTGCTGCACGCCGCCGGAGTGCCGGACGCCGCCCGCGACCTCGGCTCCGCCGAGCACCTCGGGATCGCCGTGGCCGACGCCGAGGGCACCGTACGCTTCCGGCACCCGCTGATCCGGGCCGCCGTCCACGCCGACGCCGCCGAGCACGACCGGCGGGCCGCGCACAAGCTGCTGGCCGCCGCCGTCACCGAGCCCGTCGAACAGGCCCGGCACCTCGCCCTCGCCCACCCCCACGAGGACGAGACCACCGCCCGCACCCTCATCACCGCCGCCGAATCCGCCCGCCGCCGGGGCGCCCCGGGCGCCGCCGCCGAACTGGCCGAACTCGCCGCCCGCCGCACCCCGCAGGACCGGCCCGGCGACCGCGCCGACCGGCTGCTGGCCGCCGCCGGATACGCCTGCGACGCAGGCCTGCGCGACGAGGCCGCCCGGGCCGCCGAGACCGTACTCACCGGCGCCGCCTCCGCCACCCACCGCGTTCGCGCCCGGCTCGTCCTGCTCGGCAACGCGGGCCAGGCGCTCGACGGCACCGCCCGCCTCATCGACGAAGGTCTCGCCGAGGCCACCGGCCACCCCGACCTGGAAGCCCGGCTGCACCACTGGGCCGCCGTACGCCACCTCCTCGGCGGCCGTCCCACCCGTGCCGTCGTCCACGCCCGCCGGGCCGCCGACCGGGCCCGCCTCGCCGGTCCGGCGGCCGCCGACACCCTGCTCGCCTCGCTCGCCCTGCTGGCCCGCCTCCATGCCCTGCACGGGGACGCGGCCGCCGCCGACCGCGCACTCCAGGACGCCCTCGCACTCCTCGGCGGCCGGGAGGACGAACCCGGTGCCTGGGGCCTCGTCCGTACCGGCGCCCTGCTGGCCGCCGACGCCGACCGGGTGGTCGACGCCCACGAAGAGGTCGCCGAACTCCTGGCCAGGATCGGCGAGTTCGCCGGAGTCGAGGAGGCCGTCGCCACCCTCGTCGCCCTCACCCGCATCCAGGTCATGGGCGGCCGCTGCCACGAGGCCCTGCAGAGCGCCGCCCGCATCGCCCGCCTGCCCGCCGAGGCCGGCAGCGCGTCACCGCCCGCGCTCTACGCCGCCGCGCTCGCCGAGATGGCCGGCGGCGATCTCGACACCGCCCTACGGCTCGCCGAGCGCGCCGTCCTGGCCTGCGAAGCCGACGGCGACCAGCTCTTCCTCATGCGCTCCCTGGTCGTACTAGGCCAGGTCCACACCCTCGCCGGCGGCCGTCAGTCCATCGCCGCCGCGGCGGAAGCGCTCCAGCGCGTACGGCGGGCCGGCGAGTCGATGGCCATCGCCGACCCCGCCCTGCTGCGCTGCTACGGAGACCTCGCCGAGGCCCTCGTCGTGCTCGGGGAGACCGACGCCGCCGCCGAAGTGCTGCAGGCCGCGCACCGGCGCACCTCCCGGCAGACCCCGGTCAGTGCCCTCGCGGCCCTCGACCGCGCCGAAGGCCTGCGCGAAGCGGCGCTGGGCCGAGCCAAGAAGGGCGTCTCCCGGCTCCAGGCCGCCGCCGACCGGCTCCGCCAGCTGCCGCTCCCGCTCGACCTGGCCCGCACCCTCATCGCCCTCGGCGCCGTCGAACGCCGCTCGCGCCGCCGTACGGTCGCCCGGGTCGCGCTCACCGAGGCCCTGCGGATCTGCGGCGAGGCCGGCGCCGCGCCCCTGGAGGCCAAGGCCCGCGAGGAGCTGCACCGCCTCGACGCCATGGAGCGCGGCGGCGGGGGAGGCCCCGAGCTCACCGCCACCGAACAGCGCGTCGCCGAGCTGGTCGGCGGCGGCGCCACCAACCGCGAGGTCGCCGCCGAGCTCTTCATGAGCGTCAAGACGGTCGAGGGCACCCTCTCCCGCATCTACCGCAAGTTCGGCGTCCGCTCCCGTACCGCACTCGCCCACGCCATGACCGTCGCCGTCCTCGCCTCCGGCGCCGCGATCGCCCCGGCGGACCTGGACGTCGACGCGGCGGACCGCCCGGCGATCTCCGTTGCCGCCGACCCGGCGGCCCGGGCGCGGCCGTAAGGCCCGTCAGGAGTAGTCGTAGAAACCGTGGCCGGTCTTGCGGCCGAGCCGCCCCGCGTCGACCATGCGCTGGAGCAGCGGCGGGGCCGCGTACAGGGGCTCCTTGTACTCGTCGTACATCGAGTCGGCCACCGACGCGACCGTGTCCAGGCCGATGAGGTCGGACAGCTTGAGCGGCCCCATGGGGTGGGCGCAGCCCATTTCCATGCCGTTGTCGATGTCCTCGCGGCTGGCTATACCGGACTCGAACATCCGGATCGAGGACAGCAGGTACGGGATGAGGAGGGCGTTGACGATGAAGCCCGAGCGGTCCTGGGCACGGATGGCGTGCTTGCCGAGGACGTCGGTGACCAGCTTCTCGGCGCGCAGCAGCGTCTGGTCGCCCGTGGTGAGCGCGGGGATCAGCTCGACGAGCTTCTGGACCGGGGCCGGGTTGAAGAAGTGGATGCCGAGGACCTGGTCGGGCCGCGAGGTGGCGACGGCCAGCTTGACCAGCGGGATCGAGGAGGTGTTGGAGGCCAGGATCGCGTCGGGCCGGGTCACGACCTGATCGAGGACCTGGAAGATCTCGGTCTTGACCTGCTCGTTCTCCACGACGGCCTCGATGACCAGGTCCCGGTCGGCGAACTCGCCGAGGTCGGTGGTGAAGGTCAGCCGCCCCAGGGTCGCGTCCCGCTCCTCCGCGGTGATCTTGCCGCGTTCGGCGGCCTTCGTAAGGGAGTTGGTCAGACGCGTACGGCCGAGCTCCAGTGCCTCGCCGGTGGTCTCGGCGACCCGGACGTCCAGTCCCGATCGGGCGCACACCTCCGCGATGCCCGCGCCCATCTGGCCGCACCCCACTACACCGACGTGCTGGATGTCGTTCAACGCCTGCCTCTTCCCTGGTCCGATCGCACCGATCGACACTACACCTGGGTGGATGACACATGGATTACGCCCCTAGGCCAGGCCCAGAGCCATCCCGGCCAGGGCCGTGCCCACCGCGACGCCCATCCCGAGGGCGGTGTTCGCCCAGGCGTTGGCCTCGGCCGGGTGCTCGCGAGCCGTACGGGCCACCCAGAGGTAGCCCGCGACGATCGCGGGCGACACGCAGCCGCCTACAACGGGCAGGCCGACCGCCCACCACAGCGGCGAGCGGAGCGACAGCGCGCCGAGCAGCAGCCCGGCGAGGAGCACGGCCCCGGTGGTGAGCAGCAGTGCCCGCCGCAGCGGCGCCGCCGGGTCGGGCAGGCGGCCCTGGATGACGGCGCCGATCGCGCTGCCGGCGGACATCAGAGCCAGCAGACAGCCCGCGCCCCCGGGCAGTGCGGCCACCCCCGGCACGGCGACCGCCGCCAGCTCCACGGTGCCGAGCAGCACCCCGAGGGAACCGAGCACCGCCAGCACCGGACGGAGCCGGAACACCACGGAACCGCCCTTCGCCGCACCGGAGCCGGCCCCAGGGGCGGCGGCCGTAGCGGTGGCGTTCGAGGCCGGCAGATGGCGGGTGGCGGCCCGGCCGAGCGGCAGCGCGGCGCCGGTGATCAGGGCGCCGGTGAGGACCACCGCCGTCCGGGGCGAGGCGGACGCGGCGGCCAGCCCGCCGAGCAGCGGACCGCAGACCACGGACAGCTCCTCGGCCACCGCGTCGCGACCGAGTGCCCGGCCCAGCAGTTCCTCGGGCACGAGCGCCGCCCACAGGATCCGCATCACCACCCCCATCGGCGGCGCGCTGAGCCCCATCGCCGCCAGCGGCACCGCGAGCAGCACCGGCGGCGCCCACGAGCCCATCACGAGCAGCGCGCACACCGCCGCTCCGTACGCGATGCCCAGCACGGGCAGGACGGGGGTGCCCGCCCCGCGCCGGTCCATCAGGCGGGCCCGGAGGGGGACGGTCGAGGTGGCCGTGAACGCGAAGACGGCGTCGAGCGTGCCGGCGACGGCCAGCGAGCCGACGCTCTGGTTGAGGAAGAGGAGGACGGCCAGTCCGTGCCCGGCGTAGCCGAAGCGGCCGAGCAGGCTGATCAGAAAGGGCAGTTGGGCATGGCGAGGCAGCACACCGCTGGTGCGGGACATGAGGGAACTCCGGACGAGGATTCGCCTGACAGGGACACCGAGGACCGCCCCGTGCGCATGCGCGGGGCGGTCAGGGGGTCTGCCGTCAGTGCGGTCCGGAAGTCATGTCCGCGACCGTAGCACCCCTTAAGTGATCGCGCAGGTGGAGCCGTTGAGGGTGAAGGCGGTCGGTTTGCCGTTGGTGCCGGACCAGCCGGCGGTGAAGCCGAAGGAGACCGACGAGCCTGCGGCGATGGCGGAGTTCCAGCTGAGGGAGGTGGCGGTGACCGTCGAGCCGGTCTGGGTGTAGGTGGCGTTCCAGAGCTGGGAGACCGTCTGGCCGTTGGGGAAGGTCCAGGCGAGGGTCCAGCCGTTGACGGCGGACGCGCCGGTGTTCTTGATGGAGATGTCGCCCTGGAAGCCGGTGTTCCACTGGCTGGTGATCGCGTACGTCACCGCGCAGGTGGACGGGGCCGCCGTCGGGGTCGTGGTCGCCGTCGGGGTCGGGGTCGGGGTGGGCGTGGGTGTCGTGGTGCTGCCGCCGCCCGTCGTGTCGGATGTGTCGGCGTACACGACGCCGCGCCCGTTCGTGCTGACGTACACCCGGCCGTAGACCCTCGGGTCGCCCGTGATCGCGCCGCCGGTCCAGCCGTACTGGTGGGCGTCGTCGTTGATCCGCACCCAGCTCGCGCCCGCGTCGGTGGAGCGGAAGATGCCGCGTACGCCGCCGATCCTGGCGCTGGTGTAGAGCGCCGGGTACGAGACGCCGGTGGCGGCCTTGCCGAAGCCGATGGTGTCGGCCTGCTCGACGGCCGGGAGCTTGGTGAAGGACACGCCGGAGTTCGTCGAGTGCCACAGGCCGTACGTGCCCGTCGAGCTGCCGCCGGCGAGCCAGATGTCGCCCTCGGTGCCGGGGAGGGCCTTGAAGCGTACGGATCCGTCGGCGGGGAGCCCGGTGGCGGCGGTGGCGGAGAAGGTCGCGCCGGAGTCCGTACTGACGTAGAAGGTCCCGGACTTGAAGGCGTAGAACTTCTTGGGGTTCTTGCGGTCGGATTCGACCGTCGCGCCGGCCGGGACGCCGGTCGAGGCGGTCCAGGAGTTGCCGTAGCCGGTCGTGTAGGAGACGCCCGTGCCGTCGGGGCTCCAGACGAAGCCACTGGCATCGGCGGCAGCGGCGACCGTGCCGCCGCCGGTGACGCCCGAGGGCTCGGTGCCCTGGAACCAGTTGGCGCCGTTGTCGGTGGAGAAGGCGATACGCGGGGCGGTGTCGTTGTTGCCGACCCGCACCACGGTGTTCGGGCCGGCCTCGGCGAAGTCGAGGCTGGTGGTGGTCGTGAAGCCGGGGGAGGTGTACATCAGTGCGGGCACGGCGGTCAGGTCGGTGTGCCGGAAGCCGCCGATGTCGCCGAGGGCGCTGAGCAGCGGGGCGCCGGAGGGCGGGCTGATCAGGTCGTTGACGGCGGTCTCCTCGATGCCCTTGACCATCGGCGTGATCTTGATCTGGCCGCCCGAGGTGTCCCAGGCGGTGAGGTTGTCGGTGCCGTAGAGGGTGGCGCCGGTGCCGTACATCATGCGGTCGGAGTTGAAGGGGTCGATCTCCAGCGACTCGGTCATCCAGCCCAGTTTCGGCGTGACCTCGGGCGCCGTCGGATTCGTGCCGAAGGTCAGCCAGGGGACGGAGGACACGTCCTGGGTGTAGCGGAAGGTACGGCTCGGGTAGCTGCTCCAGTCGTACGCGTGGGTCCAGGTGCCGCCGCTGTCGGTCGAGCGGTAGATCTGGGTGTCGGGCCACCAGGAGCTGTAGCCGGTGACCATGACCGTGCCGGGGTGCTGTCGGTCGACGGTCAGGCCGGCGTAGCCGAAGTAGGTGTCGGCGTCCGGGAGCGGGCTCACGTCGGTCCAGGCGCCGGTGGCGGTCGCGTAGCGCCAGACCTGGCCCTTGGCGCCGTCGTACGGGCCGCCGGTGTCGCTGGTGGCGATGTACAGATAGCCGTTCGTGGAGTCCAGGACGCCCTTGTGGGCGATGTAGCCGGTGGGCTGGCCGGCGATGCGGGACCAGCTCGAACCGCCGTCGGTGGAACGGTAGACGGTGTTGTCCTTGTCGGCGACGCCCACGTAGACGGTCTGGGTGGCGCTGCCGGACGAACCGGTGCGCTCGTCGAAGGTGACCCATACGACGCCCTGGTTGTCGCTGGCGTAGCCGGTGGTGTCGCCGGGGTCCTGGGCGTAGTCGCCGGGGTTGGGGAAGGCGGTGACCTTCGACCACGTCACGCCCGAATCGGTGCTGCGCCACAGGCCGTTGCCGCTGGGCGCGCCCAGGTACAGGACGCTGTTCTTGTTGGGGTCGATCGCGAGGCGTTCGCCCATGCCGCGGCCGGGCATGTTGCCGCCGAGCTTGAAGGGCAGTGCGGCGGCCGTCCAGGTGGCGCCCCGGTCGGAAGAGCGGAGCACGGCCCCGTTGTTGGGGTCCCAGGAGTTGGTGTACGTGCCGACGGCGGCGTAGACCTTGTCGGGGTTCACGGAGTCGGTGGCGAGGCTGACGACGCCGGTATGGCCCCAGTGGTCCCAGTCGACGGAATCCATCAGCGGTGTCCATGACTTGCCGCTCTCGTTCCAGCGGTAGGCCCCGCCGATGTCGGTGCGGGCGTACGCGAGGTTCTTCTCCGAGCGGTTGAAGATGACGCCGGGCACGAATCCGCCGCCGTCGATGCGGGCGTTCTTCCAGGTGTACGTCTCCGCTGTCGCGGCGGCCTGCACCGAGGTCGCGGCGGCGGCCAGTAATCCGCAGATCAGGGCGAGTGCGGCCAGCAGTGCGCCCAGGGCTCTTCGTGGCAGGGGCATGGGGGGCAGTGGCATGGGGGGACTCCCTCTCCGTACAGCCGCTGTGCGGGCGGTGTGTGGACGGAACGTGTGGACTGGGAGCGCTCCCATGGTGGATGGCAGACCGATGGTAGCGGCCATGCGCCGACCCGAGAAGGGGTGGGGAAAGGGCTTTCAGAGGTCGGCTGACACGCCGTCAGGGTGCGGAGATTGCCCCTCGCCCCTCGGGCCGCGCATCATCAGCGGGACATGACGGACGATCAGGGGGCACGCATGGACATGGACACGGTGGGCCGGCACATCACGCGCCGCGCCTTCGCGGGAGGCGCCGCCGGGGCGGCACTGGCGCTGTCGGTGGGCGGTGAGGCACTCGCGGCTCCCCGGGCGCAGCTGCGCGGTATGTGGGTCGCCACCGTCGCCAACCGTGACTGGCCGTCCGCGCGCGGCCTGTCCGCGTCCCGGCAGCGGCAGGAGCTGCTCGACGTGCTCGACTGCGCCGCCGACCGCCGGCTCAACGCGGTGATGTTCCAGGTCCGGCCCACCGCCGACGCGTTCTGGCCGTCGTCGTACGAACCCTGGTCCGAATACCTCACCGGCACCCAGGGCCGCGACCCCGGCTGGGACCCGCTCGGCACCGCCGTCCGCGAGGCCCACCGGCGCGGGCTGCAGCTGCACGCCTGGTTCAACCCCTACCGGATCGCCAACAACACCGACCGCTCCCGGCTGGTGCCCCGCCACCCCGCCCGCGTGCACCCCGACTGGGTGGTCCCGTACGGCGGCAAGCTCTACTACAACCCCGGCCTGCCCGAGGTCCGCCGCTTCGTCCAGGACGCGATGCTCGACGCGGTCAGGCGCTACGCCATCGACGCCGTCCACTGGGACGACTACTTCTACCCCTACCCGGTCGCGGGTCAGTCCTTCGACGACGACTACGCGTACGACCGCTACGGCGCCGACTACAACGACCGCGCCGTCTGGCGCCGCCACAACATCGACCTGCTCGTCCAGGAGACCGCCGCCCGCATCAAGCAGATCCGCCCCGGCACCCGCTTCGGCATCAGCCCCTTCGCCGTCTGGCGCAACCGCAGCACCGATCCGCTGGGCTCCGACACCCGGGCGGGCGTCCAGACCTACGACGACCTGTACGCCGACACCCGCGGCTGGGTCCGCAAGGAGTGGATCGACTACATCGTCCCGCAGGTCTACTGGCACCTCGGCAACTCGGCCGCCGACTACGCCGAACTCATCCCCTGGTGGTCCGACACCGTCGCCGGCACCCGCGTTCGCCTCTACATCGGCGAGGCCCTCTACAAGGCCGGCGCCTCCGGCCAGCCCGACGCCTGGCAGGACCCCGCCGAGCTGTCCCGGCACCTCTCCTTCGACGCGGACTACCCGCAGGTGCGCGGCAACGTCTTCTTCGCGGCCAAGGATGTCGCCGACGACCCGATCGGCGCGATGAGCCGGGTCGTGGCCGATCACTACGGCACCCGCGTCCAGCCGCCGGGCTAGTGCCGTGGCCGCGGACGTTCGCCGGGTTGCGCAGCCGCCGGCTGCGCTTTGTCCTCAATCGCCGGACGGGCTGACTTTCAGCCCGTCCGGCGATTGAGGACGGACCCGGGAACCGGACG